>CAJMAW010000092.1 GCA_905211485.1 uncultured Lentisphaeria bacterium | reverse complement strand
TGACATAGCTCCTCGGCAAACTTCATGAGCACCGGCGTGCATATCCATTCGTTCGCGTGGTGCGAGGCGTTATACAGCACGCGGTTCTCCCCCGTGCCGAGACTCAGCCGCCAGAGCGGACGGCCCATCACGCTCTTGCCGATGTCCCCGGCGGAGATGAACGGATAGCGCGCGGCAAGCCCGCGCACGCAGTAGCCCACGAGCGCCGACGACCAGCTTATATCTATCGGCACGACCGGAAACGGCAGCGGCACAGTGACATACTCCCCCGCGCTCATCCTCTCCGGGACTATGCCGGGGTTTGCCGTCTCTATCGCATCGACGCTGCTGCCATGCATCTGCGCGATAGTCCAGAGTGTGTCGCCGCTCTTCACGGTATACACGGTCAGCCCCGGAGAATCCGCCCGCCCGTAATACAGCGCCATGCTCGAACGCCCGAGAATGATGGAGCTCCGCAGATACAGTCCGTGATCGCGTCCGATCCCGGAAAGCAGTCTGCGCGCTTTTTCCCGGGCTTCCGCATAGCGGCCGACGCGATAATCGCTGTACAGATCCCGGTACAGGGCGGCCTCTTCTCCCGGAGCGTTTTTCTCCCCTTCGGAGGATTTCCCGGAAAGAAGACCCGAACGGATCAGTTCCCGGGTTTCCCGGGCAATGCCGTTTTCCCCTGCGTCTGTTTCGCGGGACATGCCGCGGAATGTTTTTGTCAATTCCCAGCCCCCAGCGAGCGCCGCCGCCAGAAGACCGAGAGCTAGCACCAGATAGAAAATCCTGCGGAACACTCCCCCTTTTCTCCCGGAAGAGTACCTCTTTCCATTTCCCGAGGGAGTCAGCGGGCGACCTTTGTATGTATAACAGGGTTTCATCGCATATCTCCTGATGCCGGATCTTTGTTTCAATATACATCACAATCTTTCTCTTTGCCAGTTTCGGCGGCTTCTCCGGTGAAAAAAACATGCTTTTCCTCTTTCCCGCATCTTTCTCCCAGTGGAAATCAGGATGCGCAGGATCCGGAAAATCAGGAAGAAGGGAAAAAGCGTTCCCGGAAAAACGTCGTTTTCCCCGAAATTTCCGGGACATGAAAGGCATCCGGGAAAAGGAAAGCGGCAGGACAATGCAGATCAGACTGAAAGGAAAGGCACGGCGGCGTTGCGTCCTTTGTCCTCATACGGAAATGATGATGAAGGGGAAAAAGAAAAAGGAGCAGAGGGAAAAGAGGGAGAGAGAGGGAAAGAAAATGCCCGACTCCCCAGCGGTATTTTTCTTTTGCCGGAATGCAGACGGTCCGAAAGAAGAGAGAAGGAAGCCGCCTGGCAAAAATCTTCTGCGAAACAGCCGGAATGCAGGATGCCGCTTTTTTCCGGCGTTCATCCTTCTTCCCTTTGCGGCTTTTCTGCTCCATCATCTTCTCTGTTCCAGCTCCGGAAAGGATGCGCTTGCAGATACGAATTGTAATAGGAGGGAATTCCGGTGACTTCCCGTCCCAGCCAGGGAGGATGCGGGAAAAGACTGTCCGGGGAATCCAGTTCTATTTCCGCCAGGACAAGCCCCTCATTTTCTCCGAGGAATTCGTCGATTTCCCAGAGCCAGCCCTCGAAGAAGACCCGGTAACGGTATTTTTCGACCAGAGGGCGGAGGCAGAACTTTTCCAGCATTTCATCCGCGTCGGAGGCGGGGATGGGATATTCATATTCGTCCCGGACAGTTCCTCTGGACAGGCCTTTGAGCGTGAGAAAACCTTTCTCACCGGCCCGGCGGATCCGGAAAGTCACTCCGTTTTCCGTCGGCACATAGGACTGCCGGTACAGAGTCCTTCCCTCCGCCGATCTTTTCCAGGAATCATCCGCAGGCAGGAATTTCCGTTCAATCTCAAGCCCCATAGGATTTCACCTCTCCTTTTTTTCCCTTTTTTCCCCCGCTTCCTTTTTTCTTCTTTTCTTTTTCCCCCTTTTTTCTCCCGGAATCGGGATGGTGTCCCTTTTCCTTTTCTTTTTTTTCCTCCGTTTTTTCTTTTCTTTTTCCCTCTCCGGCAAAAAGGAGAACGGGATCTGGCAAATCCGCAGAAACGGCGGGGGGATCCGGGACGGCCCCTGCAGCGTTTTCTCCTTCTCTCTTCGGGGGACGGAACTCTTTCAGAAGGACGCTCAGCCCCGGCTCCCGGACGACCCGCGCCGCGGACGAAAGAAGGAAAAGACGGCGTTTCCGCAGTCCGGACTCCTCCCATTCCGGCAGAATCCCCGTCAGCTCCATCGGATAGACCTTCACCCTGATTTCCGTCCCCCTGCTCCCGTTCTTGGAAAACAGATATTCCCCGACTTCCGTTTCCTCGCAGACTCCGGTCACTCCGGCTTCTTCAAAAGCCTCCTTCGCTGCCGAATCCCACGGAGTCATATTTTTCGCAATGTTTCCTTTCGGAACAATCCAGGGACCGCCTCCGGAAGCGGTCACCAGCATCACGCGGAGTTCCCCGTCATCCGTCCACAGATACGGCAGAGCCGCGGACTGGAGAAGGACTCCCGTCCGCTTTTTCTTTCCCGCTCCTCCCGCAGAGGGAGCGGGCAGCGGCGGCGTCTGACGGAGGGAAGGAAGACGGCGGCTTCCGGCGCCCTCCAGCCTTTCCCTTCCTTTTTTTTCACCCTTCGCCTTCTTCTTTTCCTTTTCCGCCGCGGAAAAACGCTCAGCAGGCCCCTTCTCCTCCGCCGTCATCGGAGGAGAAGAAACGGAAGAAGAAGCGGCGGCGATACTGGAGGAAAAAACAACCACAAGATCCGTTCCTGCCTGAATGCCGGAGACGGATTTCCTGCCCGATTTTCCTTTTTTCAGAGATTCCCGTGTATACAGGGCGGGAGAATTTCTGATCCGGGATATTCCGGTATCTTCTTTTTTCTTCTGTTTCATGATATCGATCTTTTTTTTCTGATTTCCCGGGGGGGACTTTTCTTCAGGCGTGCTTTTCCCCCTCTCTTTTTCCCAAAACATGCGCCCCTTCCCGCCCGGACCGGAAGAGAAGAAGAGAGGAGGGGAAAAACAGCTGCGTAAGGACACCTTCAGAAGCTGGCGCCGCAAAGGCAGAGGAGGAAAGGGGCAGGCAGGGCTATTCTTCTGGATATTCCGTCTCTTCTTCCTGCTGCGGCGCGGGCGGCAGCATATCCGCCATGGCGGATGCACGGGCGGCACGGCTGTTTCAGCTTTTCTCCGGCGGTTCCAGTTTCTCGTCTTCCAGAGAGGCCAGGAACTTCTTCAGTTTGACGGTTTCCGTAATGGAAAGGCGTTTTTCCTCTGTTTCCTCTCTGGAACCGGCAATCGCACAGGTCATGGCTTCCGCCGCGCGGTAGAGAGTTTCCCGCCGGCTCAGCGAACAAAGAAAAATTCTCTTTTTCGACGCATTCTGCAGATGAACGTAAAGAGCGACATAATGTTCGTATTCATAACGGACCCAGATGCAGAGCAGACAGAAAATCAGAATGAAATAGTGCGGAGACGGAAGAACGAAGAGAAGAGCAAAAGACGCCGCGCTCACCGTCAGGGCAAGATAAAACGTGAATGAATTGTGGTCGATCTCCACCAGAGTGATCTCATCGATGGGAAGAACCACTTTGTTGGACACCGTCACAAAACGGTCCGTGATCTTCAGATCCCTGTCTTCATAATAGAGTTTTTCCCCGCTCATGCCCCTTCCCCTGCTCCGTCCCCGGACACCGCCGCTTTCCGTCTCAATTCATTCAGATCAATCCCCGGAATCTTCAGCTGCGGACTGTAGGGGGGAGAAGCGAACGAAGCTCGTTTCCCGCAAAGGATCTCCCCCAGAGCCTCGCCCTGATCTTTTGCAGCAACCCACAGCCCGGCGACGGTCCCGTTCAGTTCCGCGCAGTCTCCGATGGCATACACATCCGGGGCACTTGTCCGAAGAGTATCATCCACCACGATTCCGCGTTTCACTTCCAATCCCGCGGCGGCGGCCATGGCCGTCTCGCTCTGAATTCCGGCGGACACCAGCATCAGATCCGCCTCCAGGACTTCCCCGCTGTCCAGCTCCGCACGGAGAAACGCATCCGGGTTCTCTGCCGGGAGGGGAGAAGACGCTCCGGAGTCTCTCCCCGGCTGCGCCTCCACCCGCTTCACATTCACGCCCAGTTTCACCATGAACCCGCGCGCCTGAAACTCCTCATACAGAAAAGCCGATTCGTTCTCCGTCAGCTGACGCGGAAGGAGTCTGTTCTGGCATTCCAGAATCATCACATTCATTCCGCGCTCCTTCAGGGCCGATGCTGCTTCAAGTCCGAGAAGTCCACCCCCCAGCACAAGCGCCCGTCCGGATTCCGTACAGAATCCGGCGATGGCGTCGGCATCCTCGATTTTCCGGAGCGTCAACACCCGTGCCGTCCCCTCCATACCGGGCACAGAAGGAAGACGCGCTGACGCGCCGGTGGCCAGGATCAGCTTGTCGTATCCATACTCCCTCCCGTCCCCGGAAAGGACGGTTTTCTTCACAGTGTCGAACGAGACAATCTTCTCGCCCGCATGCACTTCCACCCCCGCTGCGGCCATCTGTTCTGGTGAAGCGATCGTGAGTCTCCTTCTTTCCAGTTTCCCGGCCAGGTATTCCGGGAGACGGATCTTGGCATAAAACCCGTCTTTGCCCGCATCGAAAATCAGGACACGGCTCCCGGGATCACTGGTTTTGATTTTCTTCGCCACATTCCATCCGGCAGGACCGGCACCGATCACAATAATATTCATCTTTCCACCCTATGCCTTTCCGTTTTTCTCATCCCATTCTTCTTCCCGGGGAGGACAGAGTATCCGCCCTGTGTTCTCTTCTGCTGTTCCAGATCCTGCATCAGGAGCGGAGAACAGAATGGAAGAATCTGACGATGCTTTCTTTATTATTTCTTCTGCTGCCCGCCGCGCCGGGACACCGACGCTCCCGTCCCGCGTTTGACGGAGGCGGACTGATAAAACTCCATGGCTTCAGGCAGAATTCCGCGCATCTGTTCAATTCTGTTCTCACTGAGCGGATGCGTGGAGAGAAATTCCAGACCGCCGCCGCTTCCGCCGAATTTTTCCCAGAAGACAATGGCGCTGGAGGGATCATATCCCGCCTTGGCCATGAGGATCATGCCGATACGGTCGGCTTCATATTCATGCTCCCGGCTGTAGGGGAGCAGAACGCCGTATTCCGTCACGATTCCATATGCGACAGCGGCAAGAGAAGACTCGTCGGAATCGCCTGAGGCCATAAAAAGAAGGTTTTTCCCCATTTCCTGCAGAATGCTCTGGCTGATCCGCTCCCCGCCGTGCCGCGCCACCGCATGGGCGATTTCGTGCCCTATCACCACTGCGAGTTCCGCCTCGTTGTCCATGTATTCGGCGATCGCCGAATAGACGGCGACCTTCCCTCCCGGAAGGCAGAAGGCATTCGCCACGGACGAATCAAACAGTTTGAATTCCCACTGAAAGGAATCCTGTCCGGAAACCGCGGCTATGTTTTTCCCGACCCGCACGACCTGCGCGGTCAGTTCCGCATCCGCCGATTCCTTTTCCTCAGAACAGACTTCGGTCCAGGATTCCGCGCCGAGTCTGTTTTCATATTCCAGGTCCGTCAGCATCAGGCGCGAACGGTCTGTATAGGGCACGGAGGCGCATGCGCAGAGCAGACAGCTGCAGACCGCCAGCAGCAGACAGAAAAACAATCTGCCGCTGCTTCGGGCAGGCCGTCTCTTCTTTCCGTTCCCGTTTCTGTTTTCTCCCATTATGATTCCACCCCGCAGATTTTCATTGCCCGTATATCCTCCGTCAGAAAAGATCACTCCGTAACAGTTAATAAAAAAATAACCCGTTTCCGCAAAAGATGCAAATTTTCCCGCATCAAAAAAAAGCCAAAGGGCTCCTCCTTCCCGTGTTCTCTTTCCCTCTTTCTTTTCCCTCTTTTCCTTCCGTTCTTTTTCCCGGGCGGCTGTTTCCCGCTCGACTCAGGCCCGGGAAGTCCCCTCATTTTCCTTCCGGAAACGGAAAGCAGGAAGAACATACTCCCGAGACAATCGGCGGAAAGAAAAAAACGGGAACGGAAAAGAAGAAGGCAGAGAGAAAGGAAAAAAAGTTTCTGCTTATTGAAAAAAAATAATTTATTGCTATATTGTAACAGCTTTTTATGATTGTCAATCTAAAAAAAGGTTTATTTCATACATGAAGCCAAAAGTTGTCATAACAGGACGCGGACTTGTAACGCCGTTGGGGAATGGGCTGGATGCGAACATGGATGCATTGAAGGCGGCCAGATCCGGAACCGTTTTCATTCCCAAATGGAAGGAGATGAACCTGGACAGTCAGGTGGCAGGATGGGCGGATGAAAATCCGGAATGTCCCGTTCTGACCCGGAAGAACATGAGATTCATGTCCCCCAACTCGAAGATGGCCGTGGCAGCGGCTTACGAGGCAATCACGGAAGCGGGATATACGCCGGAAACCCTTCCCGGAAAGGAAATGGCCGTCATCAACGGCTGCGCCGGAAGCGCTTACGGAGAGGTGTACGACACCATCAAGATTTTCGACAATTGCCGCAGGATGAGCCGTGTCACACCGTTCTCCGTGCCCCGGATCATGCCGTCCTCCGCGGTTTCCAATCTGTCCCTCGTATTCGGCATCACGGGGGAGAGTTACGACATCAGCTGCGCTTGCACCAGCAGCGCGATGGCCATCATTGCCGGAGCGAGGCTGATCGAATCGGGGCAGTACGATCTGGTGCTGGTCGGCGGTTCGGAAGAAGTCTCCTGGGGGCAGGCGCTCGGGTTCAATGCAATGCGTGCGCTCTCCAGAAATTACAACGATGTCCCCGGCACGGCCAGTCGGCCCTTCGACAAAACGCGTGACGGATTCGTCATCGCCGCGGGCGCCGGGATGATCCTGCTGGAAAGCGAGGTACACGCAAGAAAACGGGGAGCCAGAATTCTGACACACCTGTCAGGATACGCCACCAACAGCAATGCGGTGGACATGGTTCTGCCGAGCGCGGATTCGAGTGCGGACGTCATGGCGGCCGCGGTACGCTCGGCGGGTCTTTCTCCCTCCGACATCACCTATATCAACACTCACGGAACCAGCACTCCCGCGGGGGACCCCGTTGAGATGGAAGCCATCAAACGCGTTTTCGGAGCCAACGGGGAACTTGCCATCAACAGCACCAAGGCGCTCACCGGGCACATGATCGGGGCGGCAGGCGCGGTGGAAGCCATTTTCTGTTCCCTCATGATGGAACACTCCTTCGTCTGTGAATCGGCGAATCTGAAGGAGCCGGAAGAGGAATTCGCGTGGGCGGACATTGTCCGGAAAAACCGCGAAGGGGTGAAAATCAGCCACTCGCTCAGCAACAGTTTCGGTTTCGGCGGAACGAATGCCAGTCTGGTGTTCAGCAAGGCGGACTGATACTGATTTTTCTTCTTTTGATCTTTGATCTCTCATTTTCTCTCTCGAAATCTTTTCCGCAAGGAGAGGGGGGAGGGAAGAGCTGTTTCTGTTTTCCGCATCTCTTCTGCGGCGGTGACGGCAACGGGTGAGACTTCTCTTTTTCCGCGTCATGATGGAGACGGAATGAAACAGATCTATCCAGACGGAGCGGTGATTCTGGCTCCGATTGCGGGGCACAGCGATTTGCCGATGCGTCTTTCCGCGCGGCGTCACGGCTGCCGTTTCGCCTTCACGGAAATGGTGGATGCGGGTTCTCTGGTCTATCAGACCACGAAATCGCTGAAACTGCTGGAACGGGATCCCGCGGAAAGCTTTCTCGGGGTCCAGCTGGTGGGTTCGGATCTGCCGATGCTCCGGAAGGCGACGGAACTCCTGAACGATCGGGAATTTGACGTGCTGGACTTCAATCTGGGCTGTCCCGCGCCGAAGGTGGCGAAAAAGGGGGAAGGGATCACTCTTGCGCTGAAGCGACCGGACGATGCGCTCCGTGCGCTGGAAACGCTGGTGAAATATTCCCGTTTTCCGGTCAGCGTGAAGACCCGGATCCAGAGCGAGACGGATGCGGAGCCCACGGTCCGTTTCTGCAGACGTCTGGAAGACGCAGGCGCGTCCGCGCTGACCCTTCACGGGAGAGTCATGAAGGTTTTTTATTCAGGTCCGGTGTTTTACCGGATCATTTCCGAAGTCCGGGAAAATCTCGGGATCCAGGTGATCGCAAACGGAGGCGGGCTCACGAAAGAAGCCTACGGCACTCTTCTCCGGGAAAGCGGTTGCAGCTGCGGCATGATTGCGCGCGGTGCACTGGGGAATCCGTGGATTTTCAGCGAGATTCAGGAAAACGCAGCGCCGCCGACCGTTCGCGAATTTGCCTCTGAACTGGAAACCCATGTCCATGCCATGATGGAATTTTACGGAGTGGAATGCGCCATGCGCATCTGCCGGAAAACCATCCTGGAGTATCTGCGCGGAAGGGGGTTTCCCGCTCAATTGAGGGCGGGAATCTCGTTTCTGCGGACTCCTGAAAGATTTGAAACGCTGATGATGGAAATCCGGCGCGGCCCCTCACAGCGCTACTGGGAATTCATCGCGCTCCATCCGGAAGAGGCGGAACGCAAACTCACGCCGGAGAAACGGCCTCACTGATGACAGATCCCGGGGAAAATCTCAGAAAGCGCCCTGCCCTTCCGGGGACGTTTCCTTCCGCCGAGGGCGCATAGGAAAGCACACCGTTGACCCATACGGCAAGAATGCCGTCCGCCGGACGGTGCGGATGAGCAAAATCGGCACGGTCCTGAAGTTCCGTTTCATCAAGGAGAGTCAAGTCGGCGAAATATCCGGGTTTGACGAGTCCCCTCCCCGCAATCCGGAAAATGGAACACGGCAGGGAGCTGACCCTCCGGACAGCCTCCGCCATCCCCTCAGTTTCCGCCACCATGCGGAGAAATTTCGGGAAGGAACCGAAAGCGCGGGGATGACTGCGCCCGAGAGAATAATCCCGGGGACGGGCGTTTTCATCGGATCCGCAGCAGACCCAGGGACGGGAAAGGATGTTCCGCAGATTCTCCGGGGAAAGCCCGCCGAAGGCGGCCATCGCCGCGGGGGCGTCCTTCCGCATCAGTTCGACGGTGAGGGCGGCCGGAGTCATTCCGGCCTTTTCTGCGGCCTGAGGCATCGGAAGTCCGAAAAGAGGCTCATATTCGCGGAGGGAGGAGGAAGTCAGGATGATGCCGTCCCAGAACGTTTCCCGTTCCAGTCCGGAGCGGAGCGAATCGCAGGCGGAGGCATCGCGGGAAAGGGCCTCCCGGATGGCGCTGTCGGTCATTTTGTCGTATGGAGGCGGGAGGATGACGCTCAGACTGGTCTGTCCGAAGGTATAGGGATAACGGTCGGCATGGACGGAAAGTCCTTCCCGGCGCGCATTCCCGATCCGCTCCAGAACGGAGGGCAGTTTATGCCAGTTCTCCGGAAGCGCGGTCTTCAAATGACTGATCTGGAGCCGACCGCTCCCCGCACGGGCAAGACGCAGCGCCTCATCCAGCGCTTCTTCCAGAAAATCACCTTCATTCCGCAGATGCGTCGCATAAACGGCATCCTCCTCCCGCAGTTCCCGCATCAGGGAAAGCAGTTCCTCTTCCGAGGAAAATTTCCCGGGAATGTAAAGAAGCCCTGTGGAAAAGCCGACCGCTCCGGACTGAAGAGCCCCGCGAAGTGCAGCGCGCATCCGGAGAAGATCCGGGGCTTCAAGGGGAACGTCCTCATAGCCGGAGACGGAGGCGCGGAGCGTGTTGTGCCCGCAGAGGGATGCCACATTGACACCAACGCGTCTGCGCTCCAGCTCAGACGCATATCCTTCCAGAGCGTCCCATGTGATCTTCTCCCCGTAGTCTCTGTAAAGCTCATTGAGATGCGCGCGCACCTCTTCCGACAAAACGGGAAAAACGGACAGCCCGCAGTTCCCCACAATCTCCGTGGTGACGCCCTGGGAGATTTTTCCAAACGCTTCCGGAGCCGCCAGCAGGGAAATATCCGAATGTGAATGCACATCGATGAATCCCGGAGTCAGAGTTCTCCCTTCTGCATCCAGAGAATGCTCCGGCTTCCCCGTTCCCAGGGGGGAGCAAGCCGCCGCCTTCCCCGCCGGACGGACATCGGCAATCCGGGAGCCATGCACTGTGACATCCGCAAGAAACGCTTCCCTCCCGCTCCCGTCATACAGACGGGCATTGCGTATCAGAAAATCGTTTTCATCCATACCCGAAAGATTCTTCCTTGCCTTCTGTTTTCCTCCCTTCCCCGCGCAGTCCGGCCTTCAGCCCCGACGTGATAACATAACACCGCCTGCCGGGAAAAACAACCTGAACTACCTTCCCGGAAAAACTGAAGAAAAATCTGAAATAAATTTGAAAAAAATAAAAAGAAAGATAAATTTTACTCATCCGTTTTTTTTAACATCAGGAAAAAGGTTATCATGGAAAAGACAAAAAAAACAGAAATCATTGCGAAGTTCGCACGCAAGGACGGTGACACAGGCTCCCCTGAGGTCCAGATCGCTATCCTTTCCGAGCGTATCGCGGAACTCACCGAACACATGCGCGCCAACAAAAAAGACCACAGCACCAGACGCGGTCTGATGGCCATGGTCAACAGAAGGAAACGCCTTCTCAAATATCTTGCCAAGGAAAATCACGAGAAATATCTCGAGATTTCTTCCGCACTGGGCATTCGCGCCGCAGCCGTGAAATAAGAAATTTCAGACTGTCTTTTCACGCCGGGCAAGCCTTCCGTCCGGAAGGCTTTTCTGCTGAAGAACGGAAATGCGTGAGAAGAGAAAAAACCGGAGACACGCTCCTTATTGTGAGACTGTTTCCGGTTTTTTTATTGGTTTTGTTTTTTTGATTTGTATGGAATCCCTTCTTCCGGGATTCTCCGATTTCGTCCTTTCCTTTCTTCTTCAGCGTTTCCCTTTTTCCCGTTCCCGCTGCAGCAGGCGCGCAGAGAGAGAGAGGGGGGGAGAGAAACAATGAAGAGTGTCACCATCACCATCTTCATCTTCTTCTTGCTCCTTTCCCTTGATCCATGTGGAGCAACTCATGACCCGGATAAGGGCCGGATCAGCTCCGAATGAGTTCAGATGAGACCAGATCATGGGAGGAAGGAAGAAAAATCTGAACATCGGGGACCTGATCTTGGGAAAGGATCAAGCAAGAAGAGTTCCCCGCTTTCAAGAGTTCCCGCTTTCAGCTTTTTCCTGCCGTCTTTTTTTTAATCAAAGGTGGGAAAAAAAGAGGGTATGGGGGGATATAACAAACAAGGAGAGGAGCTGCGGACGTTTTTTTCAAAGGAGTCCAGGCTGATCGTCATCATGGAAGGAAGAAGCGGGAGCTCTGCGGTTCCTGGTGCGCGGAGTCAGGCCGAAAAGCTGCCAGGCGCGGTCTGTAACGAAACGGCCCTGAGTCGTCCGCATCATATATCCTTCCTGAATGAGGTAGGGTTCATAGACGTCTTCGATGGTGCCGGCCTCCTCCCCGATGGCGACGGCAAGGGAATTGACGCCGACGGGACCGCCTTTGAAATTGCCGATGATGGTTTCGAGGATCCGCTTGTCCATCTCATCGAGTCCATGTTCATCGATATCGAGCATGGAGAGTGCTTTGGCGGCGACGGCGGAAGTGATTTTCCCGTCTCCTTTGACCTGAGCATAATCGCGGGTCCAGCGGAGGAGATTGTTTGCAATCCGGGGGGTTCCCCGGCTTCTGCGTCCGATCTCATAGGCTCCGGAGTCTTCGATTTCGACATTCAGCAGTCCGGCGGAGCGCATGACGATTTTCTGGAGCTCCTCCGGCGCATAATAGTCCAAACGCAGCGAGAGTTCAAATCGCGAACGTAGCGGAGAGGAGAGCAGTCCCTGACGAGTCGTCGCTCCGATCAAAGTGAATCTGGGGATGTTCAGTCTGACGGCTCTGGCTCCCGGCCCCTGATCGATCATGATGTCGATGAAGAAATCCTCCATGGCGCTGTACAGATATTCCTCCACTGCCGTGTTCAGGCGGTGGATTTCATCAATGAAGAGGATGTCTCCTTCTTCCAGAGACGTGAGAAGCCCCGCCAGATCTCCGGGTTTTTCGATGACCGGTCCGCTGGAGGATTTGATGGAACATCCCTTTTCATTGGCAATGATATAAGCAAGAGTGGTTTTCCCGAGTCCCGGGGGGCCGCTGAGCAGGAGGTGCCCGAGGGGCTCGTTACGCCCCTTCGCCGCGCCGACATAGACTTCGAGACGGTCCTTGACTTTTTCCTGTCCCGGAAAGGCCTGAAAACGCTGGGGACGGAGGGTGGTTTCCACCGTTTCGTCCTTCCTGTTCAATGTGGATGTGATAAAACGTTCCTGAGCCATGACTGCGCATTCCTTCTCTGCGGAGGCGGATACAATACCACGTTCTGCGCCTGATTTCAACCGTCTGTCTTCTTTTTCGGAGTCCAGAGATAGAGATGATACTGTTCGTCCCCGACGATTCCGCCGCTAAAACTCCTGAGAAAGCGGCACTCCGGGGGGATTTTCTTCTCTTCCAGCGCCTTCCCGAGGACAAGAAGGCACGGACGGGAGTTCTTCTCTTCCGAAATTTCCCGGACGGAATCGAAAAAGTCCTTCTTCGCGGAGCGGAAACGCGCTTTGTCCCAGATCATATACGTCCCGAATTCGCCGCGTTCCGTGTAATAAAACGGAATTCCCCCGAGAAAGCCGCAGAGTGTGGAAGACATGGGCCCGCTCCGTCCAATGAAAATCATTTCCGCCCGTTCCTCCCCGGAATACGTCTCCTTCACCCACGCCGCGCATTCCTTCGCCATGGAAAACGAATGATTCCAGTCATTCTTCAGCGCGATCTGAGCGCCCCGGATCTGAACACAGAGCAGCGGCAGCAGAAGCACCCAGCGGCAACGATCCGCCGCATCCAGGATTTTTTCGGGGACTCGCCACGGCAGACGCCAGGGATCGTAATAATACGACATCCAGAATGAGACCAGAAAAGCCAGATAAATCATCCCGTGATGCCGCCACGACCCGCC
>CAJMAW010000091.1 GCA_905211485.1 uncultured Lentisphaeria bacterium | reverse complement strand
CTGCTTGCGCAGACAACCGCCCGGCTGAATAATTCGGCCGCTCTCGGGTATTACAGACTTCTGGCGCAGAATCCGCGTTTCCGCCGGAATCCGGCGGTATGGTCGCAGATAGGGACGCTTTATCTGATCCGCCATGATCCCGGAAAGGCGCTGACCGCTTACCGGGAGGCGGGGAGGCTGGCGCCTGAAAATCCGAATGTCGCGCTGAATCTTGCCGTGGTGAATGATTTTTATCTCAACAACAAGGCGGAAGCGTCCACGTATTACAACAAATATCAGCGCCTGACAGCGAACAGCCCGGATTTGACGGCGAAGCGTCTGGAAGTGGTCGAAAGACTCCGCCGCCTTCAGAACTGAGGGGGGTGCCTTCCCATGGGAAGATATATTCCCGATGATGTGATTGAAGAGATCCGGAGCCGTGCGGATATCGTCGATGTGGTGTCTTCCTATGTTCCCCAGCTGAAGAGATATGGAGCGACGTGGAAGGCGTGCTGTCCGTTTCATCAGGAGAAGACGCCATCGTTCATTGTGAATCCTTCGCGTCAGGCGTTTCACTGTTTCGGCTGTCAGAAGGGGGGCAATGTCTTCACCTTTGTCATGGAGCTGGAAAAGCTGGATTTTCCGAATGCGGTGGAGCTTCTGGCAAGGAAATACCATGTGCTGATTCCGGAACCGGAACCGCGCTACGGAAGGGGCCGGGGGGGAAGCGATGCGGAGGGAGGAGGAGGAGTCGCTTCCTCCCGGGGTTCAAATTACAGTCTCCGGGAACGTCTTTTCCTTCTGCATGAGAATCTGGCGTCGTGGTATGCCAGGCAGCTGAGGGAGCATCCGGACAGTGCGGTGGCGCTGTATCTGAAGACGCGCGGAATTCCGCTGGAATTTGTCAACCGCTTCGGTCTGGGGGCTTCCCCCGATTCCTGGGACGCCGCCATGAACTGGGCTGCGCGGGAGGGCTTTTCCAAAGAGGAGCTCAGGGAATCCGGACTCGTTTCAGAAGGGACGAACGGCAATGGACGCGTTTATGACCGTTTCCGGAACCGCCTGATGTTTCCGATCTGGAACGAGCAGGGGCGCGTGGTTGCCTTCAGCGCCCGGACCATCGAATCCGGAAGCTCCGGGGCCAAATACGTCAACAGCCCGGAGACCCTCATCTTCAAGAAGAGCCGGATTCTCTACGCTCTTCACTTCGCCCGGACTGCCATTCATGAGAAAGGCTATGCCGTGCTCTGTGAAGGACAGCTTGACGTGATTGCGATGCACCGTGCCGGCTGTACGAATGCGGTTGCGCCGCAGGGAACGGCCTTCGGAGCGGATCAGGCCTCCGTGCTCAAACGTTATACGGACAGCGTGTATCTGGCGCTGGATAATGACGGCGCGGGTGAAAAGGCCGTTTTCAAAGATGCCTCCATTCTTCTTCCTCTGGGAATGAAACTGAAGGTGGTCCGCTATTCCGGAGCGAAGGATGCCGACGAAGTGCTGAGCTCCCAGGGCCCGGAAGCGCTGCTTTCCGCAGTGGAAAACGCGGTGGATTTCTTTCATTTCGCTCTTGACCGAGCTTCGGAGGGGAAGGATCTTTCCAGTCCTTCCGGCAAAGCGGAGGCGGCGGCTTTTGTGATTGGGCAGATCCTTCTGCTGGACAGCAGTGTCGCTCAGGATCTTTATTTATCCTGGCTTGCGGAACGGCTGGGCATTTCGGCCGAGGCCGTCGGACTCGAATTCCGGAGACGCAGGGAAATTCAGGAAGAACACGCGCGCCGGCAGCTGTACCGAGAACAGCTTCATGATATGGGAAAAGATCTTTCACCGGGGGAGGGGAAAAAACGGAACAGCTCCACTGCCGCGGCGGAGATGGAGCTGCCGCCTCCTCTTTCGGAAAGGAATCCGCGCCTCAAAAAAGCCATGTGCGGACTTTTCAGTCTGATGCTTTCCGATGAAACTCTGGCGGGAATCGCGGAAAGCGAGATTCCTCCGGAAATGCTGGACCGTTCCCCGCTTTCGGAAGCCATTGAAATGGCCATGCAGACCAAATATGACGGAGAATGGGGCGAACTGGGGAGCAATATCCTTGCCCGTTTTGAGAAGGAAGGAGTGGTCTGTCCTGAAGTGACGGCGCTTCTGGTTTCCTCATCCCCTTCCGGCGAGGAGGAAGGCGAATCTGCCGCGCCGGATGACGACGGGACCGCCGCCAGTCCGCCTCCATCCGCTTTTTCCGGAGAGGATGGCGCGGAAAACGGAGCGGAAAATCCCGGCGGCGGCATGGCGGGCCATGGTAGAGAAGGAGAGGTCCTGAGCGGAGAACACTCCGGCGGAGGAGGAGGAAAAACGAAGAGCGGAAACGGGAAAAAGAAACGCTCCGCCGCCTCGCTCGAAAAGGAATTTGCAGACTATGTCAAAGTGATCAAACAGATTTATTATCAGGAGGAGAACCGCCGGATTCTGAAAGAGTATTCCGCCCTTCCGCCCGGGGAGGAGCGCGATGCGCTTGCCCGGAAAGCCATGGAATATTCCCGTCTTCTCATCGGGCTCTCCAAAAAGAAGAAGAAGGAGGTTGAGCCGATATGATGAGGAAAAAAGCGGCGCGGGAGAGTGCTTTTGAGCGTCTCCGCATGAAGATGGCGGAAATTTCCGATCTCCGGGCGGCTGTTGCGATGCAGGATTGGGATCAGCAGGTTTATATGCCCCGGGGGGCGTCGGGGGGGCGTTCTCTGCAGTTCGCGGCGCTCGCGGGGATTCTTCATGAGAAAAGCACGTCGCCATCGCTCGGGCGTCTGCTGGATCTCTGCTCGGGACTGGATTTTGCTTCCGGGTCGATGGAAGCGGCGTTTCTTTCCAGAACGGCCCGCGACTACGGAAAATTCAAACGCATCCCGACGCGTCTTGCCAGAAGAATCGCCGAGGCGGCCGCCCGTTCGGAAAGCGTCTGGGAACAGGCCCGCGCGAATGCGGACTTCAAGGCGCTCCGGGAGAATCTGGAGCTTTTGGTGGATCTGAAACGGGAATATGCGGAACGGCTCCGGACTCCGGAACAGCGGGATTTGTACGATGTTCTGCTCGATGATTACGAGCCGGAAATGACGGCTTGCGAACTGGATTCCCTCTTCGGGATTCTCCGGCGCCGTCTGCCTCCGCTTGCCGCGCAGATCATCCGGGCGCAGAAGACGCAGGAACAGAAGAACGGGGAGGGGGATTCCTCCTCCTCCCTCTTCGACGGAAAAGTTTTTGACGGAGCGAAGCAATGGGAGTTCTGCCGTTTCGTCGTCAGCCGGATGGGCTATGACTGGAACCGAGGGCGCATGGATCTCTCGGAACACCCGTTCACGACAAATTTCGGTCTGAACGATGTCAGGATCACTTCCCGGATTCTTCCTTCCCGTCCGCTTTCCTGCGTCTTCAGCTGCATTCACGAGTGCGGGCACGCCCTGTACGATCAGGGGATCGATCCCGCGCTGGACAGGACGCCTCTGGCGGACGGAATCTCTCTGGGATTCCATGAATCGCAGTCCCGTCTCTGGGAGAATCAGATCGGACGTTCCCGGGCGTTCTGGCAGTTTTTCTTCCCGGAACTGAAGCGGCACTTTCCGGAGGAGCTTTCCGGAGTGGAGCTGGACCGTTTCCTCCGGGAGGTGAACCGTGTGGAAAAGTCCGCTGTCCGGACCGAGGCGGACGAAGTCACCTACAATCTCCACATCCTTCTGCGCTATGATCTGGAAAGACGGCTTTTCGACGGCTCCCTCCCGGTGAAGGATCTCCGCGACGCTTGGAATGCGAAAAGTTTCGAGTATTTCGGCTTTGAGCCTCCGAATGATTCTCTCGGCGTTCTGCAGGATGTTCACTGGGCCTGCGGCCTCTTCGCTTATTTCCCGACCTATGCGCTGGGGAATCTGATGGCCGCACAGTTCCTGGAAAAACTGAAATCGTCCCTCCCCGGAATGGACGAGGCCGTGTCTGCGGGAGATTTCTCCGGAATCCTGGCTTTCCTGCGGACGCATCTGCACCGTTACGGTGCCGCTCTGAGTCCCCGCGAGGTGCGGAAACGTCTCTTCGGATCGGAGCGGATGGATCCGGAGCCCTTCCTCGGCTATCTGAAAGAAAAATATCTCTGACTCAAGAAGGAGCTTTGAACAGAATGGATACAATCAGCATTTCGGATATGAAGGTGCGGGCCGTCATCGGCACGCTTCCCGGCGAACGGATGCAGAAACAGACTCTCCTCCTGAATGTCGATCTGTACGGCGATTTCCGCATGGCGGGGGAAAGGGACGATTTTTCCATGACCTTCGATTACAGCAAGATCGAACGTGAAATCCATGATTATGTTTCAGGATCCTCCTTCCATCTGCTGGAAGCGCTTGCGGAACATCTCGCCGCAAAATGTCTTGCGGAGAATCCTCTTCTGAATGGCATCCGCCTCCGGATCGCGAAACCGAATGCGGCCTGTTTTTCCAGGGAGATCGGCATCGAAATCAGGCGTTTCGCCTCCGGCGGCGCTTCTCCGGGTTCAGAAGAGCCCGGCGCTTCTGAATGAAAAACGACTTTTCCGTCCGTCATTTACCGTGACGGATCCCGCCGCCTGCCTTCTGTTTTCCGTCACAGGAGTGTCCGCTCCTCCACCGGATGGTGGGGGGAGTTCAGAAGAGGAAGCGGGGGGGGAGTGTGTGGGGGGAAAAAAGGAAACTTCTTTCTGTCCGTCTGAAACCCCCTCTTTTCCTCCTCCCCAGTTTCCTTTTCGTCATGCGGCGTTAAACGGTGAAGAGAGAACTCAAAAGAGAACATTCAAAAAAGAACATGATTTTTTCCGGAGACAGCTTTTTTTTCGGGGTTTGAGCTGTATAATACCACTGCCATGGAAAAGCCGGAAAACAACAGACACTATACCTTCAAACAGACCGATGACGGAAGACTTCCGTCTCCGGAACGTTTTCTCCTGTGCCCCTCCTGCGGCGAATCCCTGGAACAGGCGGATATTGAAACCTTTGCCCGCTGTCCCTTCTGCAATTACCGTTTTGAGATCAATGATGAACTCGAGGATTTCATTCTGGAGCCGATTGTGGAGCGCTGGATCCGCCAGCAGGACGGGATGCGGCCGGGAGGAGGAATGCACAACCGGAATTTGTATTGTGAACTGCGCTGATTTCCTCGACGGAGAAGGAGGGAGGAGGGAAAAATCCTCTGAGGATTTCCGTTCTCCGGGAACAGCGTTTTTTCTTCTTTCCCCCTCTGTTCCGGCAGAGGGCGGTTTCCGGCATGGATGCGTCTTTTCTTTTCTCCCGCTCCGGCGTGGCAGAAGCACATCTCCGGGGCGGGATCGGGGGCTTTCCTGATGGACTCTTTCTCCTTTTCCGAACCATTGAAGCTGGATCCCTTTCTGACTCTTCCGGACCGGGTTCTTCCGGCGCCCATGGAAGGAGTCATGACTCCGGTTTTCTGCCGGGCAGCGATGGAACTCGGGATGGTGCGCACATGGATGACTCCGTTTGTCCCTGTGAATCGCGAAGGCGTGCCGGCGCGGAGCGTTTTCCGGAAGCACATTGCGCCTTTTCTGCGGAACAATCCGGGATATCCGGTGATAGTCCAGCTGCTCGGTCATGATCCGGGATCGCTGGCGGAGGCGGGACGCTGTCTGCGGGAACTGGGAGTCCGGGCCGTGAATCTGAATTTTGCCTGTCCGAGTCCGACGGTGCTGTCGTCAGGGAATGGCGGGGCCTGTCTGAAGGCGCCCGCTCTCATGGCGGAAATCTGCACGGCCGTTGCGGAGGCGCTTCCGGACGTCTCCCTTTCCGTGAAACTCCGGACCGGCTGGGAATCCCCCTCCGAGACCGGAACGCTTTTCAAGGCATTGAGAAATACGGGGATTTCTCTTCTGATCTGCCATTTCCGGACTGTCCGGGAGGCCTATGCTCCAATTCCCGCGGAAGAGGCGCTGACCCGTCTCGCCCGCGCCGTGGATTCCGCGGAGGGACTGCCTCTGTTCGGAAACGGAGACATCCTGACTTCGGAACACGCCTTCCGGATGAGGGAGAAAACGTGCTGCGCCGGCGTGGCGGTCGGGCGCGGAATGCTGCAGGATCCTTTCCTCCTCAACAGAATCAGGTCCGGAAAGGGGAAAGAGGATCCGGGAAATCCCTCCTCAGACATTCTCTCCGGGACTGCTCCGGATGACCGTCTGGTTTTCCTGAAAACCGTTTACCGCCTTTCCCGGGAGGAAGGATTCGGAGGAAGATGGCTCAAAACCGCCTTCCTGCAATACGCCCGTATGACTTTCGGAGGAGACTCCTCCCCCGATTTCCGGAGAATTCTTTCCATGGGGCGGGAGGAACTGGAGGACTATCTTGGATACTGCAGAAACTGATTCTGAATCATAGAATTAGTACGCAGTTTCTCTTTTTTCCTCCTTCTCTGGGATGATTCCCCGTTGCCGTCCTTACTGCGTTTTTCCTCTTTCCCCGCAGGGACTTTCCGCCTCCCCGTGGAGAGATTGCCGCAAAAAGGATCCCCTGTGTGCCGTTTTTTCCGCTGTTTTTCCGTCCGGGCAGTCCCGCAGCGCAGCTGAGAATGCGGTACGGTAGCGCCGGAGTTTTTCCTCATAGCGGACGGCGGCCGCCGCCGGACTGGTTGAGGGCAGACGCTCAATGCAGAAAAGATTCCTTTCCCTCCGGAAAAGATCGGGGAAAAAACGCTTCAGAAGCTGATACGCCGCTCCGCCGTTGCAGAAGACGCGTTGTATCGTGGGGTGTCCGAGAAGAAAGGAAGGGATGTCATTCGGGCGTGGATTCCGGATCCGTGTGTCGAGGCTTCCTTCCCGTGTGCAGCAGGAAAGAACGTCCCAGAGTGCAATGCGGTTTTCATTCAGGATCCGGATGCGTTCGGAATACGGCGTTGTTTCCGGGGAAAAGTGGAAAATCTCGCCCGCAATTTTCCAGAACGAGTTGTATCGGTATGCATAATACTGGTTTTGACGGAGGGATTCCTCCCCGGGCATGGACCCGAGAAGGAGAACAAGCGGGGCTTGTCCGGAAGCCGGGGGAAAGGAGTGTTTCCAGTCGTTGTCCGCAGGCGGCATCATGTCCTTTGCGTTCCGGGGCCGAGTGTTCCGTGATGTTCCCGCTTCTCTTTTCACCGTTTCACCTTACAGTTGCTCCACTGCCTTGCGGAAACTCCGGAAATCCTCTGCGGCGAGACAGGGATTGACCTTTTTCTGGTTTCCCAGAGTGTCGAATGGTTTTTCCCCGTAATCGTGCCCCGAATAGACGATCAGGGAATCCGGGAGAGGAAAAATTTTTTCCCGCAGAGTCCGGAACATGATTTCCGCACGGCAGTAGCCGCAGCAGCCGATGAAGAGAGTGTCTCCGGTAAAGATGGCGGAATCGTCTCCGAGTCTGTAGCAGACGCTGTCCCAGCTGTGTCCGGGTGTATGGAGCACTTCAATCCAGCTGTCCTCTCCGAAGGGAAGGCGTTCCCCGTCCTTCACACGGATTCCCCCATCATCGCCACAGACGGCATCGGATGCCGCCGAAGCCCGCCGCCGGGAAGCCAGATCCGTTTTCCCTGAGTCTGCGGAGGAAGAGGCTCCGCCGTATCCCCCACCGAAGGAGACCGGCACCCCCGGGAAAAAACTCAGCGCCTCGGAAAGCCCTTCCACATGATCGTGATGCCCGTGCGTCAGAAGCAGATAGCGCGGACGGACGGATTCCCCCAGAGCCCGGAGACGCTCCCGGACAAGGGTCAGGTCTCCGCAGGGATCCACCATCGCCGCATCACCGTTTTCCGCCGCAAGCAGATATGAAAAATTATCGTCAAAGCCTCCCGTCCTGATCTGAAACACCTGAATTCCGCTCATCGGAGGGTCTCCCTTTCCCGGAGCTCTGCTCCTGCCCTCCCCGTTTCCGTTTTTTGGGGGGAGGGGCGTGAGAACTCCATTCGTTTTTTCTGTCTTTCCGTCTTTTTTTCTCCTCTTCCTCATTTCACGGCGCAGAGGAAAGCATTCCCGCGGAGGAGAATCACGGCATCAGAAGAAAATGAAAAACAGCCCCGTCAGCAGCAGAATCAGAGCGATGCCGTGCAGGATATAACGTTTGAGTTCTCCCGAACGTGAAATATCCCTTTCCCCGGAAATTTTCCGGAAGTTCCCTGTCCGGAGATAATTCGCCATTTTCCTGCGTTCGTTCTTCTGACGCAGGTAATCCACGGGTTCGTACAGCGGACGGCGATGTCTGTTCGTCACCATCGGATGGCTCCGTTGAACGCCGCGATCAGAGCGGCGCAGAGCAGCAGCGTTCCCAGGAAAACCGTCAGAATCATCGGGAGAGAAAAGAAAAATCCCATCCTGAGAAGCTGGCCCAGTGTCAGGGACGAGAGATCCTCCGCCATCCCGTCCATGCCGCCTGTGGAACCTTTCCCTCCTCGGGAAACTCCGGAGGAAACGCCGCCGCCTCCCTCCGATTCCTTTTCCAGCTTCGACATCAGGCAGATGATTTCCAGACGGATATTTTCAATGATTCTGCACTTCGCCGCAAGAACGGACTGCTTTTCCAAACGAGGGGGATACGATTCCTCTTCATTTTCCCCCTCCTGCTGTTTCTTCAGCTGTTCGGAAAGAGTCTGGATGGAAGCAAGGGCGCTCTGGAGCCGGGCGTGACGTCTTTCCAACTCCTCGCATTCGGCTTCCAGCTCCGCGCCGGCTTTGGCAAGACGGACGGCCAGATCCCGTCTGCTCCGGAAATATTCTTCTCTTCTCCGCTGCAGTGCCTGTTCCAGTTTCGGAGAGAAAGTTTTCTGTTTTTCCTCCCTGTTTTCCTTAGCCGCGGAAAGCGGATTCAAAACACTCTTTTCCCCCTGGGAAATGGCGGAAGCTGACGGCGAAGGATCTTCCATTGCAGCCGTTCCCGAAAAGGAGGGCGGAAGAATGGAGGAGCCGTCCGGCGGGGAAGAGGGCGAAGATGAGGAAAACGAAGACGCCGCAGAAGAAAATGCGGATGAAGTCCCCGCCGACATGGAAGAGGCCGAAGCCGTCTGTTTCCGGACGGAGGAATCCGCTCCCTCCCCGTCCCGGGGACTGCTCCCGGTTCCTCCGGAATGCGTTTCTGGAGACGACTGCCCGGAAGATATGGCAGGAGATGCCTCGGCAAGTGATGATAATGTCGCGGCGGGAGATGCAACGGAGGTGGAAGAGTGCGGCGCGTCTCCGGATTCCTGTTTCCGGGGATGCTGGTGGAATTCGCCCTGTCTGGCGGATTCGGCGATCTTGCTGCTGATCCGATGCAGGTCGTTTGTGACAAAAGAATCTTTTCGCATGAGAAATCCGTTCCGCTCTGTTGACTTCTTTTCCCTGCTTCCCTGAGAGAAATGTTCTGAAATTTCCGGATTCCCTTTCCGGGAGTCCCTTCGTTTTTCTGTCGCGGGGGAAAGCCTTCGGAAATCAGGACTTCTCCCCGGCGGAACTCTCCCGGGAAAGTTTCCGATCCGCAAAAATTATTTTATTTCTCCTCCGCCCCCCTTTTCGGGTTTCCGCAGGAGGAGTGCTTTGAGGAGTGCTTTTTTCTTTTTCCGTATTTTTTCCTTCCCCTCCTTTTCTCTTCCTTTAGAATGCCCGCCTGCCCGAGGCGGGAAACAGGAATGGGAAAAGAGGGAAGGAAACACGGATTATGGCTTTCCAGAGAATACGTTTATGGTTCCGCCGGGGTAGGAATCTCAGGCCCACTCGGTGATGGCGGCGACGCAGGCGCAATCGACGATGTCGTCAACGGAGCATCCTCTGGAAACGTCATTGAACGGTCTGCGCAGTCCCTGGATCAGCGGGCCTGTGGCGGTGGCTCCCGCGAGACGTTCCGTTGCCTTGTACATGGTGTTTCCGCAGTTGAGATCCGGGAAGACCAGCACATTGCAATGTCCCGCAATGGTGGATCCGGGTGCCTTTTTTGCGGCGATTTCGGGAATCAGAGCCGCATCGAACTGGAGTTCTCCTTCGATCTGGAGGTCGGGGGCGAGTTCCCGGGCCTTTTTCGTTGCTTCCACGACTTTGTCGATAATCGGGTCATGCGCGGATCCCTTGGTGGAGCAGCTGATCATGCCCACTTTCGGCTCTTCCCCCGTGAACATGCGGTAAGTCCTTGCCGTGGTGACGGCGATTTCCGCAAGCTGATCGGAGGAGGGGTTGATGTTGAGTCCGCAGTCCGCATAGAAAAGAGCTCCGCGGCATCCCCATTTGGGATCCGGCATCTGCATGATGAAGAAGGCGGAGGCGGTTTTGATCCCCGGCGCGGTCTTGAAGAGCTGAAGCGCGGGACGGGTCTTGTCCGCCGTATTGTGATTGTATCCCTTCGGATTTCCGCCCCCGGAGACATATCCGTGCGCATCGCCCGCACAGACCATTGCCGCTGCGAAAACACAGGTGTCCTTCAGCCATTCCACGGCCTTTTCCGGAGTCATTCCCTTGGCCTTGCGCAGTTCCACAACGGTGTCAATGTATTTCTGGAGATTCGGAGAACGCTTGATATCGGCGATTTCCACACCGCTAAGATCCACGTCGTTTTCCGCGGCCAGTTTCACAATGGCTTCTTCCTCTCCGACAAGAACGGGGACCGCATAACCGGTTTTCACCAGTTTTTCCGCCGCCTTCAGATTGCGCGGATCGTCGCTTTCCGTCAGGCAGATCTTTTTCCCGAGGCTTTTTGCTTTCGCACGGATTGTTTCCATTACGGTTTCGGACATTTTCTCTGCATCCTCCTTCATATATTATGCTGTGTTGTGTCTAGAACTCAGTCAAACAGATTTCCTTTTTGTCAGGGAAGAGGAGAAAAAGGGGCAGACATCTTTTCTTCCGTTTCCTCTCCCCGGCCTGCGCAGGATACTCTACATGCTTCGGAGAGTATTTTCAACATTCGGAATGGAAAACGGAGCTTTTTCATTTCCTTCCTCTTCTGCTTTCTCCCCGTTTTTTCTGTTTTTCCGTTCTCCGTTTTCATTCATCGCCTTTTTTTCCGGCTGTTCCGTTTTTGTCCTCCTTTTGCCCCCGTTTTTTCCCCCGCCTGTCCCCGAGCGGGAACTGGGGAAGAATAAAGAAAAGGACGGGGAAGAAAAAAGGGCGGAGCAAGTTTTTTTGGGGGGGCGGGATTCTCTCCTGATTTCAGGAGAAAAGGAATTCTCCCAGCGCCAGAGCGTATTTCAGTTTCAGCTCATGAATTCCGGGGAAGGAGGAACGTTCGCCGGGGACCTCGAAATTATGGAGTCCGCTGTATCCGACATCCCGCAGGGCGTCTGCGAATCCCACCCAAGAAATCTGCCCGTTTCCGGGGAAGAGGTGATTATCCTTTTCTCCGAAATTGTCTGCGAGGTGAAGTGCGATGAGTTTTTTCCCTGCATTTCGGATGAAATCCGTCTGGGACTCGCCGTGAAACAGATTCAGATGCCCTGTGTCGAGACAGATTCCCAGCTGTTCCGAGTGGTTCACGACTTCCAGAAGATCGGAGGCGAAACACAGCGGACGGACTGTTTCCAGTGCAATTTTCACTTCATATCCTCTGATGTGTTCCAGCAGAGAATCCAGAGCTTCCAGCCTGACATCATGGATTTTCTTCTTTTCCCAGCCGAGTTTTACGCCTTTTTCGCCTCCGCCGTGCAGGACTGCCGCCTTGACTCCGAGTGCTTCAAAGAGATCCAGTTCCCTTTTCCATGCTTCATTCTGTTCTGTTCTCAGCACGGGGTCCGGGTCTGCGAGATCGACCCCGGGGAAGAAGAGATGCCCCTGTTCCACGGAGATGCCGTGCGACTCCGCAAAATGCCGGAATTCTGTTCCCGTGTTTTTCTTCCCCCCGGAATTCTTCTGCCGGGCAAGGAGAACACTGCTGTGTTCAAAGGAGATTTCCGTATAACGGAACCCCGCTTTTTCCAGATTCAAAATCATTTCCTCTGGGGAATCATCCACAAGCATGGCGGACCACATGGATATTTTTGGCGGATTCTTTGCAGACATTTTTCTTTGATCTCCCTTGTTTCCTTTGCTTTCTTTTTTCCGGTCCCGGCATCATCATCATCGGGATTTGAGTTCCGCGGCTGTGCCGGAAAGTTCTGCCGCTGGCAGTTCGTCTGGAAGAGAAGTGTTTCCAGTTTTCTTCCACGGCGTTAGGCGGTGGCTTGGATGCTCTTCATACTTTACCAGCGGAAATAGCAGATATCAAATTTCTTCTGTGGAAGAGAGGGAGGAAAATGAACATGAATTCCCGACCGTCAGAAAGATGAGAAGGCTCTTGTCCTGAAGAGGAGAAAAAGACGCAACTCTTGAAAAACGTCCCTGATGAATTATATTGTATGTTCCATTTTTCAAAAATGTGTTGATTTCCGGCTGTCCGTCACGGATATCCGGAGGAATGAAAGGATTTTCTGATGTATTATTTGCTCGACACTGCCAATGTCAAAGAAATCGAAAAGGCCAATGAAGTGTTTCCGATTGCCGGAGTCACAACCAATCCGACGATTATATCTGAATCAAAAAGAGATTTCTTTGCCATTCTGAAGGATATCCGCGCCATTATCGGGGACCGGATGCTTCATGCCCAGGTGCTGGGAGAGAATTGTAACGACATGCTCCGCGATGCGGAGGCACTGTATGAGAAAGTCGGTGGAAATCTCTATGTCAAAGTCCCTGTTTCCATTGAAGGATACAAGGCAATGCCGATCCTGAAGAAAATGGGGTACAAGGTGACTGCGACTGCAATCTTCACGCCCGGACAGGCTCTCCTTGCAGCCAATTTCAATGTTGATTTCACTGCTCCCTACATCAACCGTATCGACAATATCAGCGGAATGGGTGTCAGTGTCGTCCAGATGATTACGACTCTTTTCAAAATGCACAAACTTCCCACTCAGGTTCTTGCCGCTTCCTTCAAAAACATTCAGCAGGTGAACGAAGTTTCTCTTGCCGGGTGCCATGCCATCACCATCAGTCCTGATCTCATGTGGAAGCTGGCAGAACATCCTCTGACCGACATGAGCATTGAACTGTTCACCAAAGACTGGTGCTCGGTGTACGGCGAAGGAAAGTGCATTTACAATCTCTGACGGGGTTGCGTTCTTCTCTTCTGAAGGAACGGATTCAGCGGGATCGGGGAAACTACGGAAAAATGCGCTGAGCATTTTTCTCGAGGTCAAGGTCCGTGACCTTGTCGCGGTCCAGCGGCGAGA
>CAJMAW010000090.1 GCA_905211485.1 uncultured Lentisphaeria bacterium | reverse complement strand
AAGTTTGCCGCGGGCGATGCGGCGGGAGCCTGCCTCGTCCGCATCGGAAAAGTCGCAGTTGTCGCGCCCATGGCAATGGATGTCGAAAAAGCCGGGGAGAAGGGTTTTCCCTTCCAGATCCAGGATCCGCTCCGCCTGGGCAACGGCGGATTTTTCCTCAGATGGAAGAAACAGCCCGGCGATCCGCTTCCCGTCTATGAGCATGGAGCCGCAGGCGATTTCAAGTCCGGGAGAAAGGATATGCGCATTTTGAAAGAGAATCTTCACCTTTTGTCACACTCCAAATGAATGCAATCCGCGCAGTAGACGATTTCCGAATCCGTTTTCTTCAGGAGATACGATGCTGGAAGTTCCGGAGTCACTTTCCCGCCGCGGAGAATCGCCTTCAGCGCTTCTTCCTGTTCCGGAAAGCAAGCCAGCAGAAGAAGGCGCTTCGAATCAAGAATCTGTTTCATCCCCATCGTGACGGCACGTTTCGGAACAATATCCTTCCCCCCCGCCGTCAGACGGCGGTTGGTGGCAATTGTCATTTCACGAAGCTTTATGATGCGGGTCGGGAGCATTCCAAAGTCCTCCACGCTGATTTCCGTCTCAGCCATCGGTTCATTGAAGGCGATATGTCCGTTGAAGCCGAGACCGAGAAGCTGCAGATCGCTTCCTCCGGCATCTGCCAGCTCACGGTCGAAATTCTCCGGATTTTCCGGATCCGGGAAACGGATGTTTTCCTCTCGGAAGCCCAGGGAGGGATCCAGGCGGCAGAAGAAATATTCCATCATGTATTTGCGGTAGCTGAGAGGATGGGTGTACGGGACTGCCGCACCCCTTCCGTCCACATATTCATCCAGATTGAAGGTGTAAAGATGGCAGAGCGGAATCCGCTTCCGGTTCAGCATTTCCGCCAGGATTTCATATAGCCGGATCATCGTATTGCCCGTCGCAAGCCCGATCCTGACAGGTTTCCCAGTCCGAGCTCCCCCGTCAATCACCAGACAGATCCTTTCAGCCCCGATCCGGCTCATTTCCTCATAATTTTCCGCTTTGATCCAGTTCATCATCTTTTCCTGCTTGTCTTTTCCATGTCTGTATTATACATTAAAAAACAAGTCCTGGAAATATACACTTCATGCAAATAAATACACTTTTGGAGCATAAATGAAATATTACGAGGGCATTGACTTTGCGATGGCGGATGTTCAGTTCGGCACCCGGAACATCAAAAGGAACTATCCGTTCTACTGCGGGCTCCAGCTGGTGTATTCGGGGGAAATCGCGCTGGCAGTAGACCGGAAAAAGGAGGAGCGGAGAAGGGGTCCGGCGGTTTTTCTCACGTCCCCGGAACATTATTATGAATATTCCTCACCCGGAGTCCTCCCCCGCGATCACTACTGGGTCTGTTTTTACGGCCCGAAGGTGGAGCTCTACCGGGAAGGAGGGCTCTTCCGCGTGGATCCGGAAGCACCTTTTTTTCATCTCCGGAATCCGGAGCTGTTCCGCATGAAGATGATGGAGCTGATCCGGATGGTACAGGACGGACGGGAACATGACAGGGCGGTCTGTCTGCTTGAAACGCTGCTGTTCACCGTTCATGCGGATGCGGAGAATGCTTCGGAAGAGATGGATTATTACAGGGGACGTTTTGAGGAACTGCTCGCAAGGATTGTCAGGAATCCGGAAAGAAAGTGGAATTTTGCAGAGGAAGCCCGGAAGATGAGTGTCAGTCTGAATCATTTCAACCGTCTCTTCCGCAAGTATCATCAGACTTCTCCGCATCACTGCGTGATTCAGGCCAGGATACGGAAGGCGGCGGAGCTGCTTCTGAATACCAATGAGTCCGTTGCGGAAATCGCCTCGTCGGTGGGGATTGAAAACGAATTCTACTTTTCCCGTCTTTTCAAAAACAGGTTTACGCTTTCGCCGAGCGGATACCGCAGGGAGTTCCGCTGAACGTAATCTGCATGAAAAGTGCATCTCTTTGCATGAAGCGTATATGTCTTTTCTTCTTTCCGGATGTATAATTACGACAGGACGGAACAAGATCAGCAGAAGGATTTTTTCTCATGAGGAAAACAGAAGATTTGGAAATCGGAATCATGGTTCGCCCGGCGCTGCTCCCCGTGAAAGAGAGTTTCAGGAGACTGCGCGCATTCGGTCTCAGGCATTGCCAGTTCGCCGGGATTCCTGATTCGTATCTCTATGGAAAGGAAGGATATCAAAATACATCTGAATTAAAGAAACTGATGGAGGATCAGAAAATTGCAAGCTGTTCCGTTTTCTGTTCGTTTCCGGGGCAGGACTGGGAACACGCCCGGGAGACGGTCGGGCTGACTCCGCCGGAAACCCGCGCCGAACGGATCGCACGCGCATGCCGGACCGCGGACTGGGCCAAGGAAATGGGAATTGAACAGATCGCCGTCCATGTCGGCTATCTCCCGGAAGATCTGGAAAGCGGAAATTATCAAAGTTTCATCCGCGCCATGCAGGGATTCACCCGGCTCCTCGAATCCAACGGACAGGTTCTCGCGTATGAAACAGGACAGGAACCGCTCGACAAGCTGATCCGGACGATGAACGATGTCGGGACCCCCAATCAGCGCATCAATTTCGATCCGGCAAATCTGCTCTATTACAACAACAACGATCCGATGGACTTTGTCGAGGCCCTCTCCAGCCGTATCGTCCACATCCACTGCAAAGACGCCGTCCGTCCCCTGCCGGGAGCCGAATTCGGGCACGAAACCCGCCTTGGCGAGGGAAAGACGAATTTCCCCAATCTCTTCCGCCGCCTTTATGAAAAAGGCTATCGGGGCCCTCTGACCATCGAACGCGAAATCGGTGAAGGCAAGGAACTGGACAGGGATATCCGAAACGCAATCCTCCTTCTGAACAAACTCAAACAGGACTGTGCCGCCTCTTCCGACGCCTCTTCCGACGCCTCTTCCGACGCCTCCTCCTCTCTCTGCTCTCCTCAGTAGTCAGATCACGCAAAAATCAAAAACGTTGGAGAAAAAGCGCGTATTGGAATTTGCAAATGAAAATACACTGAAATGCCGGAGGGGAAATCCTTTGTCTGAAATTTTTTTCCCCTCCCCTCAGGGGGAAAAGTCTTACTCCCCGTTTTTTCCTGTCCTTCCTCCTCCTCTCCTTAGTAACGCTCACGGGCGCGCAGGAGCAGCAGCTTCCGGAAGGAGGAAAGAACCGACCCGGATTCTGCATAGATGAATTCAGCATATCTGCCGGGAAGGCATTCCTCGATTTTCGTGTTCTTCAGTTTTCGAGCGGTCTGAGTTTTAAATGCAGAATCGGGAAAGGCCGTCCGGAGGAGTCCCGCTCCGATCGGCCCGCGATTTCAAAGCCGAAATGGCGGTAAAATGCCAGTGCATGACTATTCTGTTCATTCACATCCACTTCCAGGACTCCAAGATGCTCAATGGCATGACTCAGCAGACGCTTTCCCGCACCATGACCGAACTGATCCGGATGAACAAAAAGTATTTCCAGTTTCTTCCCGGAAATCCCCATGAACGCAGACGGCTCCCCCTTTCTACGGCCAAGGCAGAACAGTTTCACTCCGGAAAATGCGGAGGCCGAGACTTCCGAACGGATTTCTGCAATGTCCCGTTCCGTCAGAAAATGATGACTTGCACGGACCGACGCCTCCCAGAGATCCAGCAGAAGCGTAAATTCCTACGGCTCAGGCACATATAATTCCATAACCTGAGAAAGCTTTTCTTCCGGCGGCGCGGTCAGGCGTTCCAGCTCCTCCAGATAGGCAAGCGCTTCCTCCCGGCAGGAGCCGCACATCTCCGGTGACGGACGAAGCGAAGCACATACCGCCGGACGATCGGGATGACCGAATATCCGGCAACGGTATGCAGAATCCAGATTCACGCACGGGACTCCGGCAGGTTTTCCTTCCGGCATTCCTGGAATCGGAGACGATATCGAAGGCGCAATGCAGCAGGCCCCGCAGCCGGGACGACAGGAATCGCATTTATCCATGCCGTCTTCCACAGCCGTCCGGGCTGCGGATTTCTGTTTTTCCGAAGAATGATTGTTCATGTGCTGCCGATATCCTTTTCACCCCTGTTGATCGAGAGGCATGGCAGGAGCGCCCGGGCCAGGCTCCTCCAACTCGGTGTATTCGCCGGACTCTCACAATCCCGGACTCCGACGGGGGATAAAAAAGGGTAAATGACGGAATTTTCCCCGCCGAACCGACCGGGGAGTCGTTCCCGGGAGGGGCCGCAAAAAAATGATTTTTTCCGCTGAAGAATCCTTTAATTTAATGGATCTTTAGCGTTTTTCAACTCTCCGCGCTCGGACTTCAGATCTCTTCCAATGGCTCAAAGTCCTCTTTGAGTTTTTCTCTGCGTTTTTGATGTATGGAAAGGCTCAAGTCATGCTTTGTTTTCCCGGGTCCGGGACGGGAAAAAGGATCCGGATTCCGCGGGAAAGCGGAACTCTGTTCCGCAAGGCGGAATGGAAGAAATGGGAGAAAGGACAGAAATGGAAGTGGCGGAAATTCATCCCCAAAATGGGGAAATATGGAAAAAGTGTATTTATTTTTCCTGCATCTGATATTTTGACTGGATTCTTTCCAGATACCGGGATATAGTGTCCCCTGAAATCATAAACATCCGGGACGAGATGAATCCTCACAAAAAAATGGATTTTTTCCCGTTTAAGTGTAAGACGGCATGAGAAAAAGAGGTATATATTTTGGTGGGGTATTGAGTTTCAATGAGATGATTCCATAATAATCATAATAATATCTTGCATGAACACGAGTGCTCCCCCGTAAAAAAAGGAAACACAAGGGGGTGAAAAACAGGCATGGACAGAAAGGAGTTTGCGGTGGACTGGAAAACCTTGACGGGAGCTGCGATATTCGTCTCCTGCATTGTAACGGGGAATTTTCTGAATGCCCAGATTGAATTGCCAAAGCTGGATGCAATCGAAGGTCTTGGAGATACTCCCGAATTCACCATGGAGGAATTGATTCCCGTTTCCAAAAAACCGGTGAATATGACCATCCCGGTGGAAAAAGGGCATGACTCGGCAGGACTGACTTTCACGCTCAATTTTCCCGCCGAATTCCGTATTGGAATCGAAACCGAGGACGGGACGAGAAGAGTGTTCACATTTGTCCCCGTCGCCCAGAAGATGGCAAGGAGGCGTTCCGCCGCGGAAGCCTTCGGCAGAGTCAAGATCGAAATCACTGAACCGGAACCGGTATTTCAGAATCAGGCTCTCAATATCAGAGGGCTTGACATCACGTATTTCATCCGTCCGAAATTTGAGCGTTATAATGCCAAGGTTCTCAATAAATCCATGATCCAATGGGAAGAGCTTCCGGATGCATTGTCCAAACCGGTCCGTTTTGATGCCCGGCCCGCCGTCGACGGCATCGCCATCACGGTGGACGGGCGTTATGCCGGAACTGTCAAGGGGAGCAACAAGCTGGCTCTGCTCTATGTTCAAGGAGGAGCCGGCCCCAGCATCGACAACGCGAAATCCTACAAGAACACGTTTTCCACGCCGTTTTTCGAGGCCATCGACTTTGGATGCGTCGCCAATCCGGGAGTCATGAAGGAAGCGAAGTCCTCTCTGGGGAGCGGATACAGGGAAATCGAGGGGATTCCCATGGTTCTTTCCGACGGGCCGAAAAGTTCGGATCTGTCCCTCACCAGAGCCACTCGCGGGCTTGAACTTCTGGAAGTAGACTACAACCTTTCCCGTGATGCATTTGAACGTCTTCCGGAAGCCCAGATCACCGCTGTCCCGCTTGGATTTTACAGTTACGCCTACCTTCTCTTTGCCCTTGATCCGGATCCCAAAAAAGAACGCGCCATGACCATCCGCATGACACGTTTCTGTGACGGAGACGGCAGGGGAAGCGCTCTTGCCCATACCGATGTCAAACTTCCGGCGGATGACAGTCAGTTCCCCGCCAACATCAAGAAAGTGGGGACGGTCCAGCTGAACGGCGCGGAAGTCCCGCTCTACTTCGGCAAGTTCCCGATCAACACCGGCGAACTCCTCGACATCATCGACAACGACCCTCATCCACGCGGACGGAACAGGAAAAACCCCTATCTCGACTTTGAACTCTTCGGCTCCCGCGGCGGAATCGGCGCCTATACGACGGGACACATGAAACCCAGCGGCAGGCCCAGCGCTTTCAACATCTTCGGAGTCACGCTCGAACGGGCTCCCGCCGAACTGCACCTGAAGCAGAACCAGCCGGGCAACATCTTCAACAACGATGATGTCCCGCAAACCACCGCTCTCATCAAGGCCAAACGCCCCGGCACCTATCTTCTCGAATGGACCATCGGCACCATCGAAGGCAAGGAATTCTATCCGGACAGGCTCGACTGGAAGCCCGAAACGCCTGGCGTCGTCCTGAAAAAAGACAGCAGAGAACTCACGCTTGCCGCGGAGGAGACGTGTGAAGTCACCGTTCCCCTCTCCATGCCGGAACTCGGGCACTACACGCTCGAATTCAATCTCCATGAGAAAGGCAAGCCTGAAAACAACATGAACCACAAAGCCTTTTTCGCCCTCCTCGGAAAGGATGACAGGCAGGCAACTCCGGCGGAATCGCCTTTCGGCTCCTGGTGGACTTCCGCCCATCACGGGACTTCCAATCCGCATATAGCGCTGAAAGTCTTCAACAAGGCCGGCATCCGGCGCATTCCCCCCGGAGCGGGCATGCCGACTTCCCTAACCAAGGACGTGTTCAAACAGTACAAAATCACCATCAACCAGATCGGATGGGCGGGCGATTTCCCGCCGGATGATCTTGAAAAAGCTTATGAATATTTCGGGGAGAAAATCGATCCGCAGGTCGAGAAGTTCCCGGACTGCAACGCCGCAAACATCTTCCACGAATCCTACGGAGACCCCCTGCCCCCGGAAATCCTCGGGGAAAAAGGTGCGGTCGGGAACGGCAGGGATTTGAACTTTGTTCAGAAAGCAACCGTCATTGCGGAATATTACCGCAAGAAATTCCCGCATATCAAACTGATGTACGGGAACAACACCTCATCCTCAGGCCTCATCGCGGCGCTGCTGCGGAATCATTTTGATGTGTCTCTGATCGACTACATCGGGCTGGAAACGCCGGCGCAGGGCTGTGTTCCGGAACGTCTCTGGCAGGGAGGCACCCAGGGAGCCTGGTTTGCCAGGGAAACGGGAAGACTCATTGCGGGGAAGGATCTCAAACTCTCCAGCTGTTATGAATCATCCGCGCGTCCGCGCCGAATTCTCGGGTATCAGCGTCAGGCGGAATATCTGATCCGCGACGCTCTCATCGGACTTGCCTACGGTTTTGAACACCTCGGAATCAGCGGGCTCAGCGACCCCGGGAACGGATATAATCAGACACTCTGGGGCGACGGCGGGCTCTGTGAACGGAACCCGCTCCTCTATCCGAAACCCATCTATGTCGCGTATGCGACGCTGACGAAGGCGCTGGACCAGGCAAAATTCCAGAGGAAAATGGATACCGGCTCCAATGTCGTCTACAGCCATGAATACGCGAGGAAACGCGGCGACTTCGCCTATGCAAACTGGACCCCGAAGCAGGAAGTGGAACTGCTCTTCACCTTCCCGGAAGACACGGAAGCGGAACTGCTATCCTTCTACGGGAAAATCGAAAAAAGGAAGACGAAGAATAAGAAACTCACGCTCCGGGCGTCCGAAGCCCCCGTATATCTTCTTTCTCCTGTGAAGGCGGATTCCGTGAAGGTGGAGAAACGCTTCAACCCGGAAGTGCCGAAGGCCTTCACCGTCGCAGACAAACTCGACGATCTCTCCAAGTGGAGGCTGATCCCGAAATCCAATTCCCTCCCGAACTGGGACATTTTCCGCCGCACCGGCAAATTCGAGGTCCGGGAAGTCAAAGACGAGGAGAAAGGCCGCTGCATCGAATTCAAACTCATCAAGGAAGGCGAGAAGCCCGATGTCTTTGCGGAATACACGAAAATTGAAATGAAGCAGCCCGTCACCCTCCCCGGGAAACCCGACAGGATCGGAGTCTGGGTCAAAGGCGACGGCGGCTGGGGCAAAATCGGATTTGAAATCCAGGACGCCAACGGCTGGCTCTGGCGCAGCGAAGGCATGTGGCACGATTTCCCCGGAAATCTCTACATCAATTTCGACGGCTGGCGTTTCGTGGACTTCCCCATCACCGGAGAAGGCAAGCCCTATCCGATCAACCAGTCCCTCGGAGGATACTGGGGCGGAAACGGAGGACGTTCCATCGCCTATCCCGTCAAAATCAACGGGCTCTATATCACTCTGAACCGCAAGGCGCTCGACCCCACCGATATGAAGGATGTCGACGGGGTGATCCGGATCTCCTCCATCGGATCCATCGAAGTTCCCGCGGACAAAAAATAATCAAAAAACGGACAAACACATGATAATAATGATGATGAGAAGAAAAACAATGACAAGATTTCTCTCCGCATTTTTCCTCCTTTCTGTTTGCGCGTTTCTCCCCGCCGCGGAGAAAAACGACCCCGCAAGCGACAACGATGAAGCTCTGATCTTTTTTGAAGGATTCGACCGCTTTGACACCGGAAAACCCGGCTGTTTCAATGATTCTGTCGAAATTGTGGAGGAAAACGGTTCAAAAATCGCCCGCGCCCTGCCGATGAAGAAAAACGTTCTCCTCGCAGGCAGAAACAACTTCCACGATATCGGCGGATACAATTACACCTTCCGCACCCGTTTCCGCTTCCTCGACAACCAGAGCATCGGAGGACTGGTCTTTTCCTTCCATATCGGAGGAAAACGGAAAGAGTTCAAATTCGACCGTTATCAGATCCGCCTGGACCGGGGGAACATCTCCGTTGCGCTGAACACGAAAGACAGGAAGAATCCTGTCCCTATTCCCAAAGCAATCAGTTTCGCCGATTCCGGTCTTCCGCAGTTCAAGGAGGGAAGATGGTATTCGCTTCGGATCGACGTCCGGCAGGAACATGTCATCCTGTGGCTCGATTTGCAAAAAGAGGGCGAAATGGAGCGATTCCTGGACTTCAACACCAATTTCGGTCAGGGAACGTATTCCCTTGCTGTAAACGGTGGCACCGATGTTGATTTCATCAAGGTTTCCGCTCTGGACCAAGATTCCGGAATAGCACTTTCTTCCGCAGAAACCGGGGAAAACGCCGTCGGACCGACCAACGCCGCGGATCAGGCGGAAAAAGCAGGGGAAATGAATCCCTGATTCCCGCATAATCTCCTGGAACTGACAGGAGGAAAGCCTTCTCCGCGGGGAATTCTGCTCAAGAACGATCCGCGGAGGCGGGAAAGAAAAAAAGAAAAAGAGAAAAGGAGGGGGAAGAAGGCAGTTGCGCTTCTTCCTCCATTTTCTTTTCCTTTCTGTTCCGGATCCATCCTGTCCCTGCCTTTTTCTGTCTTTTCCTCTTTTCCCTTAGTCCATACCTTTTCTTCGCTGCGCCCTTTCTTTTTCTGTTTTCCAGTACTGTTCTCCATGGGAATGGTGAAAGTTCCTTTCCGGCGGGGAAACGTGGTGGAGGAAGGTGAAAACAGGAAAAGCGGGGAAAGGAGCCGGGGAAAAAATACAGACTGAAGAGCTGAAGAGGATTTTTCTTTGACGCGTTCCCCATGTCCAGGAGCAAGGTCTCCGCGGCCGGGGAAACGGGCGGGGAGCCGGACGGAAAGGGAAAAAGTCCGCCCCCCACAGACATTATCTGCTGACATCATTCCGCAGATTCCCTACCCGTGGACAGCAGCCCCGCAAACAGTGTAAGCGTTGTGAGTGTTTGCGCTGACAGTCTTTGCGCTGACAGTCTTTGCGCTGAGAGCGGGTACCCGCAGCGGTCCCCGCACTGAAGTGGAAAGGAAGGAGAAAGGAATCCCGTCATGGAAATTCATTCGTGGGAAGAAGCCGGGGACTGGTCCTCAAAAGAGACATTGACACCCGGGGCTTTGTTTCCGTGTCTGGAAGCCGTCCGTCTGGCGCTGGTGGAACGGGCGGAACTTTTTGGAGTGGACTGCGGAAGCCTTGCAGAGGAACTCAGGCCTCCCGGTTCGCTGAAAGAAAACGCGGAACAGATGAAAGAACTTTTTGAAGAAATCCTGCCCCGCTTTCCCCGTGTGGAGGAAAATCAAGGAGGAGAAGAAGAGGGTGAAGAGTCTGAAGGAGAAGGCACTGCGCCCCGGATCGCAAGGATTCATTTTACTCCGCATTCGCCCGGAGCGGGAAGCGTTGTACTCGAATCGGTGGATACGGACAATTTTCAGCACGTTTTTCAGAGCGGGGAATCATCCGGCTTCACGGAAGAACACAGCCTCAGGATCGAAAACGGATGTCTGAGAGTGGAAAGCGAAGCTCTGCTGAATGCGGAAGCCGGTGAAAATTTCCGTCCGCTCCGGCTTGAATTCGAGAAATGGGACGTGGATGATTTCTATGCTCTTTACGGAGAAATTCCACTTTCGCCCCTGACCCCTGTTTCCGATTTTCTCTGGAAAATGCACTGCCATCTCCGCAGACTCTGGATGCCGTACAGTGTTCTCCAATGGGATTATGAAGACAGGGAATCGCTCGAAACGTACATCCGGGGAACGACTCATTTCTGGTATTTCACGGAAATTCTGTACACCTCTCCGGACGGGATGAAGATTCACAACAGCAATCCAGGAGGATTCGGAAACCTTCCCATGCACGCGGAAGACGTCTGGGCACTCTCCGACTGGATGAGAAATGAAACGGACACCTTTTATACAGAAGCGCTGTATTATCAGGACGGATCTCTCGGAGACGGATATTTCGAACACCGGACCATGCGTTCTCTTTACCGGACCTCCTTTCTCAACCGGAGTCATGCCGAACCTCAGACAGAGCTCCCACTGAAGTTCAAAAGGGATTCCTATCTGGAATGTGTCACGGAAGGAGATCTTTTCGTCCCTGAAATCGGCGCGGAACACAGCTGGGTGAACAATCTTTCGCTCTCACTCAATCCCGGAGAGCGAAGCGGGATTTATGAATTCGGGAACATCAGCTCCATGCCTTCGCTCCAGAGCTGGTGCACAAGGAAATACCGTTCCACAATCGTCGGGGAATTCGATTTGTTCCGGGACACTCCCTTTCAATTCGTATGAGAGGAGGCAATGAGAAGGGAAAGACTGCCGGAAGAGCTCCCCGGAAATGAATCGCCGGGCTCATTTTTCTTTTCTTCCCCTTTCTTTTTTTCTCCTTCCCGGAGAATCGCCGCTTTTCAGAAGCCCCGGGGGAGAAGAACGGGGAGAAAGTTTTTTTTCCACTCCTCCCCCGCACTCTGCGCAAAAGGAGCCGCCCGGAATACAAGCGCAAATCCGGAATTCCATGGAAAGAAAACTTGACTTTCCAGTTTTTCATGTTACTGTATCCGGAAACAGTTGCAGGGGGCCGTGCTTATCCGCGGGAAAGCGGATTCCGCGGAACCATGTTTTTTTTCTAGAGCATCAATCTCAAATTCGGAGGAAAAAGCAATGGCAGCAAAAGTAGATCAGGAAAAGTGCGTTGGATGCGAAGCCTGCGTCGGCGCCTGCCCCACGGAAGCGATCAAGGTCAATGACGGGAAAGCCAGTGTTGACGGGGATACCTGCGTGGATTGCGGTGCCTGCGTCGGCGAATGCCCCGCAGAAGCCATTACGCTCGGCTGACGTCTTCTCTCTGTCGGCACAGCCAGAGTATGGTTTATGATTCAGCCGGAGAATTGAAAAATTCTCCGGTTTTTCTTTTTTTCCCGGCTTGAATGTCACGATTCATCAGCTATCTTATAGTCCCGTTGTCACAAGAGATGCGGGCGTAGCAAAATGGTTATGCTCCAGCTTCCCAAGCTGGCCACGAGGGTTCGATTCCCTTCGCCCGCTCCATTTTTTCCTTGATTCCTCCGATTCGTGTTTCCCTGTGCTTGAGAGAGTTTTTTTTGTCTTTCTGTTTCCCCGCTGCTCCGATGCGGAGCGGCAGGAGGATGAAGGGAATGGGGGAAGAAACAAGAGGAAGTTCCGCTTCCTCACCTTTCGCCCGCCTCTTCTGCAAAGAAGCCAGATTTCTCCGAAACTCCGGGGAATGGGACTGGAAAAGCGGGAAAATGCCGTGTATCTTAAGAGAATGCCCGGACTTCGGTCACATCAGTCCCGCCGGGGGGACAATGCCGGATTTTGAGGGAAAAAACGGAGGCACTGACGAATGAAGGAAGCGGGAAGCAAAGAATTCTGGGGGAGTCACTGGGGATTCATGCTCGCCACGGCGGGCTCCGCAATCGGACTGGGGAACATCTGGAAATTCCCCTATATCACGGGGATGAACGGAGGGGGAGCATTTGTACTAATATATCTGCTCTGCGTCATGATGGTGGGGCTGCCGGTCATGATCTGCGAACTTTCGCTCGGCAGAGCGACGGGCTGCGGGCCGGTGGGAGCGTTCAACAGGATCACGCCGAACAAGACGATTTTTGTGGAAATGCTCGGAGCATTCGGGCTTGTGGTGGCGTTTGCACTGGGACTCTTCGGAGTGTACGGGTATGCGGTGATCATCGCACTTTCTTCGCTGACACTGCTTTTCTGCGGATGGAAGACACTGGGGATTCTCTGCGGAGTGATTGTCCCCGTCATCATCATGTCATACTACGGAGTGATCGGGGGCTGGACGCTGATTTACATCGTGAAGGCCTTCTCCGGGGGACTGGCCTTCACGGATCCAGCGGGGGCGAAAGAAGTCATGGAACCGATTCTTCAGGCGCCGCGCAGTGCCTGGGGAGTCATTCTGGGGGCGCAGATTGCCTTCATGTTCGCGGCTGGGGGGATTCTGCTCTGCGGAGTGAAGAAGGGAATTGAACGCTGGTCGAAAATTCTGATGCCGCTTCTGTTCGTTCTGCTTCTGGCGCTGCTGCTGCGTTCGGTTTCGCTTCCGAACGCGATCAGGGGGGTGCGTTTCTTCCTCTCTCCGGACTTCTCCAAACTCTCGACAGAAGGAGTGCTTCTTGCCATGGGGCACGCCTTCTTCACCCTGAGTCTGGCCATGGGGATCACCATTACATTCGGGAGCTATCTGCGCAAGGAGGAAAGCATAGTGAAATCCTCCTTTATCGTCATTGCCCTGGACACGGCGGCGGCGCTGATGGCGGGCAGGTTGGTGGCCTGGGAGACAAGCTTTGCCACCC
>CAJMAW010000089.1 GCA_905211485.1 uncultured Lentisphaeria bacterium | reverse complement strand
GCGACAAGGTCACGGACCTTGACCTCGAGAAAAATGCTCAGCGCATTTTTCCGTAATTTTTGCTTCGCAATATTTTTTTGTTGCTTCGCAAGTTCTTTTATTTTTTTGCCTCCGGCGGCCAGCGTCTCGCCGTTGGACCGCGACAAGGTCACTGACCTTGACCTCGAGAAAAATGCTCAGCACATTTTTCCGTAATTTCGTTGTTGAACTTTCTTCCCGCATAGCAAAAAAAGCGTGGGAAAACCCCGTTCCCGTTCACTCCGGGAGATAAGGCAATCCCACGCCATCATCATCGCAAGAACTGAATCCGGTATTCAATACCGGACTCTCAGCGATGAAACTCAGCGGTACTTTTCAAATTTCGGCTCTTTAGCGTAAACCCAATCGTAGAATTCACGGTTTTCCAGTTTCGCCGCAGCTTCCTCGTCCAGGATCACAACACAATCATTGTGCATCTGAATCGCGGAAGCGGAAATCATGGAGGTGACAGGCCCTTCAATCGCCTTCTGAATGATGTCAGCTTTTTCCGCACCCGTCACAAGCATGACAAGTCTGCGGGCATCAAGAACGGTTCCGACACCCATGGTGATCGCGCGCATGGGCATGTCTTCCGGCTTATCGAAAAGCGGAGAATTCTGTTCGTATGTGGTTTTCGTCAGAGGCACCGCCCGGGTTCTGGAAAAGAGGGGAGACAGCGGTTCGTTGAATCCGATATGTCCGCTGCGTCCGATTCCGAGAAGCTGCAGATCCACTCCGCCGGCTTCTTCCATCATTTCTTCATAAAGCTCGCATCCGGCATCAATGTCTTCGGCAACGCCATTGGGCAGATGCGTGTTGCGCGGATCAATGTTGATGCGGCTGAAAAGATGCTTTTCCATATACGCGCGGTAGGAATTCGGATTCTCCGGAGCAAGTCCGACATATTCGTCCAGATTGAAGGTCTTCACAAGCGAAAAGTCAAGTCCTTCGTTCTTGTGCATCTCGCCAAGCATGGCATAAAGGCTTTCCATCGTTCTTCCCGTAGCCAGGCCCAGGGTAATGGAGGGTTTGGCCCTGACCGCATCGGCAATCATTCTTGCCGCAAGAAAAGCGGCGCTTTTTGCATCCTTCTTTACGATGACTTCCATTTTCTGACTCCTTATAATATGATAACGTGCACACCCGACGTCATTGTCAGATGCGAAAAAATTCCTTCGGCCCCGTATAGCAGACGTGCTTCATCAGATGCATGCCCAGCGACAGCGGAAACTGACCGGCATTCACCATCCTCGCCACCGTGTCCGCAAGCACTCTGCGGAACATATCGAAACGCGAAGAGTACGAAAGCAGTTTCCGTGAATCGGAAACCATTCCCGCAAAATTGTACAGCAGATCCACCGACCCGATATATTCCAGCTGCCGCCTCATCCCCACCGGCGTGTCGTTCAGCCACCACGCAGACCCGAGACGCACCTTGCTCCCGAAAGCCCGCGCAACCGATGCCAGAGACGCCTGATGCCCGGGATCCAGACAATACAGCACCACCTTCAGACGATTGTCAAAATGATTCAGAAATCCGCTCAGCGGCCGGACAATGTCTATCGCATGATCCGACACATCCCCGCCCGAATCCGGCCCCAGTTCCCGGAACAGTTCCGCCCGGACGTCACGGCGGGCTCCGATGTGCATCTGGAACACCCAGCCCTTCTCCTCGTTCATGGCGGCAAATTCTCTCAGAAGATAAGATGCATACTGGTCCGCTTCCTCCCTGCTGGGGGGCGTTTTCCCGTCAAGAGCCTTGCGGAACGCGTTCTGCGCTTCTTCAAGCGTCGCATCTCCGGAGAGCGGATACAGAAGCGCATGGTCGCTTGCCACAGCGCCCTGTTCATTGAAAAAGTCGTGAGAGATCTTCAGGGTTTTCAGCAGATCCTCGACTCCCGATATCTTCCGGTCAAAACGTTTCTCCAGACGGGCAATATACTCCCTCCAGCCAGGAGAAAGAAGATTCACCGCCTTGTCCGGCCGCCAGGTCGGTCTCACAATCTGCCTGCCCATCGCCTTGTTCAGGGCGGCGTGATGCTCCAGCGTATCGGCCGGATCGTCCGTACTGCACATGGTTTCGATCTTCATTCTTTCAAGAAGGCGCTGGGGATAGTTGGAACTCACCGCAAGAACCGCCTTCGCCTGTTCCCAGACATCTTCCCCGGTATCCGGACCCAGAAGAATATCACTGATCCCGATGGTCCTGAGATCCAGATGAATCCATTCGTACACCGGATTCCCGATCAGTTCGGGAAACACGCGGGACAATTCCATCCATTTCTCTTTCGGACTTGCGTCACCGGTTATGAATTTTTCTTCCACACCGCGTTTCCGCATGACTTCCCACACATAATGATCTGTAGCCGCAAAAAGTGTCCACGGATCGGAAAACTTCACATTCCCTGCAATTTGTGCAACATCCGCATGATTGTGAACATCCACCACCGGAAGATCCGCCACCTCGTTGTACAGAACAAACGCGGTTTCGTTCTCCAGCAAATATCTGCTGTCCAGAAAAGCCATATCTTCTCATCCTTCCTCAATTCATACCTGCAAGAAGCGTTTCAATATATACCCTTGCCGTGGAGAATTCCAAGAAAAATACCGTCTTCGCTGGAAAATATCGTACTTTCTCCCTGTTTCCCGATCCTTTTCCTCCTGTGAGGGAGAAAATACCCTCTTCCGGGGAAAAAAGTCTTCTGCGTCAGGAGGAGCTGTTCTCCTGAAAAGCCTGTCTGGCGCGCAGTCGCTCCAAGGCATCATGATATTCATGAAAGGCCGGCGCGATATCATGAAACACCGCGTCTTTCAACTGGAAGGGGATATTCAGCGTAACAGGTTCCATCCGACCGGAAATTGTCACATGCAGAGGCAGATAGACAAACGCGGAATCGAAACTGCCAGGAACAAGAGTACACTCCGCGGCCCCTTGAAAGGTACGAATGGAAAATTCCTTCCCGGGAAAAACAGCCCAGCCGGAAGGCGGATCCCAGCGCAGTGTCATGATGGATGAGTCGTAAGGCATTCCTGCAGAACGGATGATAAGACGGCATCCTTCGCCCGGCGAACAGAGAGGAGAATCCCGGTATTCCACCAGAAGACTCCCCCCGAACACAGGATATTCCTGATAGTACACGGGACGCTTCCAGACGCGGCTTTCCAGAAACTCCCCTCCGGAAAGGGAAGCGGAAAAACCGGAATCCAGAGTGCTGGGCTGTCCGGCGGAAATGGCAAGAAGACGCGGATCGCGCCTCCTTGCTTCCAGAGCCGCATTCACAGTCCGGCGTGTCAGATCGCCCAGCGTGCGCGGCAGATTCAGATTGCCGGGAAACGGATTCACTGCCACCGTCTGGATCCGTTCCCCCAGGGGGGCGGTCCATTTCTCGGGCATGGCCCTGCGTCCGAGGAGGATTCCCATGATGGAACCGCAGGTTGCTCCGGTGCAGTCGGTATCGTCTCCGCAATTGACGGCGGAACAGAGGGTTTTCCCGAAATCGCCTTCCCCGTAAAGAAGTCCCGCTGTCACGAATCCCAGGTTTGCGGGAGCCTGGAAAAAGCCCAGATCCTCACTGTCCTTCACAACGGCTTCCCGGACTGAACGCAGGGAACGCCCCGCATCATACCCTTCACACGCAATCCGGACCGCCCGTTCAATCCGGCTTCCGCCGGGAATCTTGGAAAGGGCAATTTCTATCAAACGCCGGATATCCGGCTCCACAAAGGCCGCCGACTCCAGAGACGCCGTGAACATCTCCGCATAAACACCTTCTCCGCAATGATCGGCAGAAGCGTCCAAACTGGCATAAAAAGCGGCCATATCCGGATTCCCGGGAAACAGGCAGGCCCAGATTTCCGAACGGATCCAGGCCCCGTTGCTCCATTTCCAGCGCTCGTTGTTGCAGGCCCCGGAAAGCGGAGGGTGAAATCCTCTCCGGATATTGGCTTTGCAGACGGCGTATTCATTCCAGGGGCCCGTCACAAAACGCATCCAGTATTCTCCCAGAAGACGCGGAGTCACGGCAAAAACACCGTGTTCCTCCACTGCCTGAAGCCAGACCAGCTGAAGATCCAGATCATCATTCGGAGGGGCTCCGTCTGGAAATTCCTGTGTGTAAAAAACAATGTCGTTCATTTCGCGGCTCCCTTCAAAGGGAGCGCCGAGAGTTCCTCCGACACTTTTCCCCGTCCAGCATCCCAGAACTTTGTCCTGATACTCTTCCAGATTCAGACAGCATGCCATTTGACCACTCCGCTCCTTTCCGCCTTGAGAATAGAAAAAAAAATCACATTCCTTTGAAAACAAATCTATAGAACCCTTCATGTCATGCCAGATGCGATGAATGCAAAAATACGTCAATACGCCGGGCAGCGCCTGCCGGATGCAGGGAATGCAGCGAAAACCGGGGAGTATGAGGAGAAGCATCCCTCATGCTTTTTATCTTTAATTTGATTTTATAAGATTCCGTACCCCGCACGAGTGCTCGTCATGCCGCAGGAGTGCGGCAAGGTCACGGAGTCTGCCCCGGGGGAAAAATGCCCGCCGCATTTTTCCGTATTTTTCCTTGCTTCGCTGTTTTCTTTTCTGCTTCGATGCAAAATGTGGAAAAAAGCGGGACTGAGGCATAAGCCGGATTCTGTTCCCGTTTTCACGGGCGGCGACCATCTGTCTGATGCGACCAGAACCCGGGATTGCTAACGCCGCGGGCAACGGCATCATCCCCTATTTGGTCTTGCTCCGGAAGGGGCTTGCCATGCGGAGGGAATTGCTTCCCGTCCCGGCGGTCTCTTACACCGCCATTTCACCCTTGCCGGCCGAAACCGGCGGTATATTTTCTGTTGCGCTTTCCTTTCCGCGGAATCTCGTCCGCGGCATCCTCCTTGAAGGAGGACTTCCCGCCCTGTGGAGTCCGGACTTTCCTCCCCGTCCTTCCGGAAGGAAGAACGGAGCGGCCGCCTGCCTGCAGTCCCGACTGAGAATATAGCACAGCAGGATCAGAAAAAAAGTCTCCCAGAAGAAAAAAGTCTCTCAGTTAAGGATCAGAAGGGAACGAAAAAACGGAATCAAAAAGGAAGGGGGAAGGAGAGAGTGTCGCATTATGCAACACTTCAAAAGAGTTTTTCCTCCTTCCCGGAGGGTCCGTTTCCTGTGATTTACACTCATTTGATCCCTCTGGGATGCCCAAAACAGAAAAAAACAGCAGATCCTCCCTTGCCAAAAACACTTCTCTGCCTATAGTATGAAATTCTCTGCTTCAATGCCGCCCGGGATGCGGAAAGACTGAAAGATTTGTCTGACAGTCTTCTCCTCTTCTTTTTCAGCGGCATCCCGGAGGGAGAGAAAATGGAAAAGGGAAGGCATTCTTCACTCCTGCTCCTGCAATTCAGATTGAAGATTTTCTGATCTGCCGGGGGAAAAAGTTTTTTTCATCCGCCGGGGAATCCATTTTTCCCGGGAAACAAGAAAAACCAAACTAATTTTATTCATTCAATTAAAAAACGGGACACAGGCATGATACGGAAAAGAATGCAGACGCCTCTCTCCGCCAGATTCTGGCGCACGACGGCGGCCCTTCTGACACTCGGAATCGGCATGACGCTGACACCGGGTCTTCAGGCACAGGCACCGGAAAAATCAAAAACTCCTCTTGCGGGGAAAACACAAGCTCCAGCGAAACAAGAGGAAGTTCTGAAAATCCCCCTGAAGCTCAATTATCTGCCGGACCCGAAATCCACGGATCCGCAGAGCAAGGCGCGCCTGGAGGTATTCCGGGAATTCCGCAAGCTTTATCCGTATATTGAACTGTCGGCTTTCAGCGGAATTTCGATTGCGGGAATCGGGGACGAGTCCAAAATCATGCTTGCGATCGCGGGAGGAAGTGCACCGGACGTGATGGGAGTCAACTTCCGGATGTCTGACACCTATATTCAGCAGGCGTTTCTGTATCCGCTGGATGAATTCATTGAACGGGACTATCCCGGTGGGATAGCTGCATTTCTGAAAGACACTCCCGCACCGATCCGCCCTGTGATCTACCGGGAAGGCCCCGGCATTGACGGCAACGCACCTGGGAATCACATCTGGGCCATTCCCGGGGAGCTGCTTGTCCGTGTGCTGATGTGGCGCAAAGACCTGTTTCAGGAAGTCGGTCTCGACCCCGAGACGCCTCCGAAAAACTGGGAGGAACTTTACGAATTTGCGAAGAAACTCAGCGATCCTGAGCGGAACCGTTTCGGTCTGAACATGACCAGCGGTCTGCAGGCGGCGTGGGACTTCATGGCCTTTCTCTGGTCTGCCGGCGGCGAAGCCGTGGAAAAGAACAGCGACGGAGAATGGGTGGCGGTCTTCGGATCCAGAGAAGCCGCCGTTGCACTCGACTTCTACGTGAGACTCGCAACCGAAGAATGGGTGGATTCCAACGGGAAAATCCAGCGCGGATACACCAGCCTTTCCGCCCAGAACACAGGCGGCCCCCAAGGGGGAGACGCCTGGAGCGAAGGCCGCCTCGGCATGATGGTGCAATATCTCGACAGTCAGAAAATGGGTGGCGGCACCGACGCCTCTCTGATCGGAATCGCCCCCTTCCCCGAAGGCCCCACCGGCAAACGCGGGACCGAACTGAATGCCGGCATGGAAGGGATCTTTTCCAATATCCAGGGCCGGATCAACTCGGATGGGAAATATGTACCTGCGGAAAAAATCCGGGAGGCGGCATGGACGTACATCAACTTCATGAAGTCGAAGGAAGCCCGCCGCATCACGGCAAAGGTTCTTGTGGAGAACGGGCTCGGGCGCATGCTCTCCCCGCAGTGGCTCCGCGAATTCGGCTATAATGAGTATCTGAAATATTTCCCGCCTGAATACGAGGAAACCTTCAATCAGGCGGTCAAGGACGGGAAACCGGAACCCTACGGACGCAACTGCCAGATGGTCTATCTGTATATGACCGACCCGATCGACAAGGCCATGCAGCTTGCCCGCGAAAACAAACTGCCGGACGATCCCGAGGAAAGGCTGAATCTTCTTCAGAAAACCCTGAAGGAAGCCTCAGACAACACAACAGTCCAGATGATCGGAAAACTCTCACCCGAGGAACGGGCGAAGAGGAACCGCGTGGCAATCATTGTCGCAATCATCATCGGAGCCATTTTCTGTTATGCCCTTTACAAGATCTGGATGATCTTCTCCCCGAAGGACAGCTATTCGGGAAAACGCAAAGGCTGGGAGTTCCGGAAGAACTGGCTGGGCTATCTGATCATGATTCCCGCGCTGGTGAGCATTCTGATCTGGGTGTACTACCCGATGTTTTCAGGGTCGGCGCTGCTGTTCCAGGACTACCGGGTCGTAGGGGGATCAACATGGACCGGATTCAACAACCTGGCGGACGTTCTTTACAGCAAGGAATGGTGGGGATCGGTCTGGAACACATTGCGCTACATGGTGCTGATTCTGGCGCTGGGCTTTTTTGCGCCGATCATTCTGGCGATTCTGCTTCAGGAAGTGTCGCACGCGAAACTTCTGTACCGGACGCTGTACTATCTTCCCGCCGTGATGAGCGGACTGGTCGTCATCTATATGTGGAGACTGTTCTACCAGTCCGGGCCGAACGGGATCATGAACCAGGTGGTGGGGTCCATTCTGGGCTTTTTCGGGATCGACTTTTCGCCGATAGCCTGGCTTGAGGACTCGAACTGGGCCATGCTGGCATGTATTATCCCGACCGTATGGGCGAGCGCCGGCCCCGGCTGTCTGATTTATCTGGCCGCGCTCAAGGGTGTGCCTGACGATATTTACGAAGCGGCCGAAATCGACGGTGCCAATTTCTTCCAGAAGATCTGGCATGTGACTCTCCCGACTCTGAAGGCCCTGATCATCATCAACTTTGTAGGCGCCTTCATCGGAGCTGCGCAGAGCGGAGGCATGATCCTGATCATGACTTTCGGACGTGCCAACACGGAAGTGGCCGAACTGCATATCTTCAAAGAGGCGTATACGAATCTGAGATTCGGAACCGCCATTGCGATGGCGTGGATTCTGGGCGTTACGACGCTGCTGTTCACGATCTATCAGCTGAAGAAGCTCTCCAACATGGAATTCAAAACGACGGGGAAATAAGAAAAAATGGCAATTATCGGTCAGGTAGAAAAAAAGAACTGGAAGGTCAAGCTCCTGAATGTCATAATCCATGTGATTCTGATCACAGGGGCAACGACCATGGTATATCCTCTGCTGCTGATGCTTTCGGGCTCCTTCAAAAGCGCTGTGGATTTCAAAAACTTCAACATCATTCCGGAATTCGTCTATGACGATACGGCCCTCTTCCGGAAATATCTTTTCACCAAGTACAATGGAGGCTACGGTTTCATCAAGGGGATTTTGAAGGAACCGAACCGGAACATCGACACGCTGGAGGAACCGAAAACAGTCTCGACCAAACGTGTGGAAGACTACAGCGAATTTCTGAAGGAAATGCGCGAAACGCTCCCCCATTACTGGCGGGTGATCGGCATGGCCAATGAATTCGGAGTCTATCCTTTGAGTCTGAGGAACTACCGTGAATTCATGCAGAAGAAGTACGGGAAGGACAAGACCGGAATCGACAAAATGAACGATGAATATTCCACGGACTACGGTGCGTGGGATGAAATTTCTCTTCCTTCCGAAACCTTCACATCCCAGAGGGCCACGACGTCTTATACGACAGGGATGTTCCCCTCGGTGCTGGAGTTCAAAAACAGCGAATACGTCACGCCTCTTACGACCTCCTGGCCCGATTTTGACGGAGCATTCATCGACGCTCTGCGGCGTGACGCCTCCAGAAATCTTGCGGAAATCAACAAACAGCTCGGGACCAATCTGAACAGCTGGCAGGAAGTCACACTTTCCGCGACTCTTCCGGAAAATCCGAAACTCGCGAAAATCTGGGAGAACTTCGTCAAAAACGACATCAACTTTATTTTTGTGACACTGGATGCCGATCTTGTCCGGAAAGACTGGCAGAATTATCTCAAATCGAAGTACACGGACATTACCGACATCAACAACACCTACGGGACCAAATGGAAAAACTTTGACGAAGCGGAAATTTCCTCCGTCTGTCCGGAATCGGGACAGTATCGTGCAGACTGGTCGGATTTTGTCCGTGAAAAGGCCTCCGGCAAGGCCCTGACTCTGGACACTCTCGGACTCCGCTACCGTGACTGGCTCCGGGAAAAATACGGATCCCTTGACAAGCTCAACGAAGCCTATGGAAACGGGTACGGGAACTTTTCGGAAATTCCTCTTCCCGAACTGCCCCCAGAGGAAGACAATCTGGCTATGACAAAGGACTGGAACGAATTTGTCAATACGCTGGACTCCAAGGACATTGCGCTTGCCAGACAATCCGCTTCCAATTACCGGAACTATCTCCAGAGACTGTATTCCAAGCCGGCAAAGGGCGATGAGGAGCCTGAATGTGACTTTGAAGCCATGAGCCGGGATTACAATCTGGCGATTAAAAACGCCAACTACATTCCTTCCCATGTCCAGTATCCGGAAGGAAAAGGATACAGCGACAAGGCGAGAGAAGATTATCTCAAGATCGTCCGCGATCCGGAATTTGCTGATCTGCATCGTCTTGAACAGCCGGAAAATTTCAAGGGGAAATGGGAGGAATTCCTCAGAAAGAAATATACGACAATCGATGCTCTCAACAAAGCCTGGGGCACCGTCGCAACGGAATGGGCCAAGATCCACATTCCCGCCAAGGAATACGAATGGGATCTTATGCTGAAAAACAAGTCCTTCCTGATCAAGGAGTATCTGAAACGCAACTACCTGATGGTCATGGACACGCTTTTCACCAACGGCAATGCTGCCATGAATACGCTGATCTACTGTTTCCTGGCGGTGCTGGCGGCTCTGCTGGTGAATCCGCTTTGCGCGTACGGGCTTTCCCGTTTCAAACCGGCATCGTCCTACAAGATTCTGCTTTTCCTGATGCTGCCCATGGCATTCCCGGGAATGGTGCTCGGAATCCCGCAGTTCCTTCTGATCAAGGACTTCGGACTGCTCAACACCTTTGCCGCCCTCATTCTCCCGAGCATGGCGCAGGGATATTCGATCTTCCTGCTGAAAGGCTTCTTCGACAGTCTCCCGAAGGAACTCTTTGAATCCGCCGCCATTGACGGCGCCAGCGAATGGACCGTCTTCTGGCATATCGCCATGAGTCTTTCCACTCCGATTCTTTCGGTGATTGCGCTCGGCGCATTCACCGGAGCTTACGGGAACTTCATGCTCGCATTTTTGCTCTGTCAGGAAAAATCCATGTGGACCATGATGGTGTATCTTTATCAGCTGCAGCAGAGATCCTCTCAGGCGGTCGGCTTCGCAGCTCTGATCATCGCAGCCATACCCACATTGATTGTGTTCATCTTCTGTCAGAACATCATTATCAAGGGAATCGTGGTCCCGACCGAAAAATAGCGGGAATGCCCCGTTCTCATCCAGAATGGCCGGAGGAATCCGGAAAAAGGATGCACTCCGGATCCTTCTGTGATTATCCGAAAAAACGGAGGATAAAAATGGAGACGGCAGCTCTCAAACGGCTGCCGTCTCCTTTTTTCCCCCAATAGGTTCAACGCCTCCGGATTCACAGACAGAAAATCATCCGGATGGAAAGAGCAGCACAGACCTTTTTTTCCCCGCCGCCGGAACTCCGCCGGAATCGGCTGACAGAAGAAGGAAAACGGAAGATAGTGAAGAAGAAGAAAATGCTCCCCGGATCCATCACGGAAAATAAAAAACGGCACTGCTCCTTTTCATTTTCCTCTTTCTCCATTCCGGAAGCAGGGAAAGAACAGGAGAGAATACAGGAAAAAGGCAGGAGGGGGAGGAGAAGAGAGGAGAGAGGGAACAGCGGGGAGAAAAAAAGGGGGGGACAGCCAAATACCTGCCGCACCCCCTTCCTGTGAAATCGGGATCGCTTTTCTAAAAAGTGCTCAGTCGCCGAGGATTCCGGAATCCCCGCCGAGGAAGATGCCTTTCAGATTCATTTTGAGCTGATCGGGCATGGCGGAGGCATCCAGACCGACTTCCTCGGTGATGTCCCCATTATTGATCAATGCCAGAAGCGCCTGATTGTAGGACTGCATGCCGTCCTCGCGGCCAGCTTCGATGGCGGCGGGGAGTTTTTCCAGCTTGTCCTCTTCCAGAAGTTTCCGGACGACGGGAGTGTTGATCATGATTTCATTGACAGGAACCATGCCTCCGCCGAAGGCCTTCGGCAGGAGGCGCTGGGAAATGGTTGCCTGAAGGTTCAGGGCGAGAGCCTCGCGGATGGGATCCTGTTCAGAATGGGGGAAGAAGTCGAGGATGCGGTTGACGGCCTGGGACGCATTGGTGGCATGGAGGGTGGAAAGGACCAGATGTCCGGTATCGGCGGCCTGAAGCGCGGCTTCAAAACTTTCCCGGTCTCTCATTTCACCGACCATGATGATGTCCGGGTCCTGACGCAGGGCATGGACGAGTGCGCTGTAGAAGCTGCAGGTGTCCAGCCCGACTTCCCGCTGTTCGAAGAACGAGAGATTGTCCTTGAATTCATACTCGATGGGGTCTTCAATGGTGATGATGTGGCGCTGGAAATGGGCGTTGACATAATCGAGCATGGCGGCAAGGGTGGTGGATTTTCCGGACCCGGTGGTTCCGCAGATGATGATGATGCCGCGCTTCATTTCGGAAATGGTCTTGAGAACGGGAGGAAGCCCGAGCTGATCGAAGGTCATGATTTTATTTTTCACATGGCGCATGGTCATGGCGTGGGTCCCGCGCTGACGGTGGACGTTCACACGGAAACGGCCGATGTTCTCCTGCGAGTAGGAAACGTCCAGATCTCCGGTCTTCTTGTAGCTTTCCCGCTGTTCCGGAGTGCTCATGTGTTCGATGATGGTCTCCATGAAGGTTTTGTCGGGCGTGAGATCGGTCTGGACCATTTCGCCGGAAATGCGGAGCGAAACGGGAAAATCCTCCTTGATATGCCAGTCCGACGCCTTGGCCTCGATTCCCTGAATCAGGACGTTATGGAATTCTTCCAGAATTGCACTGCTCATTTGTCACCCCTCCTTTTTTTATCAGCTGCGGGATTCGTTTTTATCATAGTCCGCCATCAGACGGATCATTTCGCGGACCGCGTTTTCCAGCCCGACAAAGACGGAACGGGAAATAATGCTGTGCCCGATATTCAGTTCATGCAGCCAGGGCACCTCCTTCAGGAGAAGGATGTTCTCATAGTCGATTCCATGGCCTGCATTGACCAGGATCCCGAGAGAATGAGCATAGTCCGCACCCCGGACGAGACGTTCCAGCTCCCGGAGACGATCTTCTCCGGATGCATTGGCAAAGGCGCCGGTATGCAGTTCAATGCAGGGGGCCCCGCATTCCTTCGCCGCGTCGATCTGACGGAAATCAGGGTCGATGAAGAGACTTGGACGAATCCCCGCTTCCAGGAGCATCGGCACCGCGCTGCGGAGAAGGGAAAGGCTTCCCGCGGCATCAAGTCCGCCCTCGGTGGTGAGTTCGCGGCGTTTTTCCGGCACCAGACAGCAGTTTTCGGGCTTGACAAGAGTGGACGCAATTCGGAGCATTTCCTCCGTTACAGCCATTTCCATATTCAGACTTTTCACGGCTGCGGCGAGTGCGGTCATATCGGCGTCCTGAATATGCCGTCTGTCTTCCCGCAGATGCGCCGTGATGCCGTCGGCTCCCGCCGCTTCGCAGATCTTTGCCGCTTCCAGCGGACTGGGATAGACACCGAGACGTGCCTGCCGCAGGGTTGCCACATGGTCGATATTGACGCCCAATTTCAATTTTCCGTTCATTTTGAAACACTCCTTATCCTGAGACGCTTTCCCGCGTCCTGCTGATTTTGTTTTTACTGAAATATACACGTCATTTCAGCGGAATGCAACCCGATTTCTGAATAAATCTCCTTGCGTTCAGAGGAAAACATGCTATAATATGAGGTATATGATTCTTCACTTTGCTTCTATGGAAAGGAAACGGATTTATGGATACGCAGGAGATGGTTCAGACATACCGGTTCGAACAGCTGATTTTCACTGACGGCAGCGGCAAACAGCTGCCGTATTGTTCTAAATTGACTTGTCCGGAACAGCCGGGAAAAGCCGCTTTGCTGTTCCTGCTTCATGGCGCGGGGGAACGCGGCACGGA
>CAJMAW010000088.1 GCA_905211485.1 uncultured Lentisphaeria bacterium | reverse complement strand
GCCCGGACCCGCGCGTCGGGCGCTTCCCGGAAGGAAATCGCGGGAATGCGAGTCAGGAAGGAAAGAGCCAGGAAGAGTCCCCGCAGCATTGCAATGTCATCCTCAGTTGATTTTTCATTTCTGTTTCCACTGTTCCGGTTTTCCCGGGATCGTCGGCGGAGGAGGGGTTCCTTTTCCCGTGTCGGACTGGATCCGTGGAGAAAAAGTTCCCTGCCTTTGTGCTCCCGCCGGGAATGACTGCCGAAACAGAACTTTTTACAATGACACGTCCGGGACGTTTTGTCAAGCCGCTCAAGCGGAGCGGGAGAGGGCTTTCTTGGGAAAAAGCACGGGGGAAAAATTGATTCCGGGGGTTTATCAAGTATATTTCCTGTGTATGCGGCTGCGTATGTTCGTATGTTTGTTTGTGTCATCCGGTGAAATACGGCGTGAGGTCTGGTTCCTGTGAACGGTCATGATGACGAAGTAAAGGTGTCCTTCCACCCGAAACAGAAGGCGCGTTCCCTGGGGAAGAAGACGTGCCCGGATCCCTCGGGGCGGGGCGAGGAAAACTCATCTCAGGCAATGCCGCCGCCATCGCCGTCTTCTCAGCCGCAGGGAAGTGCTTTGTCCGCGCCTCCCGCATCGGTACTGTCTGCCGAATTGCCGGAGTCTCCCGCTTCTCAGCCGGAGGGAAGTGCTTTGTCCGCGCCTCCCGTGTCGGCACTGTCCGCCGCATCGGCTGCATCCACCGCACCGACAGTATCCACCGCCGGGTCGGCAGTGCCACCCGAGCCGCCGGGAGGGGAGGCGGATTCGTCTGTTCTGAAGGGAGAACGCCCGAAGCGGCGTTCCGGAATTCATCTGAAGCCCCGCGGACAGCCGCCTATTCCGCCTTTTCTTCAAAGGACTGTGCCTGAGTCTGAACCTGAGTACGGGGAGGAGGCGGAATCCTCCTTCAGATCTTCTCCGCCGTCCTCTTCTCCTCTTCCTCCGGCAGAGGTTCCTCTCCCTGCGGGCGATCTGGATCTTCTGGAGAAGGAGGCACTCCTGAAACTGAAAATGATGGAAACGGAACACGCCGCTGCGGAAAACGGGGACGGGAAAGGACGTTTCCCCGCCTTCCGTTTCCGGAAACTTCTGCTTCCTGGGTGTCTGATCCTGATTTTTCTTTCTCTCTTTCTTTCCTCCCGGGTTCTGAGTTCCGTGCTTGAGGGAATGCCGGGAAAAGAGTATGGAGGGGAGGAAAAGGGGGGGCGCAAAAAAAATCTTGTCAGAGACCGGATTATGAAACCTGTGGAGGAGCATATCCAGCTCCTCATGAATGAAATGGATCCGCCCGGAGGTCCGGGCGGAGCTCCCGTTGAGAAACAGAAGAAGAACGGGATGAAGAAGGCGGAGGAGGAAAAAGCGCTTCCACCGGATCCGGGAAAGGATGGGAAAAATCCTCCCCCCAGAGGAGGGGACATGAATGATACGGAGGAAGACACTGCCGGAGCCGCTGCCGGAGGAGAGAAAGAAAAACGCTCCTCCGGCGCTTCCGCCGGCGGAACGGCGGGAGGAGGGGAGGAAAAACAGCAGGGGGAGAACTCTGTTTTTCTTTCCCCGTCAACGCAGCATCCGCCTTCCTCCGGGGAAAAGGAGGAGGATTCTGCTGCGTTCATGAAACTTCTGGAGAATGCCAAAGCGGATGAGGCGGTGATCCGGAATCGTCTGAGCCGTTTTTTCCGCCGCTATCCGGACGATCTGGAATTTCACCGTTCGCTCATCCGCGAACTGAACCGGACCGGACGGCAGGAGACGGCGCGGACAGCCTGCCTTCAGGCTCTGGAGGAGAATCCCCGTTCCTATGCTGCCAACATGCTTGCGGCCACGCTTTATGCGTCTCCTGAGGATGCGGTCCGGTATCTGGAACGGGCATCGGCGCTGACGCTGGATTCGGAGGAGCCGTATCTGCGTCTGATGGAACTGCACGAGTCCCGCCGCGACTGGCGGAAGGTGATGGAAACGGCGGATTCCATGCTTTTCACCCGTCCCGATCATTTTCACGCTCTGACGAAGAAAACGGAAGCCGCCATCCGTGCGGGAGCGGACGCAGCCGGAACGCTCCGTTCCCTGCGGGATCATTGCAGAAACCGGAACTTCCCCCCGGAAGAGACGGCTTTGCATGTGCTGCCGCTGGCTCAGATGTTTTCCCAGAAAGAACTCTCTTCGGAACTTCTGAAGGATCTCGGCAGGGCCGCTGCCGGAAGCAGACGGGACCTGACCGATGAGTACAGGCGTTTTTCCATCTATCATTCCCTTGCATTCGGGACTCCCGCGGACCCTGACGTGCTGTGGAACTTCCATTCCGCTGAAACACGCGTGGCGCTGATTCTGTATTATGTGTCCATGAAGGATTTTTCCTCCGCGTTTCTGATTCCGACCCCGCCGAAGGAGTTCCCCGATTTCTGGAAGATCTTCATCGCATGGTATCAGGGGGACCGGACATGGGAAGTGAACGCGAAGACGCTTCTTTCCAGATATGAGACCTCCATCTCTCCCGGAGGTGGGACCGTGCCTTCCCTGCTGGATTTCTGGCAGGGAAAAATCGGTCACGACGAACTCAGAATGCGTGCCGAAACCGTTCCCGCCGCGGAGGAACCCCTTCTCTATTTCATTCTTGCTCTCGATGCGGAGCGCAAAGGAAGGCACCCCACTGCCAATGTGCTGTATGCCAAGGCCATGGGAGCAGATCCCGGAATTTACAGAACGCTGATTAAAAACTTCATGGGAAAAAAATAATTCAATTCGGAAAGGATGGGAAAAAAAGATGAATCTGACTGAAATCCTGGAAAAGAATCATCAGGACTCCGTTCTGAAAGCGCTTTCCGCGCTTCAGGGGGAGGATCGCCGGAAACTGGAAGCTCAGCTTCAGGCCATCAACTGGGAGGAACTCCCGGAACTGATCCGTGATTACGTGCTGAACAGACCCGCGACCGAAGTGCCGCCGGATCTGAAGCCGGCATCCTATTTCCCGATCTGCCCGGCGAATGAGGAACAGAAGATCCTGTACGGAAAGGCGCTGCGGGAGGGCGCACGCCTGATTTCGGAAGGAAAAGTTGCCGCCCTGACCGTTGCGGGAGGGCAGGGCACCCGGCTCGGATTCGACGGCCCGAAAGGAACCTTTCCCATTACGCCCGTCCTTCACAAGACCCTGTTCCAGTATTTTGCCGAAAGCCTGCTGCGCGCCGGAGAGAAATTCGGTTCCCCCATCCGCTGGTACATCATGACAAGCGAACTCAACAACAAGGCGACGCAGGATTTCTTTGCTTCCAACGGCTTTTTCGGAATGCCCCCGGAGCAGGTCCGCTTCTTCACCCAGGGCACCATGCCTGCAATTACGTATGAAGGCAAACTGCTGATGGCGGAGAAAAATTCCCTTGCCCTGGCTCCGGACGGACACGGCGGAACGCTCCTCGCTCTCAGAAAATCGGGAGCTCTGGAGGAAATGAAACGGCTCGGGATCGAATATCTTTCTTATTTCCAGGTGGACAATCCTCTGGTCCCGGTGGTGGATCCGCTTTTCCTGGGGCTTCATTTTCTGGAACAGTCCCAGATGAGCTGCCGGATGCTGCCGAAGACCAATCCGGGCGAAAAGCTCGGCAATTTCTGCATTTCCGGCGGAAGACTCCGGATCATCGAATACAGCGACATGCCCGCGGAACTCGCGGAACGCAGAAAGGCAGACGGTTCTCTGGACTTTATTGCAGGCAGTCCCGCAATCCATGTCATTTCACGGAACTTCATTGAGGAACTGACTTCCGACGGCAGGCTGAAACTGCCCTGGCACCGTGCGGACAAGAAGGTCGGATATCTGGATGAAAACGGCAATTTCATCAAGCCCGACGCTCCGAATGCCGTCAAACTCGAGTCCTTCATTTTCGACGCTCTTCCCCTGGCGGAGCGGACCATGGTCCTGGAAGGATGCCGCGCCGAACACTTTGCCCCGACTAAAAATCAGACCGGGGTCGATTCCGTCGAATCCTGCCGCGCCATGCTGGTGGCGCGCGATGCGCGCAGAATGGAGCTGGCGGGCATTCCTGTCCCGAGGAAGGAGGATGGTTCGCCGGACTGTCTGGTGGAACTCTCGCCGCGTTCCGTCTTCGATGATGAGGATGCTGTCGTTTTCTTCCGCGAACATCCCGCCGCCTCCCCGGTGCCGGGTTCCCGGACCGCTTACGGAAAATAAAAAATATGACCCGGATTCTTCACCTTTCCATTCAGACGATTGTTCAGGATCCCGAAAGCGCCGGACTCCGTCTCCTTCATGCGCTCTCCGCCCGGCGCCGCATGCGCCTTTCCGGAATCTGCGATATCGGAGAGACTCTCACCGCTGTGCTGGAGGAGGATCCTTCCGCGCAGATCCCCGTCCGATGCGTGTTTTCGCCTTTCACGGATTCTTCCGAAGATTCTGTGGCGGCGGATGTCGTCGCCCGCTATCAGGCAGGCTTTTCCACGGTCGGCTCCTTCCGCGCACCTGATGGAACGCTCTGGGGGCTTTTCCTGCTCCCTTCCGCTTTCTCTGCTGCAGGAAAAAGACGGAAGAAAGAACAAGAAGCGCAAAGTCCGGATCAAGGATCATTGTGGATATCAGAAAAAACGGAAGAATGAGCCGAAGCGGAAGCGAAGACTGAAGCGAACGAACATTGAAGAGAAAAGGTTTATGAGTTCTGCCGGGAAGCAGGAGCCGACAGCTCTGAAGAAATGTCTCAGGAGACGTCCGCAGTGGAAGAGGTGAAGACGGAGAAGAACGAAACACAGGGGCAGGGGGAAGAATCCCCGGAGTCTCGCAATAAGCCGTTTTGCGAGAGCGGCTGTTTCGGGTGCTTCTGTATTCTTCTTTCCATCATTCTCGGGTTTGCCGCTCTCTGGATCGGGCTTTGCGCATGGATGCGCTGCTGTTTCTTTTTCCCTTCCTGACTGCAATCGGAAGTGAGCTGGCAGAGATCCACCCGGGGCAGTACGTAGGTATGCTGTTTTATTGCAGAATACAGGGAAGGGAGAAAAATCCTTCCCTCACGCAGCCGTATCATCCATCAGAGTGCTTCTTTTCTCCCGTACGCTGCTTCTTCGCTTTTTTCCGTGGGAGAGGCTCCCTTATTTTCGCCGCCGACGGGGAAAAAGCGGAGTGACGAGAAGAAGAACGGGTAAGGCAGAGCGGGTAAGGCAGAGCGGGTAAGGCGGGGAGAAGAAGGAGAAGAGGGAGAAGAGAAGGAAGAAGGAGGAGAAGGGATGATGATGCCGTCCGGACTGAAGTACTTCCGTCTCAGGAAATGGCGGAAACGCCTGGGGCGCCGCGGAGAGAATTGTGCGGCAAGAATGCTTTCCGATGCCGGATGCGTGATCCTTGCACGGAACTGCAGGACGCCCAGAGCGGAGATCGACATTGTCGCGCGCGACGGGCTCTGTCTTGTGTTTGTGGAGGTGAAAACACTCTATTGCCGCCGGGGCGTCTCCACGGATTCGCTTCATCCTGCCTCTCATCTGGGTGATGCGCAGAAACGCCGTCTTTACCGGGCCGCCTTTTCCTATCTCCGGGATCTGGGGAATCCGCCTCTGCTTTTCCGCTTCGATCTGGTGGAAGTCATTTACGGGGCGTTCGGACCTTCAGCTGTCCGCCACTGGAGAAATCATTTCGGCGGCGGAGGGAAAAAAAGGGCATTCGGCCGCATGCACGGAGGAGCCGGACTGCTGAAACCGGACAAAGGAGAAGAGGTGGGGAATTTTCCCTCTTCCTTCCCGTTTCTCTTCTGAGACTTCCTGAGTTCGGGGAAGGTGGTGGGAAAGGCTTGAATCGGTCAATCCTTCATGCTTGTCCCCTTTTCCCCTTCCTCTTTCCCCCGCCGGGGAAAGAATAAAGAAGAAGGAGGGAAAGGAAAAGGATGGGCTGGGGAAAAACGCGTTCCTCTGTTTATTGTGTGTTTCCCCTTGAACAACGAGTGCCCTTCACATTGTCCCCCGGAGATCTTCAAAGAGCAGTTCGCAGCAGAGCCAGTCAATTTCGTACAGACGGGTTTCTCCGCGGAAGACGGCTCCCGCGGAACGATAGAGGCGGATTGCCGGGAGGTTGTTCCGGCTGACGAGAATGCGCATCCCGTCATATTGCGCATCCCCCCCAGCGTGGATCAAATGCCTCAGCAGGAGGGCGCCGAGGCCCCGCCCCTGTAGTTCCGGGCGGGTGCAGATCCGCATGAGATCGCAGGGATGCTTCATCCGGGGATCCCAGAATGGAAGCGAGTCGTGTTCCTCCCAGTGTCGGATTGTGCCCGCGCCGAGGAGCAGACCGTTTCCGCCAGAAAGGCAGTAGAGGGCTCTCGCTGCAAGATCATCGGCAATGTTTTCCCGGGCGGGATAGGATTTGTCCCAGGCGCATCCGCTTCGTCCGAGCTGGGAGCGGTAGAGCTGCCAGACGGCTTCCGCATCGCTCCGCTCTGCCGCCCGGAAACGGAGCGGTTCCAGAAGATTTCCCGGCAGAGGATGATGTGTTCCTTCCATGATGCTTCTTCCTGATCCTTTTTTTCCTGTTTTTGCCGTTTCCCTGGAGTGAAAGATACTTTTCCCGTTTTTTTTCTCTGCTGTCTCGCTTCTTCTCTCAGCGGGGAGAGCGGGAGAGACTCCATTCCCAAGCTCCACTTTTTCCCTTTCTGGCTCCTTCCGGCTGTTGTCCTTCACTGCGGATACAAAAAAAGAAACCAGCGGGGAAAAAGGAAGGGAAAAAAGAGGGAGGAAAAGGAAGAAGGGGGAAAAACGCGTCTGTGTTTGCCAAACACGTTTTCCCCCTTTTTCTTCTCAGGGGAAACAGAGTTCTGTGAACGGTTTGTTTTCCTGTAAAATCACTTTTCAGCGGAAGTCAGCTGTTTCAGGAGATAAGCGCGGCGGAGTTCCGCGACGAAATACTGGAAATCCATCCATGCCGGGACAGCCTTTTCAAAGAGCATGTTGACCGTTTCCTCCGGCATGTCCTCCGTGACGAGTTCCGCATATTGTTCAAGCTGTTTCACAAGGGGCTCAAGTTCCTGTTTGTAGAACTGCGGATCTCCGAGTTCGGAGTCCTGCCAGACAGCGACGAGCCCGCCGGAACTGGCTCTGTATTCCTTTTTGAATTTGGCCAGGGCCTTGTAGACAAGATTGCGGCGGATCTGGACGAGCTGTTTTTCCGTAAGTTCAAACTGAAGCCGTCCCCAGTTCCCGATCTGCCAGACGCTTTTCCCGCCCCATGTGACGCCTCCTCCGCGAGTCCAGCGGATGAGTTCAAAAGGCCAGGTGTCCCCATTTTGCGGGAGTCTGTCATACGCCAGTTCCCAGGAGAAATTCATGCATGTGGCGAAGCCGTTTTCAATGGGCTGCGTGGCGATGGTCACATAATCGTTGAGATGGCGGTAGAACTTGTGGGGGGAGTTCCAGGGAGGAATCATGAGTTTGTCCTCGGGTTGTTCAAAGAGCCACTGATAGGAAGGGCCGTCCTCGCCGAGGGCGATGTACATTTCGTAGCCGCTCCCGGAAAGGCGTTTGTTCAAGACGTCCTTCACACGGGAGTCAATGCCGACGAAGAAGAGTTTGAGTCCCTGGTCGTCGCAGACCATGTAGAAATACGTTTCCTTGTCCGCCTGCAGTTTCGGATCCCCCACCTTGCGTCCGGCAGCCATGACGTCCGTATAGAGGAACGCCGCCTCCGCGGCGCCGTAGGGACGGTCCACCACGGCCTTGTTCCCCTGATGTTTGATGATGTCGGAAGCCAGCCACGACCCGACGTCTCCCGGAGCGTTTTCCACATAGCGGACCTTCAGCAGATTCCGCGGCACATCCCGGAAGAGTTTCTCACGGATCCGGAACAATTCCCTTGCGGCGTCATCCTTCCCGCAGAGAACGAGGATTTTTCCCGCGGAGGAAAGCGCTTTCATTTTCGTTTCCGCCGTGGCCTCGTCCCGGAAGGGGGCAAAGGCTTTCTCTACGCTTTTTTCCGAAGGATTCCAGCCTTCGGCAAGAATGGCGCATTGCATGCGGAACGGAGCCTGGAAGGAGGGATTCTCGACTGTCATGGCCGCGGCCGCGGAGCGGAAGTCATCCTCTTTCTTCCCGAGCAGGGAGAAAAGACGCAGATAACGCTCCACATGTGGACTCCGTCTCCAGTCCGGATTGATCTGGGAGAAATCGAGTTTCTGATACGCGTCGAAGGATTCCTGGTATTGCCCTCTGTCGAAGCGGATTGCGGCATAGTCGGCCAGCAGAAGGGCTCCTTCGCGCGGATTGAGAGCGGGAAGAAATTCCGCAAGATCCTTCTTCAGATGCTCCATATCCTTTTCCCCATAGGAAATCCTGCAGAGCTGGAGCTTGCGCGAAGACTCGGATCCAGCGGACTGTTCTTTAACGGCAAGACCTTTCCTGCAGACTTCCCTGGCCTTGTCGAACTGACCGTTTTCAGCATGCGTGTCGGCAAGAGCCCCGTACAGTTCCGAAAGCATGTCCTTTTCAAACGCGCCGGAGGAGAGAAGCTTGTTGTAGAGCGCTTCCGCGGCGGAAAAATTCCGGTCCATGGAAAAGGCCCTGGAAGCGTTCTTTGCGGCGTTCAGGCGCTGTCTCGGAGTGAAGGCCGTGTCGGAGGCAATCCCGGAATAAACGGAGGCCGCATTGGGATAATCCGACATCCGGGAATAGAGATTGCCTTTCCCGGAGAGAACCTCATATTTGGCGTTCATGTCTTTTCCCGCGTCTCCGGCAGCTTTGTCCAGGACTGCGACGGCCTCGTCGAACTTCCACTGACTGAAGAGCGCATTGGCTTTCCTGACGGCGAAAACGGCCTGCTGTGTGGCAGTCAGGCGGTTGTCTTTCATTCCTTTCTCGGCGACAGACTCATAGTCCGTCCACTGTTTTCCCTGTTCGAGCAGCCTGAGAATGTCCATATACGCATTGGATCTCAGCTGCGCCTGGAGATCTTCCGGCAGTTCGAGGATCCGTTCATATTCATTCCGGGCAAGTTCGGGTTTCTTTTCCTGCTGGAAGGTTCTCGCCATACCGGAAAGGGCGTTTGCCGCGAACTGGGATTTGAGATCCTTCATGTCCAGAATCTTTGCGTACTCCGCTCTGGCTTCCGGATATTTTTTCTGTTCTTCGAAGATTCTGGCGATCTGGGAAACAGCTTCCGCAGTGTTCTGTGCGGGCAGGTCGGGCAGGGCGAGAATTCTTTCATAGAGCTTCATCGCGGAATCCGGATCCTTTTCCTTCCGGAAGGAGGAGGCGCTCCAGGAAAGAGCGTTGATCCTGTCCCTGAGAGGAGCATCCTGCATGGAAGCGATCTGTTCCCAGGCTTTCCGGGCGGAGGCGAGGTCTCCGTTCCTTTCCAGAATGGAAGCCTTCAGAAAGAGGGCTCCGGTTTTGTCCTGCACTTTCTCCGCAAGTTTCACCGCCTGTGCGGCACTGGTGAGCGCACGCTGGAAGTCTTTTTCATTAAGCGCCTTGCGGGCTTCTGAGAGAGCTTCCTTGTAACTGTTTTCCGCCTGAGCCGCCTGAAGCGGCTGCTGCGCCGCCGTCATCATTGCCGGGAAAAGGAGAAGCGGGCAGAGGAGGGCGAGGAAGCGGGCGTGATTTTTCTTCAGATTTCTTATATTCATTTTACCGATCGCCTCCGTTCAGATGGGATGCAATGTTCAGAATGTGACGGATCATTTCGAGTCTGGCCGTATTCAGATCCACGCTTTCTTCATCCATCAGCGCCAGGAACTGCAGTCCTTTTCTGGCCGCGTAGACTCGTTCGATTCCGCCTTTGGCGATGGCCTGTTCGGCAAGCTGCTTGAGAAGCGTGGCATAACGGATGTCGTCAATGCCTTCGCGGATGCCTTCCCAGGCAAGCGTGTCGATGACGCCGTCTCTGGTATAGTAAACCAGGCACATGTTGCGGTAGGTGGAGGTGTGGAAGTCATTCCAGCCGCCTTCATGATAGCCGTAGTTGTACATCATGTCATAATCTTTTTTATAGAGGTTCATTCCGTGCATCCGGCGCATGTAGTCGGGATTTTCGGGACCGGTGTGCGGGCCGGCGTAGTTGCCGATTTTCCCTTTGACGTCGTGCATGAAGCGGGCTTTTTCCTGATCGGCGAAACCTCCGTCGACGCGCAGATCATCGTTATATCCTGCAAAATGGCGCCTGTCTCCGCCGTTGCAGAGCACCTTCATGCCTTCTTCCTGCACATGTTTCCAGCTGTTGCGGACACGGATGAAGTGATTGTATCCAGGTTCCTCTCCGCCGGCGGGATAGAGATTGGAATGACCGAGAAGTTTCTGAAACTCTTTCTTGGCAATGGATAGATTCCTTTTGAAATCCAGGAACTTCTGTGGATCATTCGCATCGACTCCGCAATAGAATGCCTCGAAGAACGGATCCATTCTCATGCCGGCCTTTTTCGCAAGAGCAATGCTGTTGACGACGTCATCAAATCCGCTGTATCCTTTCCAGAGCCCCATGTAGAGCGGACTGGTGACATTGTGATTCTTCTGATCGATCAGACGGGCCAGCGCTTTCTTGTCGGAGAGTTTCTGATCGTAACCGTTCTGGTTGTAATACTGATTGGATCCGGGGACGCAGTAGAGCATCGTGTAGAAGTCGGCGGAGAGGTCGTAGTTGGTTTTCGGATCCGGGAGGACAAACGGCAGTACGCGCAGGCGGACCGGAATCCGGGCCGTTTCCTTCCCTTCCGCCGAAAGAACGATGTTCCCGCTGTAAAGCCCTGGTGCCGTGTTCTCAGGAACGTGGACGGTGAGCCAGAACTGTTTGAATTCACCGGAATGAAGCCGGACCGGAAGAAGTTTCTCCGCATCGGAGACGGGCTCCACATGCGAATTGAAGCCGGGATCAATCTGTTCCGGGGCGCTGATCCAGAGAAGACGGCTGCCGGAGGGATAATCCGCACGCAGATAGTTGTCCTGCGTTTCCGTGTCGATGGTAATGAGGTTTTCATCGTTGAGCAGAAGTTCCGGGACGAGTTTCCGGGTGAAGTCGCCGAAGTAGTTGTACCAGCTGTTGCTGTTCTGGTACCAGACTTTAACCACTTTCAGATCCAGATTTTCCGCCGGAAAGACTTTGCCGTCGGCCGTCTTCAGGTTTTCCGCCTTCAGTTCCAGTTTTTCCGTTTCGGCAAAGGGATAGAGCACGAAGGAGGCAGGTTCAAATTCGTCCCTGGCAGCGACGATTTCAAGTGTGCCGGCAAAGACTCCGTCCACCGGGTAGCTGTCCATGATGCGCGGGATGTTGCTGAGCGCCGGCACGGTGTAGTAGACAAACGGGGTCCGATCCCATACGGCATAGTCTTCCTTCCCCTGCCTGACTGCGAGGTCTTCCGCCACGCGGAAAGCATTGTAGAGTTTGATCCGGTTCGCGCGGCTCTTCTTCCTGTCTGCCTTTTTCAGTTCCTCCATTTGCTTTTTCAGCAGGGGGGACTGGACTTTTTCCGCAACGGCGGAAAATTCCTTCTCGGCGGAGCGCAGCGTCCTTTCGGAAGGCTCCTGGGCGGCCAGCGGCAGCGGAGAGAATGTGTTTCCCGCCACGGCAAGAAGCAGCAGCGCAAGAAGCCTTTTTCCTGTTCTTCTGTTCATGTTTTCTCCTGATAGAGGTTGACGGATGCAAATAGTCTTCTCTTGTCTTTCTTCTGATTCCGGACGTCTTTCCCGGGCATCCGAATCCGTATTCAGAAGCGGATACCAGGAGAATTCTACACGGCTTTCCGCCTGAATTCAACCCTCGGGCGTGATCTTTCAGGAGAAAAAAAAGCTGTTTTTTCCCTGGAGATCTGTAAGATTTTTTGTTTTTTGAATTCCAGTTTGCGTTTTCTGGGAGGCGGCTTATATTGTGCCCGGAAAAGACGGACGGGAAAGAGCTGTGAAGAGAGGATCCTTTTTTTCTCTCTCTCTTTCTCTGCCGGGAGAAAACCGACGGATGAAACGGAGCTATGGCGGATTCCTGGCTGTATGCATTTTTTTACGGACTGCATCTTCTTGCCGCGGCCGCGGCCGCGCTGCACATTCTGCTGAACATGCGGGATGATTCCGAACGGGCGTCCCTCTGGCTGATTCTGGTGGCGGCGTTTCCGGTCCTGGGGGTGATTCTGTATCTCTTCGCGGGGCTGAGCCGCAGAAATTCGCTCGGGAGCAGGCTGGAGAGGGCCGGAAATGAATTCGATGACCCGGGAAGCGATTCCGCCCGTAAATTTTTTGCAGAATATAATGCGGCTCTTTCCGGATTCGTCGCTCCGGAAAAAGAGGAGAGTATCCGCAACATCAGTTTCCGGGTGATGCTGGACAGGGTTTTCCCGGATTCGCCTCCGCTTCTCGGAAACAGCGTCGAGCTCCTGCGGGACGGGGATGCGGCTTATCCCATGATGATTGACGCGATCCGGAAAGCGAAGAAGTCCATTCATCTTCAGAGTTTCATCATCGCGAACGATTCCGTCGGAAAAATGATTTTTGACGCTCTGGAAAAAAAGGCGCGTCATGGTGTGGAAGTCAAGGTCATTTACGACAGTTTCGGCAGTTTCAGCGCGATCCTTTCCCATTTCTTTCACCGCTATTCCCGCAGAAACTCCCGCATGCAGATCCGCGCCTTTGTCCATTCCAATCTTTTCGCCCCCTGGAAAATACAGCTGCGGAACCACAGAAAGCTCCTCGTGACGGATGGAGAGACGGCTTTCCTCGGGGGAATCAATATCAGTGCGGATAATTTCCGCCTGATCAATCGGCGCGCCCCTGCGATTCACGATCTGCACTGCCGTGTGCGCGGTCCGGCCGTCGGCATGCTGCAGAGAAGTTTCCTGCGGGACTGGTGCTATGCGGCGAATCTTGCTCCGGACAATGTGCTGAACAAGGATGCCTTTCCTCCTCCCGTCTCCTGCGGGAACGACCTTGTCCGTGTCATCGCCTCCGGCCACGGACACTGCTATCAGGGGACTGAAAAGGCCTTCTTCACCGCCACGGCCACGGCCAGACGCTACATCTGGATCAACACGCCTTATTTTGTCCCCGACCACGCCTTTTCAAAGGCGCTCCGCATTGCCGCGCAGCGGGGGGTGGATGTCCGGATCCTGCTCCCGGAGAAAAACAATCACTGGTATATGAAAATGGCCGGGCGGAGTCTGTATGAGTCGCTTCTCTCCGATGGAGTCCGCATTTTTGAACGCCATGGAAATTTCTCCCATGCCAAAGCCATGCTCGTCGACGGAGAATGGACCCTCTTCGGTTCCAGCAACTGCGATGTCCGGAGCTTCCGTTTGAATTATGAGCTGGATATCGTGGTTTCAGGCGGCGATTTCCTCTCCTCCATTCATGATCAGTTCCGTCATGAATTCGCCCAGTCCCGCGAGATCCTTTTTGAGGAAATCCGTTCCAGAGGATTTTTTACACGCCTTCTTGAGAGCCTTTGCGCTCTTTTTACTCCCGTTCTTTGAACCGGAAGAAGTGTTTTCCCCCTCCCTTTCCCTTCTTTTCTTTTTTCCTTCTTTTCTCCTGTGCTCCTGTCTCCTCCGCTTCCGCAGCTGATTTTTCCGCGAGCTTTCCGCTTGCGGCTTCAGCTGCGGCTTCCGGCTGTGCTTGTTTTCAGGTGCTTTTTTTCGGGTACGGCGGCTCCGGATACGGCTTCACGGGAAGAACTTTCCCT
>CAJMAW010000087.1 GCA_905211485.1 uncultured Lentisphaeria bacterium | reverse complement strand
CTGCCGAAGCCGGCGGCGGAGGAATTCCGCCGGATGCTGGGGCTTCCCGCATACGGCGCGGACGAGATTGCTTCCGTCAGGGATATCATCTGCGGCTCGGGCGCGGATAAATGGCTTCTCTCCCGGATCCGGGAATATTCCGAGGAGGCCTTGAAAGGGCTTGAACCTCTTCCCGAAACAAAATACAAGGAACTGCTCTCGCTCCTTGTCCGGGATCTGCTGGAACGCGAGATTTGAATACAGCGTTTCCCCCCTGAGGGAAAAAAGGCGAATGAAATGATGCCGGACCTTTTTTCTTGCCGGGAGCGGATAAAAACGGAAAAAAGGGGGGCGGCCGGGAGAAGACGTGAACACAAGGGTGCATATCCCGGCAGAGGGGGAGGACAGAGAAAGAAAAGAGAAAAGAACAAAGTATCCTTATGAATAGGTTTTATGACAGGGCTTTGAAAAGCAATGGAACTTGCGGAAAGGAGAATTCTTTCGTATGAAAAAGGTGCAATTTGAAGGCTGGAACGACTGCGTTGAATTGACGAGCGGCGATTTCAAACTGATTGTCACAACGGAAGTGGGTCCCCGCATCATCGGCGGCTTTCTCGGCGGGAGCGGGAACATTTTTCATGTGGATCCGAAACTGGCCGGGACCAAAGGCGCATCGGAATGGGTGAATTACGGCGGGCACCGTCTCTGGCATTCCCCCGAAACGCGTGAACGGACCTACATGCTGGATAATTCCAAGATCATTGCCCAGGATCTGGACGAAGACGGAGTGGCGTTTTTCAGCCCCACCGAACAGGAGACGGGAATCACCAAGACCATCCGCATCTATCCCCTCGGCGACAATCGGTTCCGGGTCGAACACTATTTGAGGAACGACGGTCTCTGGGACGTGGAACTCGCGGCCTGGAGCATCAGTGTAATGGCTCCGGGCGGCGTGGCGGTGATCCCCCAGAACAGCGAAGTCAAGACCGGACTCCGACGAAATTCGTCAGCGTCTGGCCCTATACCGACATGAATGACCCGCGCATCACCTGGGGGGAGGATTTCGTCTTTGTCCGTCAGGATTCCAAAGCCGAAAAGCCCTGCAAGATCGGATTGAACTGCGAAGAGGGATGGATCGCCTACATCAACCGCGGCATTGCCTTCGTCAAATGTTTCGATCATTTCATTGACGGGGAATATCCGGACAACGGCTGCAGTGTGGAAGTCTATACCTGCAGTGCCATGCTTGAGGCGGAATCGCTCAGCCCTCTCTATCTGCTCGCTCCCGGCGATGAAATTCTCCATGTCGAGGAATGGAACGCATTTGAAACCGAAGTGACCGAGATCCGGACCGAGGATGACGCCGTCGATTCCCTGACCCGCGAAAAGGAAACCTCTTCCGGGAAGAAAAAATCCGCAGCGAAAAAAACGGCCCCTTCTGCTTCTCCGAAGAAGAAAACCTCTGCCGCTCCCGCGGCAAAGAAGGCAGTCTCTGCCGCAGCGGGGAAGAAAGCTGCTCCGGCTCAGAAAAGCGCTTCCAAGGAGGCCGAAAAAAAGGCAGCGCCTGAGAAGAAAAAAACATCTTCCGCGCGGAGTGCTTCCAAAAAGAAATAAATGGAAAAGAAATCAGTGCCTTCCCCCGTCTGAAAAAATCCCTCCCGGTCTCGTGGATCCAGGAGGAGAACGGGGAAAAGAGGCAGTGAAAAAAGAAAAATGAAAAAAGTGTGAGGGAAAAGTTTCTTCCCGTGATCTCCCGGCGGGGAATGCATTCAGTATTTCATGCTGTCTGTTTTTCCCGGCGGGATTTTTGTCTCATGAGAGGGGAAGAGGCCTGTTCCCCTTCCTCTCCTCGTGCCTTCGCAGGGGGGAAAAACGAAAATGCCCGTGCGCAGAGGAAAGGGCAGAGGAGAGGGCGGCAGGGGGAGGAGAGAAAAAACAGCCGGATGATTTTTTTCTCTTTCCTTTCCTGAATCAAACTCAATAGGCGATCTGCGCGAGGAAAAGAAGCCCTTTTCCGGAGGCGTAATCCATCAGGGAGTTGACAGCCCAGGTCTGGGAATGCCCGTCCACATAGAGGGTATTGACGCGCAGTTTGTGACGTCCTGTATACAGATCCTTCTGTCTCATGGGCTGGTTGACGTTGGCTCCTCCGGTATAGCTGGAGAGCGCATAAGGAGTCGACCCGCTTCCCGCGACGACCCTGTCGCAGGTGCCGACGCTTTCATAAAGATAGACCGCATCCGACGGCCCGTGGACTTTTGCCGCGGATCCCGGCTGAACCTTGATTCTGGACGCATTGTAATACTGTTCATCATTTTTCTGAGCGGTTTCATATCCGTTCGCATAATGAAACCAGGATTCGCCGTAAGAAATGGAGAGATTGTCCACATCCACGCGTCCTGAAGGGCAGATGAACATGGACGGTGTACTTTTCGGCGCCGGTCTGGATGGCGCGATAGGCAGTGTGTATCCGGTGCCGTCGGTTCCGTTCCTGTATACGTAACCATTGGAGAGCCCGAGTTTTTTATACCAGGTTCTGCCTGCTCCGCGCCCGGAGGCGCAGTAATTGTTCCAGTCCAGCTGATACACTCCGTGAAAAAACGCGATCTGACGCTGCTGCCCCAGACACTGGGAAATTCTCGCGGATTCCTTTGCCGCATCCAGCGCAGGAAGAAGCAGAGACGCCAGAATGGCGATGATCGCTATGACAACCAGGAGTTCAATCAGCGTAAAGCTTTTCCTTTTCATCCTTGAAATAACCTCTCTCTTACTTGTTTCCTCCCCATGCCGGGTTGCATGGAAGGCCGTTGTACGGCGCAATCTCATTCCGCCTTTTCCAAAACAGAATGTAAGATTGAATATGAAACTGAATACGTGACATGAAGAGAATATGTAAAAAAAAAAAGAACGATTACGGACGACCCGTCTGAAAGCGGAGGAAGAAAGATTTTTCCCCCTCCTCCTTCCATTTCTTTCACGTTCCCCTCATTTCCAGAGATCCATATAATATACATTTGTCCCGGCATGGGGTCAAGAAGGAATGCTCTTCTTTTTTAAAGATTTCCATCGTTCTTATGAAGGGATCGGGCGAAGGGGGAAAAAAGAATTTCTTTTATCTTCTCATCCTTCCTGAAACGCATGAGGGGTCTGCTGGATGGAGAGGAGGAAAGACAACAAAGGGGAATGTGTAAAGGAAATGTGTCAGGAGGGGAAAGGAGGGGAAAGGAGGGGAAGGGCGGACGAACGGAAAGAAAGAAGGGAAAGAAAATCTGGAGGAGATCAGGAGGGAGAGAAAAAAGCGGAAGGGGGGAGCGGGGCTTCAGCTTTGTTTCCGGAAGGCGGTCGGAGGGACGCCGTGAATTTTTGTAAACTGTTTTGAAAAATTCTGGATATCGCTGTAGCCGAGTTCCTCCGCGATTTCCTTGATGGAGAGAGTGCTGTCCGCAAGCATCCGGCATGCGGATTCGATGCGTCTCCGGATGCGGTATGCGCCTGGGGAGATGCCGGTTTCCTCGCGGAAGATTTTCCGGAAACGCTCGTAACTCAAGTGAAGAGTCCGTGCGATTTTTTCCAGACTGTCCTGTTCCCGGAAACGGGAGGAGAGTAGGCGTTTGGCTTCTTCGAGCATGGGGGCATGAGGGGAGGGGCGCATGGCGGCTCTGGCGTGTTCAAAGAGGGAAAAGAGAAGCCTATGTGCGGTGAAGAAGGCTCTGGAATCATCGAGTCCGTCGCTTTTCCGCATTTCCGAGAGGACCTCGGCGAACTGTTCCACAAAAGACAAATCCAGGCCCGGATTGAGCACCGGCTGTTCCGGATTCACGGTGTGGGAGGAGAGCAGGGACTCATAAAAGGCCGGGCTGAAGCCGATGAAGGCCTCCACCCAGTCCCCTTCGGGCGACTGTTCCGTGCCGTGGATCCTCCCCGGGAAACGCTGTGCAAGCATCCCCGGGCGCAGTTCATAGGTTTTTCCGTTGCAGTCGGTATAGCGGCCCTTTCCCCTGAGCACGTAAATGATGACGTATTTGTTTTCCACATAGTTCCGGTAGTTGTGCCTGGGATCGCTTTTCGGCATGAATCCGCAGGAATAGAGCGTGGGGATGCGGTCCGGCGGCGCACTGCGGTACAAAGTGTCGTAACGGAGATAGCATCCGGGCAGCTGAACGGGGGGAGAGTCTTTTGTTTTTTTCTTCATGCGGAGATGACCAGAAATGACAAATAAAATACCAGTTTTCACCAATATAAATTCATTCCTGATTTTATCAAGTGCTTCCGGCATTGTACTGTAATCCCGGCCGGGAAAAAACGCCCGGAATGAAAAACAGAAGACAAACAGACAAACCACACTGAAGAGAGAAACACAGAGAAAACAGAGGGACACGGAAAGATGAACGATTGGGAAAATGAATCTCTGACCGGCTCCGGAAGACTGGAGCCCCACAGCTCGTATGCGCCGTTTGACGACAGAATTGCGGCAATCTCCGGCGAACGCACGCAGTCTCCGTATTTCAAACTTTTGAACGGTGCATGGAAGTTCGGATATTTTCCTTCGCCCACTGTTGTGCCGGAAGAATTTTATGAAGAGGATTTTGACTGCTGTGAATGGGATGAAATCGTCGTTCCGAGCAACTGGCAGATGAAAGGTTACGGGCATCCGCATTATACGAATGTGCAATATCCGATTCCGGTGGATCCGCCGCGCGTTCCGAGTGAAAATCCCACGGGGTGCTATATCCGTGAATTTGAAATTCCGTCTTTCTGGGAAGGGCGCAGAGTGCTTCTGATGTTCAACGGGGTGGATTCGTGTTTTCATGTCTGGATCAACGGGAATTTTGCGGGGATGAGCAAGGGGAGCCGGCTTCCGGCGGAGTTTGACATTACGGAACTTCTGCGTCCGGGAGTCAACCGCATAGCCGTCCGTGTCGTCCAGTGGTCGGACGGGACATATCTGGAGGATCAGGACATGTGGTGGCTGAGCGGAATTTTCCGCGATGTTTCACTCAGCGCCGTGCCGGAACTGGATCTTTACGACATCTTTGCCAGGGCAGGACTGGACAGAAAATATCGTGACGGTGAACTGAATGTGGAAGTTTCCGTGAAGAATTTTTCCTCCTCCGCCTTTACAAAAGCCGCCTCTGTCGAGGCCGAACTCTTTGATCCGGAGCTGTCGCCAGTGTTTTCCGAGCCGCTGAAGGCGAAACTCCCGCGGACCGGTCCGGGCGCTCTCTCCCGCGTGACGCTTTCCACCAAAGTCAAAGCCCCCGCCAGATGGACTGCGGAAACACCGGATCTTTACACCCTGCTGCTTTCTCTCAAGGATGCAAAAGGCGCGGTTCTGGAATACAAAAGCCTCAAAGTGGGATTCCGGACTGTTGAAGTGAAAGGCTGCAATATTCTGGTCAACGGTGTGGCCGTGATGTTCCGCGGTGTGAACAGACACGAATTCAACACCGATCTCGGGCGTGCGCTGACCTATGACGCAATGCTGGAAGATGTCCTGCTGATGAAACGTCACAATGTCAATGCCGTCCGCACCTCCCACTATGCGAACGACCCTCGCTTTTTCGATCTCTGCGACCGTTACGGACTCTACCTGATTTCCGAAAACGACATCGAAACCCACGGTTTCGGTTACGAGAAAGGCAAGAATCCCTCCATGTGGCCGGAATGGGAAAAGGCCTTCATGGACCGGATGCAGAGAATGGTGGAAGCCTTCAAGAATCATGCGAGCATCGTGATCTGGTCCCTGGGCAACGAATCCGGGAGCGGTGTCAATCATGCGAAAATGACGGAATGGACTCATCGGCGCGACGCCACGCGCCCCGTTCATTACGAAGGCGATCACGAACTGGAATATTCCGACATGATCAGCCGGATGTATCCGGCTCCCGAAGCCTGTCTGGACCTGGTCAGGAACCATTTTCAGGACAAGCACCCGTTCATCATGTGCGAGTACGCTCACGCAATGGGCAACGGTCCCGGCGGGCTGGAGGATTACTGGCAGACCTTCTATTCCTGCAAAAACATGCAGGGCGGATTCGTCTGGGAATGGTGTGACCACGGAATCCGGACCTGGACGCGCGACGGAGTCGAATATTTCGCCTACGGCGGCGATTTCGGTGAAATCCCGCATGACGGAAACTTTATTGCGGACGGACTCGTTTTCCCGGACAAGACCCCGTCTCCCGGCCTCATCGAACTGAAAAAAGTCATTGCTCCTGTCCGCGTGGAGGCCGTCGACGCCGCAAGCGGGCTGCTGAAAATCACGAATCATTACGACTTCCTTTCCCTGGAACACCTGAATGTGGTCTGGAGTCTCAGTGAAAACGGTTCTCCCGTCCAGTCGGGTTCGCTTCCTCCGCTGTCGCTCAAGGCCCGCAGTTCGGCGGAGCTGCGGATTCCCTTCCGCATGCCGACGGCTCCGACCCCGGATGCGGAGTATTTCCTGAACATCTCCTTCCTGCTGGGGCGCGACACGCTCTGGGCGCGCTGCGGACATGAAATCGCCTGGGGGCAGATTGCCGTCCCGTTGCTGTCCACAGTCTCCTGTCCTGCGGTCGCTGAAAAATATCCCATCGATCTGGACGAGGATCCGGAATATTACTATGTCTCCTGCGGCGGAATGCTCCTGGAATTCCGCAAGGCCGACGGCGTGATCTCCTCCCTCGAACGCGACGGACTCCGCCTCATGGAACGCGGTCCGCGCCTGAATTTCTGGCGCGCCACCACCGACAACGACCGCGGATGGGGCGATCATTCCTTTTCCACCCAGTGGCGAAATGCCGGATATCACAACATGCTTCACCGTCTGGAAGATCTCTCCATGACGGGGAAGGGGAAGAAAAACGCTCCTCTGCGTCTGAAGGTCCGTACCCGTGTGGCTCCTCCCGTCCTGCGTTACGGCATCGACTGCGAATACCTGTATGAATTCGCTCCCGATGGATCCTTCCTTCTCCATGTTTCCGGGGTTCCGGCGTCCAAAGAACAGCTTCCCTGCTTCCCCAGAATCGGGCTGCAGATGTTCCTGCCGGATTCAATGGATTCCGCGGAATGGTTCGGTCTCGGGCCGGGTGAATCGTATCCGGATAGCAGGACCGCTCAGCGCGTGGGCCTTTTCAAGGCAGGTGTCGACCGGCTCTATACGGAATACACCTTCCCCCAGGAGAACGGAAACCGCAGCGAAGTCAGAAGAGTCGCGTTCTACGATCTTCATATGGCAGGGCTCCTCGTCCGCGAAGCCGGGGAGCACTTCAATTTCAGCGCTCACCGTTTCACCCCGGAGGACCTGGAAGCTGCAAAACATCCGTATGAACTCAAAAAACGCGATGACATCGTGGTCCATCTGGATGCCAAGGTGGCAGGAATCGGTTCCAGTTCCTGCGGTCCCCAGACCGCCGAACGCTTCAGGATCCCCGCAGAGCCTTTTGAATTCATTCTGAAATTCAAAACCTTTGCCCCGGGTGAACTGAACGACCGTTCCTTCTTCACGCTTTCCTGAAATGTGAAACCTCCTCCGCAGGGAATGCTCTGCTCTCTTTCCTCCTCTCCCCGGGCAGAATCATCAGGGAAAAACTTTTCCTCCCCGATGAGAAGCCGGCGGGAAGTCGGCGGTAAGAAAGACGGAGCAATCCCTGTGGGAAAAAGAAAATGCGCCGGGGAAAACGCCGTTTTTGTGTTTTCCCCGGGAAGAACGTTTTCCTTCAGGGTGGGAAGATATGCCGGGAGCGTCCCGGAGGAAGCCGGATCCGGTTCCCGGTTCGGCGGACTGCTAGACTCTGGAGTCGAATCCGATTCTGGGGTCTGCTATGACATACAGAATGTCGGAGAGGAGGATGCCGGAAAGAGTGAGGAATCCTCCGAAGGAGAAGAGAGCCATCATGAGGGGAATGTCCCTGCTGCTCAAAGCCATCATGGAAAGCGCCCCCATGCCGGGGATGTTGAAAATGTATTCGATGAGGATGCTCCCCGCGACAAGGGATGGCAGAATGCCGGCGAAAAGCGTAATCATGATGATGAGGGCATTCCGGAAGGCATGCTTGTATACGACCGTGAATTCGGAAAGACCCTTGGCTCTGGCGGTCCGGATGTAGTCCTGGCGGATGACGTCGAGCATTCCGGCTCTGGTGAAGCGGGTGATTCCGGCGAAGCTTCCGTAACTCAGGCAGAAGACCGGAAGGACGTAATGCATGGCTGATCTTCCGAGAATCTGCCAGGTGCTGAGTCCTTCGGTGGTTTCCGGGGCAAGACCCTTGAGCGGAAAAATCGGACAGAGTCCTCCTTTACAGAGAGTCGCCTGCAGCATCAGGGCGGTCCAGAGGGCGGGGAGGGAGTAGAGGAAGAAAAGGAAGAGAGTCATCATTTTATCCCCTCTGGAATCGGGATTCAGCGCCGACTGAATCCCGCAGGGAATCGCAAGCAGGTAGGTGAGGAGAATCGCAAAGAAGTTCAGTTTCAAGGTGACGGGCAGCCGTTCCAGAATCAGTTCGGTGACCGGCCTTCCTTTGTCGACTGAGACCGAAGTCCCGAAATCTCCGTGGCAGACCCCTTTCATCCACAAGGCGAATCCTACCAGAAGGGGTTTGTCCAGATGCATTTTTTCCTCCATGGACTTGTTTCTGGCAATTTCATTTTTTTCCGCGGACATGGTCCCTGGTGCGCCGCCCGTGTCGCCTCCTCCTCCCATGGAGAGCATGGAGCTCCGGGTGGGATCGCCCGGAGCAAGTCTCATCAAGGCATAGCTTGCCAGAAGAATGAGAAAGAGAGTCATGCACCCCAGAGCAAAACGCTTTGCCAGATACTGAAGGAACTGCGTTTTCATGAAAAATATCAGGCTTTCGATTTGATTTTTCCTGTATTTTAGTGCATATTTACTAGTTTACAAACCGGAGGCGGAGCATTTGAGATGTTTTTGTCTCCTTTTCCCGCTTGTTTCCCGGAAAGAACGGGAAAGAGCACAGAAAATTTTGCCTCTGCAGAGAGAGAGGCCGCCATGTGCCCGGGTAGCTCAGTGGATAGAGCAGCAGTTTCCTAAACTGTTGGTCGGAGGTTCGATTCCTCTTCCGGGTACCATCTTCCGCCCTCTTCTTTCCCATCTTCTTCATGAAGAAAAAAACTTGCCCGGAGATACGGGAATCTGAGGAGAAGAGCAGATCTTCTCCCGCTGCGCGAACGGGGGGAGGGGAAAAACAATCAGCCGTTATTGTTGTTGTGATTGTTGTTGTGATCTGTCATGGAAACACAGGAAGGGCTGCGGAGAAAGCGTTGCTTCCGGGGAAGAATGGGGATGGACGGGGGGGGACGCAAAATAATAAGGAAAAAAAGGAAATAAGTTGCGGAATCGGACGGAGAAAAACTGAAGACGCGTGAAGCCTTTGCCGCTGTGGAGAAAAGAAAGTTGTGAATAAAATAATATGGGCGGAGGAAAAGTAAAGATGGCAGATCCCATGATGTCTGAAAATCTTGTGAAGAAGAAAAAACTTCTGCTGCATGTCTGTTGTGCTCCGTGTGCGTCGGGCTGTCTTGGGATGCTGGAGGAAGGGGGAAGGCAGTTCACGCTTTACTTTTCCAATTCCAATATCTGGAGCCGGGAGGAATATGAAAAACGCCTCCGTTCGGTGGAGAAACTGGCTTCGCTCTGCCGTCTGGATTTGCAGGTGGATCCTTACGATCATGCGTCCTGGCTGGATTCGATTTCCATGCTGGAAAATGCTCCGGATTTTCCGGAAGGGGGGGCGCGCTGCCGCCTCTGTTTTGAATGGTCGCTGGCGCGGACGGCGGAAGCCGCTTTGAAGGAGGGAATGAATTTCTGCACGACTCTTACGGTGAGTCCGCATAAATCCTCCCGCGTCATTTTTGAAGCGGGCGCGCGTTTCCCCGGGTTTGAACCTTGGGATTTCAAAAAGAAAGACGGGTTTAAGAAATCTGTCGAGCTCAGCCGCCGCTACGGGCTTTACCGTCAGAATTTCTGCGGATGCGGCTTCTCCCTTTCCAGGACTTTGAAACCGTTTTCCTCCTGAAAAAAGAAAAAAGGCATCCGGAAAACTCAGAGGGGGCGGGAGAAGAAGAGGGAGAGGGAAAAAAGCCGTTTCTGCCGATCATCTCTCTCATCTTCCACGCTTTTCTTTTTGTTTCAGACGGGGTTTCTGTGCGAGCCCGTCTTTTCGGGAGGCAGTCTTCCCCGTTCCAGTCATTTTTATTCCGTTTCCGCAGGTTCCTCAGGTGCTTTTTCCGTGGAGGAGGAGGACGGAGCCGTTTTTCCGGGAGTTTCCTCTTCCTCTTCTTCCATTTCGGATTCGGCGTGGAGAGGAGGGGGAGGAGGAAGTTTCTCCGGAGGAAGGTTCAGAATCCGGAGGATGCCCTGTTTGTAAGTTTTCGTCATTTCCCGTTCCTGTCCGGGGATGCCGTCCTGAGTTGTCAGGATCCTGTCTGAAGCGGTCCGGTATTTTTCGATGAGGAGGAGTCCGGGCTGAATTCCGAGGATGAAAATGAGTGCGAGAGTCACGGTGAAAGTGCCGTATCGGGTATAGAACAGAATCAGGGAAAGGAGTGCGAGGATCGGGACAAGCGTCATTCCCGTCCAGCATCTGAGATCGAAGACCTGTTCTGTCCTGAGGTTTTCCAGCCGTTCCGAATCATTTGCAAAGGAGCCGAAGAGTTTTGCCCCCATTCCTTCCGAACCGTTGTAGAAGGGGGAGATGTAATTTTTGTAAATGACTGCCTGGACGTAATAGGACCATGCTCTGAGCTCATCGGCTTTGTCATCCCGCCCGAGGCGGCGGTAAAGATTCACAAAATTTTCCGTGTTCTGGCGGAGAAGCATATTCACAAGGGAGATTTCGCTGGTGAACACGGCGTCTTCCACATGCTGGCGGATGAAGGGTTTGAAGGCGTCCAGAAGTTCGATGGCCTTTTGAGTGTTCTCCTCTCCTCCCTGTCCTGCCAGACTTTCCGCATAGACGGGAATGTTGATGAAAAGACAGGTGTATGACGGCGTGAGCCAGGTGGTCTGCGGGAGAAGCATCCTGGCGATGGCGCTCGGGTAATCCGTTCCGTTCCCGAGTGCCTGAGACTTCCGTTTGAGAACTTCCCCGATATAGCTCCGGCAGTACGGTTTTCTGCTGCCGCTGAGAAACAGCTGAAAGATTTCTCCGTGCTGCAGAGGATCGGCAAGTTTCTTTTCCGCATCCCAGCGGACCAGAGGGGCCAGAAGAGCGGTGGCGATGTAATAATCATATTTTGCATTGTCCGGTTCCGCTTTGGAGAAGGTGCGCAGAATGCGGAGATCTGGTTCTCCGGTATGGCGGACGCTGTTCATCTGCCAGGCTGGATCGTCTGGATATTTTTTCTGAATGTCCTGCTGGAATGTATGGAAGGTGTCCGGATGCGGGAAGAATTCTTTTTCGCCATGGAGAAGGAATTTTTCCTCCGGGCTGTGTCCCCAGGTGAAGAATTTCGGGAAATTGCGTCCGTCCTCCGAATCCGTCATTCCGGTCAGAAATCGGAAGGTTCCGCTGACGAAGCGGTAATCCCGGAAGGAATCGAACGTTTCCCATGCCGCCAGCGCAAGGATCAACAGCAGAAGAGGCAGTTCCAGCGTTTTTGCGTATCGTTTCAGCGCCGGCATGCTTATGCTTCTTTTCTGCAGAAATAGGTCAGGATGGAGCGGGCGATGGCTTTACCGAATTCGCGGATGGCGTCAGGCATGAGCGTGGTGTCCCGCAGATTGGCATAGGCAATTTCCAGACTCGAAGCAAAGCACGGCGACGTGTTCCGGGAGGACCAGGCACCGAGAGGTTTCCCGACGTCGGGCTTGTAATTGCCAGGCCCGTTCCAGGACGTCCCGTAAGGAATGAAATCCGTCGAACGGAACGGCACCGCACAAGGGCTTTCCTTTTCCAGAATCTGTCCGAATTCCTTTTGCTCCCGTTCGATTTCCTTCAGGGCGGATCCGACAAAATAGATCCGTTCGTTGAATCCCTCCGGATTTCCCGCGTCATAGAGCCAGGGACAGTGCAGATCCAGAATGAAGTCCATCTGTTTTTCCCGGACAAGGCACATGTTGGCAGCCGTTTCCGGATAAATCGGCGTATCCCAGTAGTCGCGGGCGTGGTCATGGGGGCGGCGGTTTTTCCCTTGATCGCCGTCCTCGACTCCGTCCTTGTCGACGAAGGGTACGGCGTACAGGTCAAAGTGCGAACGGAAGGTCCTGCCGAATTCGGAATCTTCCGAAGCCGCGTCGAGAATTCCTTCCAGCGCATACGTGGCCATCATTTCGCAGCAGTGGTGGCGGCTGGTGAAAAAGAGATTTTTCTTCTTTTTCCCTTCCTTTGCACCGTTTCCTTCCGGCACTTCCTCTGAAATTGTGATGAGTTCGACTTCCCGCCCCTTGCGCGAGCGGCAGAGAACGCCTTTCCGCAGGCAGGAATTGCCTTTTTTCTTTTCGAGAAAACGCTCCAGATTCTCCTGCAGATAGGGAATGCCCATGCAGAACCAGACTTCGGCATGTTCCGGAGACCCGTCGAAACGATAGACAAAGGAATCCGGATTCCGTGTGACGCTTTCGAGTCCGAGCCAGTTCCAGGTTTTCCCCTTGTCCGTGCTGAAGGCCGGTCCGCGTGCTCCGATGGAGGGGCCATTTTCAAAACGGAAGGAGTAATCGCCCTTTTCGGAAAAGACGGCTCTGAATTTCCAGTAGAACCAGTCTCCCTCCGTGTCGCGGAGATCTTTATTCAGCGATGCGGAGAAGCCTTCCGCATGATTGATGAGAATATTTCCTGCGGGAATTGCGCAGTCGATCTGCATTTTTGAATTCAGCATTTAGGGAACCTCAACTTAAATTTTTTCAGATGTCTCTACCGTACGGGAAAGAATTGCAGTTATATTAATAGAACTCCGGAAAGAATGAATTCAAGTCTTTCCCTGTTGGGGAAAGGCGATTCCGTCCTTCTTCCTGTGCCGAGGAGAAAGGCCGTCCGGTCTTCTTTTTTCCCGGAATTCAGGAGGGGGCGGAAAAACCGGGCGGCGCTTCCCTGTCAGACAGGCGTTCCGGTGGATTCTCCCACAAAGGAAGCAGTTTCTCCGGTGCCCGGGGAGAAGACGGCGGGAGAGGAATCAAAATAGAGCAGGATCGAACGGACAATGGTCTTCCCGAATTCTCTTGCGGACTCCGTTGTGAATGTTGCGTCATAGACATTGGCATAAGGAATTTCCGCTGTTACGGCGATTTCCGGGAAGGACAGTTTCCAGCACCATTTGTCAAGAGGAATACCGGATTTCCCGTCCGGAGAATCGGTGATGCAGTTCCATTGCGTTCCGAAGAGGAGAGTATCCGAATACAGAAAACGGAGCGGGGGAAGGGTTTTCTCTTCCAGAATCCGTCCGAAGCGTTCCAGGGCGGCGGCTCTTTTTTCCGTGTTCGGGGAAAGCAGATGGATTTTTCCGCTGGTTCCCTCCGGATTCCCCACATCATGAAGCCAGGGACAGTGCAGATCCAGGATGAAATCCATCTGTTTTTCCGCGATCAGGCGCATGATTGCGGCCGTTTCCGGATAAATCGGCGTATCCCAGTAGTCGCGGGCGTGGTCGTGCGGACGTCTGAATTTTCCCTGATCGCCGTCCTCGACTCCGTCCTTGTCGACGAAGGGCACGGCGTACAGGTCAAAGCGCGAACGGAAAGCCCTCCCGAATCCGGAATCTTCCGAAGCCGCATCAAGAATCCCTTCCAGCACATAGGTGGCCATCATTTCACAAGAGTGGTGGCGGCTGGTGAAAAAGAGATTTTTCTTCTTTTTCCCTGCCTTTGCTCCGTTTCCTTCCGGCACTTCCTCTGAAATTGTGATGAGTTCGACTTCCCGCCCCT
>CAJMAW010000086.1 GCA_905211485.1 uncultured Lentisphaeria bacterium | reverse complement strand
CAACACGGCCGGATTGTCTGCCGGAGGAATGTCTGGAATATCTGAGGGAACTTTCGAGCCGTTACGAGCTCTGGGTGGAACTCGGCGTCCAGACCGCCAGCGACGAAACATTGAAACGGATCCGCCGCGGACATGATTTCCAGACGGTCGTTTCCGCTGTCAGACGTCTGGAGCAGTCCGGAATCCGCACTGCCGCCCACCTGATCCTCGGCCTGCCCGGGGAGTCCCGCGCCGATCATCTGGAAAGCGCCCGGAAGATCGCGGATCTGCCGTTTTCCGCCCTGAAAATACACAATCTCCTGGTATTGAAAGGGACCGCTCTCGAAAAACTCTATCGTTCCGGCAAAGTCCCTGTGATGAATGAATATGAATATGCCGCTGAACTGGAGGCTTTTCTGCGGGTCATGCCGGATTCCATGATGCTGATGCGCTTATCGGCAGAAGCCGCTCCCGATATGCTCGTCGCCCCCAGATGGTGGATGAGGAAGGGGCAGTTTCTGGAGATGTTTGTCCGCTCCTTTGAATCGGGAGAAAGAATTTCTCCTCCTGCCGCGGAAAAGACTTCCATGGAAGAAGCGGATTTCCTGAAGAACTCTCCTTCTTTCCCGCTTTGCGGCAATGCCGGAACGGATGAGGAAATGTTCGATGATGAACCGGAAGTTTTGCAGGGCAGGCCGCCTTCCTCCCGTTTTGCCCCGGTTCAGACGGGAGACGGATCGTATACCTTGTATCATCCTCTGTATCGTCAGCATTTCCATAGTGTGGCAGGGGCGGAGGGGGAATCCTGGCGGAAATACATCGAACCCTGTCAGATCCGGGAGAAACTGGCGTGCGGGAAGGATGTTTCCGTGCTTGAAGTCGGTTTCGGTCTCGGATGCAATGTTCTGGCTTTGCTGGAACTCTCGGATTCCGTGAGGCGCGGGAAAGTGCATGTGCTGTCCCTGGAGAACGACCGCGGGGTGCTGGATGCGGCGCTTTCTCTGCCGGGAAGATCTTCCGCGGTGAAGGAGAAGCGCACGGCTCTTCTCTCCGCGCTCCGGGAGACGGGACGATATGAAAAGAGCTTCTTCTCCTGCGAAATTCTCTGGGGCGATGCCCGGGATTCCGCCGCATCCCGGCCCTGTTCCAGCTTTGATGCCGTCTTCCTCGACGCCTTCACACCGGAAAGCAATCCCGAACTCTGGACTCTCGATTTCATCCTTTCCTTGAAGAATTGTTTGAAGACGGATGGTTTTCTTGCTTCTTACTGTTCCGCCTATCCATTCATCGGCGCTCTGCTGGAGGGGGGGTTCCATCTCTATGAATCCAGACCGTTCGGACGCCGCCGCGGCGGGATCGTCGCTGCGCCTTCTTCCGATTCTCCGCCGCCGACCGGGCTGCCGGCTTTCCCCGAGAAGGATCTTCTGATCGCCACACGTTCCACCGCAGGGGTCCCCTACCGTGATCCGGAACTGAAGCTTCCCAGAAAGGAGATTCTGGAAAATCGGAAAGAACAGGTTTCCATTCTCCGTTCTCGAGGCGTGCCGAAGTGGTATGTGCCCGGAAAAAAGAAATGATTTGACGGGAAATCCCTGTTGTTTTTTCCCTGCTCTTTTTTCTTCTTTCCTTCTTCTCTTTCTTCTCTTTCCCTTTCCAGTTCAAGCGATGACGGAGGGGAAAAAAGGAGGGGGAAAAAAAGGAAAAAGAGAAGGAAAACACAACGTCTGTTCAGGAAGCGCCGCGTCTGCCCGCGGGAATGAATTTGATCTCTTTGCAATAAACTGAGCCGACAAGCACCTGGACATTCTTCAGAAGCTTTTCACGGACTTGTCTGTTTTCCAGAGCAAGACGGTAGGCCGGATGAAGCACTTCCACGTACAAGACCCCTTCCGTGAGACTGGAAGGGAAGGAGCGCCTTGCATTTTCCGTTCCCGCAATTTCCTTCCAGTGTTCCTGAATTTTTGCGATCTTGAGTCTTCCCGCCGGAATTTTACGGGAAACAACGCTGTTCAGAATTTCCGAGAGCGCCTGAGGGCGCGGCAGATGTTGTTCGACCGCCGCTGCTCCTTCCTCCGCCCCGTACCATTCCTTGAGCATTCCTTCCAGATTGACGGGTTTGATTCGTTTCCCCGGCATGATTGTTCAGACGCCCCTTCCTTTTCTTCTTCTCCATGTTCTTCTTCCCCCCCTTTTTCCCTTTCTATACCTTTTCCGCCTCGTTACGTATTCACGAGGGGGGTACGAAGGGGGCCCTTCAGAAAAAAAGAGCCGTTCCGTGAGAGAGGACGGGGAAGAAAGCAAATAAAAAAAGCTTTTCCATCTGATGGGAAAAATCCGCTGGAAAAGCCTTTTCCTCCCTTTTTTCATCAGGGGAAACATCTTCTCTGCGGGAGTATGAAAAGACCTCCCGGTTTATTTTTATGCGTGCCGTGTTTTTCTTATAGCTGACTGCGGATAGACATCCCACGCTAGACGCCTATCCCGAAGGCCGAAAGTGGTATCAGCAGCACGTATCCGACAAATTTGATGGGGGATATCAGCCCGACTCCGATATTCGCCAGCCCGGACATGAAACACCAAGGTGCAAAAATAGTTGATTGAAGCAGTCCGATCGGGAGTCTGAATATTCCGATCAGCTGGACTCCCGCTTTGACCATCGTGACACCCATGTGTCTCAGAGCCCGGATGAGATAAGGCGCCATGATCTGTGCGGCCTTGATGGCGATGGGAGTCAGAATGGCGATTGTCACAGGATCAATGGCCTTGGCTTCGGGCTGCGGCTGGAAATAGAACGCCGCGGTCAGAACGATTATCAGGAATAGGCAGAGACGTCTGTTCATGTTTTTGCTGATCTCCTTGTTGTTTTGTTCTGTTCCGCATTCCCTGATCGGATGAGTGCCGGGAAGGGGAAAAGTGTAAGTGTCCCGGCTTTATTCGAGCGGTTGAATATGAAATAATCTATTCAGTGTTTTCAGGCTTTTCAAGTATCCTGAAAACGGAAAAAGCATTTTTTTCAGGTTTCCCGGACAGAAAGCGGGGAGGAGAAGAAGAAATGAGGGGAGGGGGGAGAAGAGTTTTCTGATTTTACGTTACGCACGGAGTATTCTTGGCAAGTGGTATTTCTTCCCTTTCCTACCGTGCGGATCCTCGGGAGGAAGTGCTGGAGACAAGTGAAAATCACTCTTCTTCCTTGAGTCTACTCTTTCTTCTCCATTTCCTTCTTCTTTATCTTATCTCTATTTTCTTTAATCACTTTTTCCCCTTGCGGCGGGGTCCCTCGCGGTCGGTACGGGCGTTGCCATGGACTCCCGGAGCGCTGCGGCGTCGGACGCCTTGGCTGCGCTGAAACGCAGAACCATCAGCACCGCGCAAAGTATCAGCAGAAGGACCATGAGAATGATCCCGATCGTCTTTCGCGTGTTCATATTATTCCTCTTCCAGTTTTCTTTTGAGTTTTTCGAGCGCCGCCTCCGGATCGTCGAAACGGAAGATGATGACGGCCTTCCCGTTGTACCCGGGCGCGAAGGCATACATGTATTCCACATTGATCGCATGCTTGTCAAAAACTTCCAGCACCGAGGAAAGACTCCCCGCCCGATGGTCGATTTCGAGTGCGACGACATCGGTCAATTTGACTGCGAACCCTTTTGATTCAAGCAGTTTTGCCGCTTTTTCCCAATCTTTGATGAGGAGCCTGAGTACGCCGAAGAATTTTGTGTCCGCAAGCGAGAGTGTGGAGATGCTGATGCCGTGCTCTGCGAGAATCCGGCAGGGCGCGTTGAGCGTTCCGGGTTTGTTTTCAATGAAAAGAGACAGTTGTTTGAGCATCATGGTGCAGACTCTCCTTTTTTTTCATGCTTTCGAGTCGGAAAGATTGCGCTTGTCGATGACGCGTCTGGCCTTGCCTTCGCTCCGGGGGATGGAGTTCGGGGCAAGCATCCTGACAAAGACGCGGATTCCGAGTGTGCGTTCGATGGAATGGCTGATTTTCTGTTTGATTTCCTCGATTGCGGACACCTTGTCGCTGAAAATGGCTTCGTTGACTTCGATATCCACTTCGATGTTGTCGAGTCCGTGATCGCGTGTGAGCACGATCTGGTAGATCGGCAGGACAGCTTCCACATTCAGGATGGCGGTCTCGATCTGCGAGGGGAAGACATTCACGCCGCGGATGATGAACATGTCGTCGCTTCTTCTGGAAATCCGTTCGATTCTCCGGATGCTGCGTCCGCAGGGACATTTTTCCGTGATGATTCTTGTGATGTCTCGCGTGCGGTAGCGGAGCATGGGCATGGCCTGCTTTGTCAGGGTGCTCAGGACGAGTTCCCCTTCTTCTCCGTCCGGAAGCACTTCCCCTGTGGCGGGATCGATGATTTCGGGGTAGTAGAGGTCTTCAAAGACGTGCAGCCCGTCCTGTTCGGAACAGGAGCTGGCGACGCCCGGCCCCGTGATTTCGGAAAGTCCGTATATGTCATACGCCTTGATTCCGGCGCATTCTTCGATGTGTCTTCGCATTTCGGCGGTCCAGGGTTCCGCACCGAAGGCGCCTGCGCGGAGAGGAAGTTTCCGCAGGTCGATTCCCATTTTCTCCGCCTGTTCCGCGAGATGCAGGAAATAGCTCGGCGTACAGCAGATGCCTGTCACGCCGAAGTCCTTCATCAGCATGATCTGGCGTTCCGTGTTGCCGCCCGAGGCGGGGATGACCGTGGCTCCCAGTTCCTCCGCTCCGTAATGCGCGCCGAGTCCGCCGGTGAAGAGTCCGTAGCCGTAGGAAACCTGGATGATGTCTCCGCTGTGCATGCCGCAGGAGGCAAGCGTCCGCATCATGGACTGCGCCCAGGTTTTGATGTCGTCGCGGGTGTAGGCGACGACGATCGGCTTGCCTGTCGTCCCGCTTGATGCGTGAAGTCTGACAATGTCCTTCATGGGGCTTGCAAAGAGTCCGAACGGATATGTGTCTCTCAGATCCGCCTTCACCGTGAACGGAAGCAGGCGGATGTCTTCCAGGGTCCGGATCTGTTCCGGAGTCACTCCTTTTTCCTCCATGCGGGCGCGGAAGAGCCCCACATGATCGTACGCCCTCTGAGTGATTTCCTTCAAACGGGCCAGTTGAAGCGTTCGGAGTTGTTCTGTCGGGACATAATCCATGGCGCTTGCCGGATTGATGGCCGCCCCGCTGAGTTCCTGATTGCATTTCATTTTGTCTGAATTCCTGCTTTTTTGAAGATCCGATTCCGATAGAGTTGTGATTTTCCGTTTTTTCCCCGTCCGCTCCGGAGCTGGATTCCGTTTTTTCCCGTCCTCCTCCTCCTCATATCCTCCTTCGCTCGCGCCCCCACCTTACGCGGGGGAAATCATGCTGTATCCGCATTTTTTCCCGCATCGGAAAACCTGGCTGACAATATCCCGGGAAGATCCATATTCCCAAGCCTGGGATTCAGGGGTTTTTCCCTCTTCTGAAGGCGGCGATATTCGCCTCTGCGAGTTCTCCCTGGAAGGATTCGCGAATCAGAGCCTCCCAAAGTTCGTCGGGGAAGTTCAGATAGCGGTTCAAACGCCCCAGCATGACCATGTTGAGCATCCTTGAGGCCGCGTCTTCCGCACTGAAGTCCGAAGGTTTGATGATGATCGCGTTCGGACAGAGCATCCGTTCGCAGACTTCGATCTGATCTTCCGAGAGTGCCAGAAGATAGTCCGCTTCTCCGGCGGGAATCATAGGACTCCACACTTTCTTGCCGAAACGCACGTCGCTGGAAACGGAACCGCCGCGCTGGCTCATTCCGTGAAGTTCGCTTTTCTTGACGTCGAACCCCCTGCGGAAAGCCGCTTCCGCAAGCAGGTCCGAGGCCCGGATGATGCCCTGTCCGCCGATTCCGGCAAAGAGCACGTTGATGATTTCCTCGCATTCGTCGATTTTCATAGATTCACCTTAGGACTGTGCTTTTCTGTTGAGTTTCGCCAGCTTTTTCATCTGAAGAATGCAGGGGCGGCGTACGATGATGACACTGGTGTCATTGGAAGCAAGCCGGGTCCGGATCAGATCCACGAACTTCTCATGTTCCGTTACGGGATCGGCAATATCGACATGATCGACTCCTGCCGCAGTGCAGAGATCTTCCAGTTTCACTTTCGGCGCGGGGGAGAGATTGATGTGCCTTCCTGTCGCCGCATGTTCCTGAAGTCCGGTCATGGCCGTCGTGGAATTGTCCAGAATGAGCACCAGGTGCCCCGTGGCGGGTTTGTTGTAGACCATTTCCACAATTCCCGTGAGTCCGCTGTGAAGGAACGTGCTGTCTCCGATCACGCTGACCACTTTTCGCGCATCTGTTTCAGAAAGAGAATGACGCAGACCAAGACCCACTCCGATGCTCGCGCCCATGCAGACGGAACAGTCCATGGCATTGAACGGCGGCAGTACTCCCAGCGTATAGCATCCGATGTCTCCGGAAACGATGCATCCCAGGTCCCGGAGCATTTCAAAAGTCTTCCTGTGCGGGCAGCCCGGGCAGAGCTGCGGCGGACGACCCGGTTTCTGCGGCGGTTCCGGCGTCTCATCCCCGGCAAGAAGTTTCCGGACGCGTTCGACATTCAGCTCCCCGTAGAGAAACGCATCCGCCTTTCCTTCCACCGCGATTCCGGCCGCACGGAGATTCTCTTCCAGAAAACGGTCTGATTCCTCCACCACGACCGCCCGTTTCACCGAACGCGCAAATTCCCCGATTTTCCGGTACGGCAGCGGCCAGGTCGTTCCCAGTTTGAGGATGCTCGCCTGCGGAAACGCCTCCATGACATGTTCAAACGCCACGCCGGAAGTAATGATCCCGAGTTCCGGATTGTCCCCGAAAACGATATTGAGATCCGAAGTCTCGTTCCGTTCCGCGATCTGCTTCATCGTTTCCTCCAGTCGGACATGCGCCTTCTTTGCAAAGGCGGGAATCATGACCCGCGTCTGGATTTCCTTTTCATGCCGGGTTTCTTCCCGGCGGGCTTCCGGATCTTTCCAGAGGCACACGGGGGCGCGCGAGTGGCAGACTCTCGTCGTCATCCGCAGCAGCACAGGAACTTTGAATTCTTCGGAAAGTTCAAAGGCTCGGAGTGCATAGTCATATGCCTCCTGGCTGTCCGACGGTTCGAGCATCGGCAGTTTGGCGGCCCGGGCATAATGACGGTTATCCTGTTCATTCTGGCTGGAAGCCATCCCCGGATCGTCCGCGGACACCAATACCAGTCCGCCGCGAACCCCCGTATAAGTCAGCGTGAACAGCGGATCCGCCGCCACGTTCAGCCCCACATGCTTCATTGTGACCAGTGAACGCCCGCCAGCAAATGAAACCCCGATCCCGACTTCCAATGCAACTTTTTCATTCGGAGACCATTCCGCTTCTCCACCAAGCGACGACACCGTCTCCAGAATTTCCGTGGAGGGCGTCCCCGGGTATCCTGAGCCCAGGGTGAGTCCACATGCAAGCGCCGCGTGTGCCACAGCTTCGTCGCCGCTGAGGATCCTTTTCTTTCCAGTCATGATACTGCAATCCTGTCTTTAGTTTCTATGTTGAATTTTTCTGTATATCTTAATTTTATTGAATGACTCCGTATGCGGAAAGGGGAATCTAGCACAGGGAGCGTTTTTTTTCAAATTCCGTGTTTTCGTTTCCCCTGATTTTTGTGCCCGGAGTGCTGTTCCCCGGAGGCGTCCTTTTGCGTGCCCCGGGGGATAGGTGTGAGGGGGGGCAGTCCTCCGTCCTTTTTCGGACCAGTTCCGCCGCTTTCCTCACATAGGCCCTGGGATCGGAGAGGTGTTTTTCCAGAAGAGACTCTTCCTTTTTCCCAAGCGAATACAGCGCTTCATAGATGGCCAGTTCCAGTTTCCAGAGGGAATCTTCAAAGAAGGATTTGTCCGCATACCAGTGGGGAAATTCCTGTTTCGAGGGCAGGTCCGGACGTTTCAGAAGTTCTTCAAGCACCTTCACGGAGGATTTCCCCCCGATCCGTCCGAGTGCGCGGACGGCCAGGATCATGGCCTGCTGATCCTGCAGTCCCGGATCGGAAAGCACCTCTTCCACGGCGGATACGGCCTTTTTGTACCCCATTGCTCCGCAGACTCCGATGGCGATTTTCCAATAGGGTGCGGAACGGAACTTCCAGCTTTTTTTCGGATATGCCGCGCAGCGTTCGCGGATGCAGTCCGGCAGAAGGGAAAGGGCTCGAGGGTCTCCGCCGGCGCTTGCCAGTTTCAGCGCGGCCTCGTAACGGAGTTCCGCTTCCGGGGAATCGAGTGCGGATTTCAGTCGTTCGATTTCGTGAGCAGAGTCTTCTGCTGCGGGGAGGAGTCTGCTGCTCAGGGTGAAGCCGTTTTCCCCGAGTTCAAAGAGTCGGTGTTCCGGGTAGAAGTTTTCCGGTTTCCAGCTGTCCGAATGATATCCGCTTTCCTCGTTTCCCAGGAGGGCGCGGGTTTTTGAAAGTTCCTTCTGGAGCGCAGGAATGTCAATATGCCGCGGATCGGTGTGCGACTTCACGGCGAGGGCGGAGGCGATGCCGGCGGCTTCCCCGATCCTCTGCATATCCCTCTGCATGCGGAACTGAAGATGGGCATCGTATTCCAGAGAGAGCGACCGGCACGCCACAAGCAGTTTCCCGATTCCTTCCGGCAGCAGGATCCGGTAGGGAATTTCGCAGCCGATGAATTCGTTGTAGGCATCGAGAGCCCAGCTCCAGAGCATGGCGCCGGGGGATTCGTTTTCATAGTCCTGGGCGTGGTTGTCGTAATGGGCGGAGGCGTAACCGATGACGTCCGGAAATTCCGCGCCCCGGATCTGATCGGAGAGCGACATGCGGAAATCCCCCTGGATCTGGCGGCTTGCCCGCGCTCCCACAAGGGCGGAGAAGAGCCGGACCCGTCCCGGACCGTTGTAAAAAGGCTGCCGGTCGAATTCCAGAATACCCGTCCGTCTTGCGCGGCTGAGATCCCACGGATCGGTGGCATCGCAGTACCCGGCGTCGATGTTGTAGGGGCGGAAGACATAATGAGAGGAGCCTGTTTCCTTTCCGTCGGGACCGACTTCCTTCTGACGGTCCAGATAGATGGCGGGAAGGGAATAGATGTGCTGGAGCCCGTCGTAATGGCGTCCGACTGTATAGGCGGCTCCGGCGGCGACGGCCACGTCCGCGTCTCCCGTCGAGTCTATGAACGTTTCGGCAACGCCCCTCCGGATTCCCGATTCCGAACACGCGCTCACGGAATCCAGATTCCGGAATCCCTCATTTCCCGGAATTGCAGGCAGGGCGGGATTCCCTTCCGGGGAGGTCTCCACTCCGCAGACGGTCTGCCCGAAGCTGATCCGGACATTCGCCTTGCGCGCTTCCTCTTCCAGCACAATCATTTTCGCCACCGGGTGGAATCCATGCGTGGAATGTTTTCCGCAGAGGCGCTCCGTCAGGATTTTCGTCTTTTCATCGAGTTCATCCTGGAGTCCGCCCGGAGTGCCGTAGTAGTAGCAGGGGATCATGCCTCCCGTCCGGGCCCCGCCGAGATAATCCATCGCTTCCCAGAGAGAGACGGAGACCTTCATGCGTCCGGCGGCAATGGCGGCGACGGCGCCGGCGGTGCCGCCTCCGCAGATCAGAACGTCGCATTTTTCCTCCTCTCCGGCTTCCGAACTCACGCAGACTTCTTCCGGGCGGATTCCCCGGAGACGGATCCCCGGCAGGATCCGCTCCGCGTTCCGGGCAAGGAGTTCACCCTCGCGCATTCTCTCGGCGCTCAGGGTCGAATAATCCTCGAAGACGAAACTTTTCGGATTCCCCTCCGCAAGAAGATTCTCCGCCGTGGACGCCCCTTTCAGGGACGCGCATCTCAGAAAAAGCGGCGAATACGCCGTATTGCTCACCATTGCTCCGCGGAATTCCGGATGTTCCTCCTGAATCCGGGAAAGGACGCCTGGCAGATCCAGGCGCGTCCCGTTGCGGATGTCCGCCTGGAATTCTCCTTCCCAGAAGGTCTTTCCGAGTTTCAAATCTTTCTGTGTCAGGGTCCCGAAGCGGATTTCCGGATCCGATTCCATGCGGAAGGAAAAGACGCTTTCCGTATTTTCCGGCGGATCCAGGCGCAGTTCCGTATCCGTGTGCCGGAAAAGAGCCAGAGAATCGGAAGCGTCGATGAACACTTTGGCCTCTGTTGCGAATATGCCGTTCTTGGAGGCGAAAATCACTCCTTTGATTTGCTTCCCTTCCCGGATGATTCCTGCCGGGCGGACATAAAAAAGAAGGTCCGCCCCTTCGAGCCGTTTCAGAATCCGGACCAGTGCCGCAGCGGAATCGCAAAGCATCCCTCCGCGATTCTTTTCCGCCGCTCCGGCATCCTGCAGTTCGCTGCGGAGAAGATCGGCGTTGCGGGAGATCCCGGCAACAAGTCCGCCGTGGAGCGAGGAGGTGATTTCACTGCCCGCAAATCCTCCGGGGAGCACAAGCAGAACACTCTTTCCCTCTTCTGTCAGAGTCATGGCCGCGGATGCAGCCCGGAGTCCGTCCCCGTAGATGACAACATCCCATTGTTTCCGTTCAAACTGATTCATGTGTCACATCCTGAGTTCTTTATTCTTTTTTTCCCATACTGTGTATGATGATTTTCCTGCAGCGTTCTGAAGCTCATTCGTATGATGACGGATTCGGAGGAAAAGCTTCCTCCAAATTCAAATTCCCAAGAGTTTTATTGACTGGTACTGATTTCCTTTCGGAACGGGATCTTCTCCCCGGAAGCCTGAAAATTTTTTTAGCGGAGGAAATTCCTTTTCCGGTAGGTTCCGGGGGATTCGCCGAATTTTTCCTTGAATTTCTTGCAGAAATGGCTCAGATTTTCAAATCCGCAGGCGTGAGAGATTTCCTTGAGCGGCATTTTTGTTTCGAGAAGGATTTTCGCATGAGTCATCCTGAGATTGAATAAATACTGAGCCGGGGAAATTCCCTGGAGTTTTCTGAAGGTTCTCGAAAAATGGGAGCGGCTCATGCCGACGGAGCGCGCCATGTCTTCCACATTGATTCCGGAGGAAATATGTCTGTTGCAGAAGAAGATGGCCTTGGTCAGCGGAGGGAAGGAATGACAAGTGTTCCGGACTGTTTTCTGCAGTTCGGAAAAGAGCGTCATGAAAAAACTGTAGGCGAATCCGGAAGCAAAATACGCGTCTGAATGCATCCGCTCGGATTCTTTCGCAAGCAGGCGGAATTCCTGAAGTGTCTTCAGAAATTCATTGTTTTCATTAAAATGCACCAGTTCCCCATATTGTTTTGTCAGCTGTTCAAAGAGTTGGAACGCCATTTCCCCGCGGAAGGAAAAGAACAGCACTTCCCAGAATTCTGAATCCGCAGGCAGTGAATAACGCTGGGGACTGGGTTCCATGAGGAACATGACGTCATCTGCACCCACGGCGTGCTCTTTCCCCCTGCTGTCCGTGAAAGTTCCTCTTCCGCTGATGGTGTACTGGACTGTGCGTGTGGGAAAATCCAGTTTCCTGACGCTGTTGTCCCAGTTGTAGGCGGAATGGCTTCTGTTGTTTTCATGTCCGATGCAGATGGGCCAGAGGGGAGGGGGATCGGACGGGTCCGAGGTATACAGAAGCACGTAATCCATAAACACTCTGCTGTTTTTTCCCATGGAAAAGGCTCCTGAAAAAAGTGTTTTTTCTGTTTCTTCTCCGCCGCGCCGATATCTTGACAATAAGATACGGCGCATGAGCGGAAAATACAAGCTCTCCGGAAGGAGTCCAGACTGGGAAAATTCATGGGAAAAGTCAATTCTGAATATAAAGAGCACAAACAGAATATTGACAAGTCGCGGAAAAGAGATAAAATTAAAAAGATAAAGAAATGAAACACTCATGAAAAACTCATGAGAAATTCATGAGCTTATCTTCTCCGGATTATTTTTTTTCTGAGTTTTTCATGCTGTGGATGGAACATTTTTTTCATTTCTCCAGAAGGAAAAATGTTATGAAACACTCAAGATGGAAATTCACGTTGATTGAACTCCTGGTGGTGATCGCGATCATCGCGATTCTGGCAGCTCTGCTGCTTCCCGCCCTGGACCATGCAAAGGAAGTGGCGCGGGGAATCCAGTGCGGAAGCAATGCGAGGCAGTGCGGCATGGGATTCACGTATTACACCATGGATAACGACGGCTTCCTGCCGCTGTCGCAGACAGGGACCAGCAGCTGGGTCACCTGGACGGATGGAAACAAGCCCTGGAAAGACTGTGTTGTCCGCTACACCACGGAAAAGGCCAGAGAGTGCCCCAGCCATCCGAGGCGCAATGACGACACGACCGAAGCGCACGGCCTGGCTCTTCCCTTCGCCCAGGTTTTTGCCCGTAAGAATCTGATTGCTCATCGGATGACCAGCATCAGGAACCCCTCGAGAAAGGCGCTTGTCTTTGACTTCGGGCTTAAAAACGCTTATTCCCGGGGGAATCCGGACAGATATTATCTTCCCGGCTCCGGTCCGTATCTGTTCCTCTATCACAGACAGGGAATTTTTTCCTATGACGGGAATTCCGACACTTGCATTCAGAATATGCCCGCGGATTTGCAGCGTGATTTGATGAAAGGGCGTCACAACGGTTTCATCAACATCTCTTTTGTAGACGGGCATCTGGCATCTTTCGATGCGCGGACAGCCTCGGCAGGATTTTCGTTTTACACTCAGGGGGGATTGAAAAATCTCTTCGATTACAATGCGGATTGAAAGAATCCCCTCTTCCTTGCCTTACCTGTAAAGTGAAAAAAAGAGAAAAGCGGATCGAGAATGAGAGTTTCCGCTGGATGGATGATGACTTCGCCCGGAGAAGCGATATCCCGGAGGGAACGCCGGGTCGAGAAGGCGGACGGGGGTGAATCATTGGCTGAGAAGAAGCTGTATTAGTCAAATTTGTTTTGCAAGAGAGGAAAAGAGAAGGTCTGGGAATGGTGAATTTTTATACAGGAAATTTCATTTCGCGCGGGAATGGGTGTTCCGGGAATGGACAGAGCCGCTGTGCATTCACTCTGATTGAACTTCTGGTGGTGATAGCGATTATCGCGATTCTGGCGTCGCTGCTTCTCCCCGCTCTGGGAATGGCCAAACAGACCGCAAAGCGAATCACCTGCACGGCGAATATCAAACAAATCTTTGCAGGAGCATCCATCTATCTGAATGACAGCAACGACTGGTATCCGAACCAGTACATGCAGTATATGCTTGACGAAGCTTCTTCCTCTTACTTCCGCCGTTACTGGCAGTGTTACCTGATTGATGCGATGGGGCTTCACAAAAAGAGAGTCTGTACTCCGGCGGGATGTCCTGTGGTGGGGGATGTTTCCTGTTTCAAGTGTCCCGAAGGTTTTTTCGGGTCGAATGGGCCCGCATTTTATTATCAGGCAAGTCATTACGGGACGACGATTTCCCTCTGGCAGGCAGACGGCCCTTATAAGATCGGCAGTCCTCTGAGAGTTTCCATGGTGAAGCGTCCGGGAGACAAAATCATCTATCATGATGTGGGCGTGGGCGGTCTTCCCGGATCGCCTTCGATCATCGGTGGCACGCCCAGCTATTCCACCTGGGACAAGGAGTACAACCGGAATCTTGACCGCGAATACTACGCGGGCCGCCACGCCCGCACGGTTGTGACGATCTTCTTTGACGGCCATGCCAGAGCCATCCCCCTGGAGGAGGCCGCAAAGGATTATCACAACATCAGTGTGAGCTGGAATTCCGGGAAAAAGATGTTCAATCCGTTTTATTACTGAAATAATATGAACGTATTGAGGAGTACGATGAAAGTGTCGTTTTTTCAAGAGTCCTCCCTGACGGGAAAAGACAGGATTGCGCAGGACTGGGAACATCGGAAGAGACAGAATCGTTTTACCCTGATTGAACTTCTGGTGGTGATAGCGATTATC
>CAJMAW010000085.1 GCA_905211485.1 uncultured Lentisphaeria bacterium | reverse complement strand
TCGGAAGAATACAGATGATTCGTATCAATGGATCGAACCCCAAGAAGTTGATGGTCCTTGTCCTATCTACAATGGTGTCATTTTTCTGAAGGTGCTAAATCTTGGTTGTTGTTTTCAGGTGTTGTGAGTTATAGATAAAATGGGATTGAGTACGCAGCGAATTTCAATCGAAGACTCGATTCCTTATGAAGAAGAGACCGATACAGTTGACTTCATTAGTGATGATGTCGAAGTGGAGTTTTCAGACACCTTCCAGGATTCCTACAATGAATCAGAGAGCTCAAGTGTTCCTAATGTTCGTTCAGATACTTCAGATATCCCACTTCACTCAGAACAATCTCCAACTACTCCGAATGACTCTGTCTTCACATTCGTATCGTATGTATGTTCTCTCGCATATCACACAGTGTTGAATCGGATGATCTTCGTCCTCAGTATGTGAATGACAAACCGGAACCGTTAGCGAAGCCAGCTTTCTCAGCACCTCCCATCATCGAAGAGGCTCCAGTAAAGTATGTTTTACCTCTCCTATGTACTGTAGTCTCAAGTATGTAACAAAGAAAGATATCCAATTGGATGAAGAAGCCAGCAAACTGACAGCCACATCGTATGAGGGTAAGAGTGAGACAGTGGTGGCTGCAATGAAGGCCCGCGAAGAACAGCTTCGGGAACGTGTATTGGCCCGTTGTTTCTGCCCGTTGTTTTTCCCCTGTATTTTTTTTCTTCATTTTTCTTGTGATTGACTTTTTCCGTCCAGAACGGATACGGGAAAAATCGGATCTTCGTCTTTTTCAGCAGGAAAGGGAGCAAACACTTTTCCTTTCTCCTTGAAAAAAAACAGAGGCGGAATACTGTATAAGACTTTCTTTTTTCCGTTGATGCGGATGATGGACTTTTTTTCTGCCGGCCGTGAGGGGAAGAAAGAAAACACGGCGTCCCGCAGCTGAATACGGGGCAGAATGGGAAAGCCGATCCGGGTAAAAGATCCTGAGTGCGCAGGGTGTTCACAGTCAGGGGAAGGCAAGACAAAGACAGAAGGGAAAAACAGGGAAGGGAGTTTTTTTCATCATGAGCAGTCAGGGGAATGCGGGGAAGACGAAGAAACTTCCCTTTGCGGGAGAGACGCTTCCTCTCAGCATCCTGGAAGGAGAAAAGAATGGAACGGTCTGTCCGGTCTGCGGGAATGCGCTGGTGAAGGAAAGCGCGAATGGTCATTTTCTGTTCTGCCCGAACTGCCGCGGGAAAGCGAAGCTGAAGGATCCTTCGGAGATTCGTCCGGGAGATATCGTGGGAAACTACCGGATTCTGAAGAAAATTGGACAGGGAGGGATGGGAGCGCTGTTCCTCTGTTGTCCGCGGAACGATTTTGTCCGGCGTTACGTGCTGAAAATGCTCTGCATGAGTCAGGATGACGATCCGGCGCTTTCCGGCAAACGTTTCAGGAGAGAGGCGCTTCTGCTTTCCAGACTCAATCATGAGAACATCGTCAAAGTCTATGAAGCCTGGGACGACGGCCTCAACATGTGCCTCATTATGGAATATGTAGACGGCTACACGCTCGAACAGCTCCGCCTGAAAAACTGTTATGATTTCAACGAGGCCGTTTCCATTCAGATCATGACGCTTCTTGCGCAGGCTCTGAATTACGCTTGGGAAAAACTCAAACTCCTGCACCGGGACATCAAACCCTCCAACATCATGATTGACGACAAGGGCCATATCCGCCTGCTTGACTTCGGAATTGCTAAGTCCCTGGATTCCACAAGCACAACCGTGCTGACTCTGCCGGAGCATGGACTCGGCACCCCCGGCTTCATGAGTCCGGAACAGTTCCACAACGCTTCCTCCCTTTCCTGTACGACGGATATCTATTCACTCGGCGCCACCATTTACTTCCTCCTCACCGGGAAGCCTCCTTTTACAGGGAAAAATCCGGCCGCTGTTCTGAAGGAGATGCTTTCACATGAAGCCGTTCCCGTGCATACGCTCAATCCTGCGGTTTCGGAGAATTTTTCCCGTCTTCTCCAGAAGACGCTCTCCCGCGATCCCGCGCAGCGTCCTTTCAGCTGGAGAAAGCTCCTTGCCGATCTCGATCGCGTGAGTTCCGGGAGACCCCCCCTGCTTGAATAATCACCCGGGCGGGCCTGCTTCTGCAAATCCGATTTCTCATCAGTCGGAATGTACCCGGACTGGGATGAGAGAGTTTGCTGCCAGATGAATCACGGGAAGCGTATTCCCTGGAGGCGGAAGTCCGGTGCTTTCCGGCGCATATGAAAAAAAAGAGGAGCCTGATTGCTTCTTTCCCGCTCATCTTTTTTTCATTGATTCATCTTTCTCTCTTTTGAGGAAATTTTTGGTCCCGCTCATTTTTTTCTTTCCGGAAGGAATAACTTTTTTTTGGGGGGAGAGAGAATCTTCCCCGCGCTTGGGAATGGAAGAGAGGGGTCAGGAAGAAAGATTTCCGGTCAGCCGGGCGAAGAGCCCCGCGGGAAGCATCTTGCCGTTTTTCTCCGGGATGAGCATTTCCCCCGCCTCAATCGAGATGTCCTTTTCCGGGAAGACCTCTTCCAGACAGCGTTTCAGGGAAACCGGTGAAAATCCCTGGGAATGACAGCTCAGGAGGAGGAAGAAGGGAGTTTTCGTGTCGAGGATGCGTTTGCAGCTGTTCAGGATGTCATGGAGTCCGTCCTCGATTTTCCAGACCTGTCCCTGGAGACCGCGGCCGAAGCTCGGGGGATCCAGAACGATTCCGTTGTACTTGTGCGCCCGGCGTTCTTCCCGGGCGACGAATTTCATGGCGTCGTCACAGATCCAGCGGATGCGTTCCTCCGTTTCGGGATTGAGTTTCTGGTTGTTTCTGGCCCATTCGATGATTCCTTTGGAGGAATCGAGATGGCATGTGTCCGCGCCGGCCTGTGCCATGGCGAAGCTGGCACCCCCGGAATAGGCAAAGAGATTTAGAGTGCGGGGAAGGAGGCCGCCGCCGTCCTTTCCGTTTTTTCTCTGCATGGAACGGATTGTGGAACGCAGCCAAGCCCAGTTTTCCGCCTGTTCCGCGAAGAAGCCGAGATGACCGAACTGAGTGGGCTTGATGAGAAGATTCACTCCGCCCCAGGAAATGTTCCAGTCTCCGGGAGGAGAGGAATGTTTTCCGCTCCATGTCCAGAGACCGCCGCCCCTGGAATCGCGTTCAAAGGTGGCGTCCGCGCGCTTCCACTCGGAATCGGGGAGGGAAGGGCGCCAGAAGGCGTTGAGCGCCGGACGGATGATGCGGACGGGCCCGACCTGCTCAAGTTTTCTCCTGAATCCGGAATCCAGAAGCCGGTATTCCGGGCAGAGACGGGAATGGGAGGAAAGAGTGTGGTTCATTGTCAGAATGCTCCTGCGGTGTGCGCGGCCGAATCCTCGTTGCCGTTGCGGAAAGAGCTTGAGGAAGAATCGGCGTCGTAGATGATGTTTCCGCGGGACACGGTCATTCGGACCTGGTTGGTTTTGCTGTCGAAGAAGGTGATGTCTGCGCGTTTTCCGGGTTTGATTTCGCCTCTGGTGATCAAGCCGAGGTCGGCGGCGGGATTGCTGGTGAAACAGGCGGCGGCCTCGGTGTGGGGCATGTGGGAATAGCTGACGAGCCGGAGCCAGGAACTGTCGAGCGTCATGGTTGTGCCGGTGATGATGCCGTCAAGATTCTTGATGAGATCGCTGGAGGAAGTGCCGGAACCATTCCGGGGGGCAGTGACGGCGTTGCTGATGCCGATGAGTTTGTCTTTGGGCTTAATCCGGCTGACGATGTCCACCATGCGTGGATGTATATGGGCGCCGTCGACGATCATTTCGATGGCGACCCGGTTGTCGGTGAGCGCAATTGTCGTGAGAGTCGAATCTCTGTGATGCAGCAGCGGCATGCCGTTGAAGATGTAAGTGCATCTTCGGGCGCCCGCGTCGATGGCGCGGAGAGTCTGCTTTTCATCCGCGAGACTGTGCCCCATGGAGGGGATGATGCCGTTTTCAAGCATCAGCCCGATGAGTTCTTCGGCGTTGTCGAGTTCGGGTGCGAAGGTCATGAGTTTGATCCGTCCGTTTCCGGCTGCGATGATGTCGCGGGCGAATCCGAGGTCTACGTCGCAGATGCAGCTGAGGTCTTGGGAGCCGCGTTTTTCAGGATTGATGAAAGGGCCTTCGATGTGCATGCCGGGAGCGTCGGCGTCGAGACAGCCTTTGTCCATCATTGCGGCGAGAGCTGCGACGGCACGGATCATTTCCCCGCGCGGGCGCGATATGATCGTAGGGAAGAATGTGGTGATGCCGTGCCTGGCAAGTTCCCGGCTCATGAAGGCGAGATCGTATTCGGTCCTGAGCGGATCGGAAGCGTCGAATTTGTCGATGCCGTGGATGTGGCTGTCGATGAAGCCCGGGACGGCATAGGCGTTTTCGACTCGGATGATTTCAAGTCCGGGTTCGGAAAGGGAAAAGGCGGAGGCTCCGCCGGTGGCGATGATGCGGTCGTTTTCGCAGAGAATCGCACTGTCGTGAATGGTCTCGAGCGGGGTGAGACAGTGATTCGTCAGGAAAAGTTTTCTGCTTCGTTTGTTCATGGATGAAGAGGCTCCGGATTTTTCTTGTTTTTTTCATGTCATGGCGGTAATATGCCACGCGAAAAAAAATAATTCAACACAAAATCAGCGAGATACAGAAAAAGTGCGGAAAAAGCACTTGCCAAATCGGAAAAATGGTGCAATTTACCTATTGTAAATTCCCACCGGGAAAAGAGTTCCGCCTGTTGATAACTTGTTGACAACTTGACTGTGGAAGTCCTATCCCGTTGAGGTTTTAATGCTTGGCGACAGGCCGGGAAAAAATACGTTTTTTTTGCTTTTTTTCGCTTGACTTTTCCAAGTCTGGTATTAGGAAAATGTTAGGAGATTTTTCTCCTTTCAGACTCAAAAAAAGCGTTTTTTTCAGGGCGGCGGAAGCCTCATCCGGATTCTCAGGAATGAGAATACGGAAGAAGTGAATCAAGGTGTGTGGCTTATGCGATTTTCAAGTGTCTGGAGCATCTCTTCAACCGCTTGTTAATAAGTCAGGGGAGAATCAGATAGTAATAAGGAAGGGTGTCATGTCTGACAAGGAAAATGCCGCTCAACGTCTGTGGCGGGGCGCCTGCGGCTGTATAGAGGAGAAACTTTCCCGATCCGCTTATGAGCAATGGTTCGGAAATATTGTACCGCTGACTTTTGAAAATGACAGGATCCTGCTCGGGATTTCCGATGAGTTTTTCGGCGACTGGATACGGGAACATTACGGAAATTTCCTGGAAAATGCCCTCTGCGCGGCTGCCGGGCGCAACGTGAGCTATTCTTTTGAATACGGTCATCAGCCCATGCATGATTTGCAGGAGCCCTTCGAGGAGGATTCGCCGACTTTCTCCGATGAAACGGAAAACGGTCTCCTGACAAGAGAATCGCTTCAATCCATTTCCCAGGCCCGGGCGGCGGCGGCAAACTGCCAGAGTGTGTTCACATTCCGGAATTTCGTCGTTGGGGAGGAGAACCGCTATGCCTATTCCGCCGCCCAGACTGCGGCGCAGTCTCCCGGAGTCTTCAATCCCCTTTACATCTATGGAAGCACAGGAATGGGAAAAACCCATCTGATTCAGGCAGTTGCGAATGACGTGCTTCTGCACCGCCCGGAGGCCATCGTCCGTTACACCACCTGCGAAGGATTCCTCAATGCGTATTCGGATTCTCTTCGGAACAAGACCCATTTTGAATTCCGGAATTTCTTCCGGAACGTGGATCTGCTTCTTGTGGACGACGTGCACCAGCTGGGGGGAAAAGAAGCTCTCCAGGAAGAATTCTTCAATACCTTCAACACGCTGCATCACGCGGGGAAACAGATTATCCTGACTTCCGATAAACAGCCGTCCGAGATTCCCGGTCTGGCGGATCGGCTCTGAATCCGGGGTGATTACTCAGATTACGCCGCCATCGTTCGAGACGCGTCTCGCCATTCTGCGTCAGAAGCAGGAAAACCACATCATGAAGCACAGCGATGAAACCCTTTCCTTCATTGCGTCGCATATCACTTCGAGCGTCCGGCGCCTGGAGGGCGCGCTGATGCGTCTGACCGCCTATTCCTCCGCCATGGGCGGACTCCAGATCACTCCCGCCACCGCGGAAATCGTCCTCCGCGACTTCCTGAACCAGGAGGCCGAAACGAGGAAGGTTTCCATTGAAGCCATCCAGAAGGTTGTGGCGGATTATTACGGACTCCGCGTTAACGACATCACGGGATCAAAACGTCCGAAAAACATCGCTGAGCCCCGGATGCTCGCCATGTTCCTGAGCCGGAAAATGACCAGCCATTCCCTGCCGGAAATCGGACTGGCTTTCGGCGGACGTTCTCATGCCACTGTCATTCATGCGGTCGGGCATGTGGAAAAGTCGCTCCTTTCCGATGAGAATGTGAAACGCGCCGTGATCACTTTGAAACGTCAGCTCCAATATCAGTAGTCAGGAGGATGGGATTCTTGTTTTCTTTCTTTTTTCCGGATCCTCTCCCCCCTGTCATTGCATCTCGGAAGATCGGACGCCGGGAGAATCACGGCGGAAAATGACGGAGGGAGTGGAGGCGGAGAAAAGAGAAAACACTCATCCCTCCGGAAGAAATGAGAAGACAAGACTCCGATGAAGAATCCTGAGAGAACTGCACGAAAAACAATCCCTGCCGATCTGCATACTCATACGACGCTTTGTCATCATGCGGAGGGGATTCCGGAAGAATACCTTCTCTCTGCAGAGAGGAACGGACTTTCTTTCCTGGGGGTTTCCGACCACGCGCCCTGGCCGGCGTGTGATGAGTGGAGAATGAGTCCGGAGGAATTTCCCCTCTACCGGGAGATGGTTTCGGATCTGCGTCTGAAGGCTGCGGATTCCGGGGTGGAAATTCTCTACGGCGCGGAAATGGACTATATTCCCGGGCGGATGGGCGAAGCCCGCGGAATCCTCCAGGAAACAGAGCCGCTGGATTACCTGATCGGTTCCATTCACCACGTGGACGGTTTCCCCTTTGATGATCCTGCAAAAACCGATGAATGGGGAAAAATCGGCACGGAGCGCATCTGGGAACGTTATGCGGAGCTTCTGCTGGACTTCGTTGAAACGGAACGTTTTCAGATCCTCGGGCATCCGGATCTTCCGAAGAAATTCGGATTCCTCCCCGCGGATCCCCGCCGTTTTCTCCGGAAGATGAACGAGGTGTTTGAAGCCGCCTCCGCCCGGGGGATTGCGCTGGAACTGAATACAGCGGGGCTGAGATATCCTGCAAGGGAAATCTACCCGTCTGAGCATCTCCTGAAGGCCGCGTTCCAGGCGGGAATGAAACTGACCTTCGGTTCGGACGCCCATAAGCCGGCTCAGATTGCCTGCGGTTTTCAGGAGGCTCTGGATGCGGCGCTCGCTGCCGGATACCGGAGTACGGTCGTATTCCGGCGCCGTCAGGCGCTGGAACTGCCTCTTTTCTGAGGAGCCCGGAATCGTTGTCTAGACGGAAAAGGAAACGGCGGAACACGCTTGGAAATCAGATGAATTGAATCCAGACGATTTCCGGAGGACAGCAGAGGCGCAGGGGAATGAAAGTGCATCCTATTCCGGAGGAAAGGATCATTTGCGTTTTTCCTCCGCGAAGGCGGTAGATGCCGTATTCAAATTTTTTCCCGTACCGGGAAGAGGTTTTGACTGCGCCGAAAAAGGGAAGGCGGATCTGTCCGCCGTGAGTGTGTCCGCAGAGGATCAGATCAATGTCATGCAGCTCTTCCGGGCGGAAGGCCTCGGGTATGGAGTCCGGATTGTGGGAGAGAAGGCAGCGGAATTTGTTTTCCGCTCCTCTTGTCCGGAACTCTCCCCGGTAGACCGGATTTCCGATTTTGTAATCGTCCATTCCGTAGAAGAGGATGTCTCCGCAGGGGAATGCTTCATTCCGCAGATAGTGGAATCCGGCGTTCCGGAAGGCGTCCTGCCAGACGGACTGGGGCATCCAGCGGCGTCTCCGCTTGTCCCAGTTCCCCGGGATGGCGAGTTTGAGAGGGCAGGGCAGGGCTTTCAGAAGACGGAACGCATCGTCCATCCATGCGGATTCGGCGAGAAGGTCTCCTCCGAAAAGCAGAATGTCCGGCCTGACGATTTCCATTCCCTCAAAGAGGAGATCCCTCAAAGGCTTGGCCGTTCCTTTCCAGCGGAGGCAGAAAGTCCTGCCGCCGCCTTTTTCCCCCATTCCGCCACCTCCTCCTGGCAGGCAGGAACGCGTCGTGGCTGAACGGATGTGAAGATCGCTGAAAAAAAGAAGGCGCTTTCCCGCTAGAGCCTGCCCGGCGGAGATTTCGTACCGGGAAACGGCAAGACCGCCGGGAGAAAAAAACATTTCTCTCCGGCGGTCTGTTTTTTTTTCTCTTTCTCTGATCCAGAGATCCGGTGAACTCAGCGGCATGAAACTCCCGTGTGTCAGTCTTCGCAGGCAAGCTGTTTTCTCATATCCTCCGGCAGCGGCAGGATTTCCTTTACGAGGAATTCGCCTTTTTCCGGGATCTTCACCCGGCTGCCGATTTTCAGCCCCATAAGGGCTTCTCCGATTTTGGTTTTGTAGGAGATGCAGTTGTTTTCCGGATCTCCGTCCCATGCGCCGAGAAGGAAGTATTCAAGCGTTTCGCCCGAGGCAGATTCCAGTCTGACACGGGATCCGAGCACAACAGTGTCCTTGACGAGCACGTTTTTGAAATCGGTTGCTTCAATGAAGGAAAGCGTTTTTTCCAGTTCGGAACGGCGTTTATGCAGATATCTGCGCCGTTCTTTGGCGGCATCGTATTCCGCGTTTTCGCGGAGGTCGCCGAAACTTCTTGCAAGAGCGACCGCGGCGGCGTTTTCCGGAATCTGAACCTTGATGAGATTTTCCAGTTCTGCCGCAAGGCGTTTCTGGGAACGGATGGAGGTCAGGGGCGGATGTTCCGCGGAAGCGGCGTGGGCCCCCATGATTTTGCGTCCTTCCCCGCCTTCGATATAGGCCTTCAGTTCATCGGAATGACGTGCGAGCTTGACCATGATGCTCTGACGTTCCCCGGGCTGGAAACCGCGGTATTTCTGAAGGGCGTTGATGATGGAGGGAATGTCTCCATCGGCATTTTCAATGACGAATTTCTGGAAGTCGGCCTTTTCAAAGAGCTGTTTTTTGAGTTCGCGCTGTGCGGCCGACCATTCCTTGGGAAGATCCTCGATGGAAAGAGCGGAAATGACTTTTTCCATGTCGATTCCGGATGTCAGATAGGAGGAGATTTTTGTCCTGTTCTTCCAGATCCACATGACAATGTCGGAGGAAAGGACCCTGGCTTTCATAATCGCTTCCATGACCGTATCCGAAGGCACCGCTTCAAAGAAGACTGTGAGACAGCGCAGCGGGAGATGAAGCGAGAACTGCGCCATCTCTTCCGGAGAATACAGCAGCGAGGTTGCCTTGACCAGCCCCCCGAGATGTTTCACCGAAAGACGTCCCCAGGTCTCAAGCTGCTTGAGCGGAATGGATTCCAAGATCTTTTCCGGCCAGAAGGGCGCCTTTCCGCGGAGCGGCGCAAACATGGAGGAAAGAATCTCCGCAGAATTTGCTTCCGCAAGAGAGGAGATGGATTCCGCCAGCATTTCGATGTCTTTCGGAGTCATTTCCCTGCGGAGACGACCGAAAAGCTTTGTCAGTTTTTCCGCCGATTCCGGGGACAGCTTCGCCCCGGCTGGAGAATCCGCCGTTTCCCTGAGGAGGGTGTAAAGTTCGAGAATGCTTCTTGCATCTTCAAAGGAGCGTTTGCCTTTCGCCTGGGTGGGACTGCTCTGCGTATCCTCCCACCAGGAACGGAATGCCTCCGGCGTCATGATGTCCGGCACCATGAGATTCTGGACGATTTCCGCAAGTTTGTGTTCAGAAAGTTCCGAAAGCGAATGCTTCTGGAAGACCCTTCTGTATTCCCTTGCCGCCCGGCAGGAATGTTTGCCCGGATAGAGGAGATTAAGCATTTCCGGAGTCGTGTCGAAGAAATGCGCGTTGAGCAGCGCCGTGGCAATCGGCATGGAAGAGACGCTTCCCGTATCCAGAGAATTGACCGCAATGGTCGCCGTGACTTTGTCGATGTTGCTGATCTTTCCCCAGGTACGGGAATCCTGCTGGTAGACCAGGGCTGTGGAACGCAGATGCTGGAGTTTTTTTAGCCGGAGCGCAGCGTCGTGCGGCGAGACGTTCTGGTCCCTTGCCCCGACCGCTTTCACAACGGACTGACTGGCAATGTACGGAGGAAGGAGTTTTTTCACCGCGTGATTCAGCGCATTGCGGAAAACAGGATTGTCGAGAATGCCTTTTTCGGCGAGGAGAACGCAGAGTTTCGCTTTGTCATCGGAATCGGACGTGTCCTCTTCCCAGGCCTCAAAGAGGAATTCAAAATTTCCAGCAGCTTCCTTCAGTACTGGGAGGTCGACATCATCCATTGAATCAAGTAATTTCAGCACCGCCTCCTCATTGTCGACGGCGGAGGCCGCCACGATGAGGTCTTCCAGTTTCTGCTTGGTAATCATCTTACGAAAAAACTCCTCAACAATTAGCTTTTTGCATCCGTAGATCCTATAAACTACCACTTCCCCGCTGATTTTTCAATCCTGCAAAGGGATTTTCTTTTTCCGTTTTCAAGGCCTTCTCCCTGAAAACGGAAAAGAAATCGGGAAAAATCACCGATTTGTACTTTTCACCGCGGAGATTCCGTGCTATAGTAAACTCTTGTGTGCGTATGCACACGGGACAGGCCGCTGAACGCGCCGTGAAACGGAAACAGAACTGAAACGGATCAGAATGAACAACTCTGCGGAAAATAAAACTTCATGCAGAATGATCCACGAATCGACGGGACTCGACGATATGACTGAAAAAAACGGGATGAACACTAGCAAGGCACAGGTGGATTTCCTGTGTGTCGAACCGGGCTGCTCCGGAGTCGTCAAATTCAACCTGATGGAGCTTGCCGGGGAAAACCTTCAGGTCTTATGCCCGAAATGCCATAAGCCTTATGAATTCGATGCGGAACTCCGCGGGAAACTGGCGAAACTGCATCATCTGATCGTCGCAGTCCGCGAGGCGGAATCGATTCTCGGCGAATGCAATGTCGCCGTGGCTGTTCCCGGCGGGGAGATCAAAATTCCCTATGCGCTGCTTCTGACCCGTCTGAATACCATGATCACTTTGAAACTCGGGGACAGAACTGTGGATTTCCATCTCTGGATCGAACCTTCGTCCCCGGATACTTTCCGCTGATTCCCGTTCAAACACAGACTGATTTGAGCTTATTTCATACTTTCGGAGGTTTTTGAGAATTATGACGCAGATGACAGAACAGGAAATCATCGACGCCTTCCAGTCGGCGGGCGCTCTCCTGACCGGACACTTCAAACTTCGCAGCGGCCTGCACAGCGACCGCTTTTTCCAGTGCGCGCTGATCCTCCGGAAACCTCTTGTCGCGGAGCGTCTCTGCCGGACTCTGGCGGAACGGATCGGAGACCTGGGGGCGGAGACGGTGATATCGCCTGCCGTCGGCGGACTCATCGTCGGGCAGGAGATCGCGCGGGCGCTTCAGATCGACGCCATCTTCGCGGACAAGGAGAACGACATGCTGGTGCTGAAACGCGGATTTTCCATCCGGCCCGGTGAAAAAATCATCGTTGCGGAAGACGTTGTGACAAAGGGCGGTCGGGTGCAGCAGACGATTGACCTGGTCCGGAAACACGGCGGCATTCCCGTTGCCGTCGCCGTGATTGCGGACCGCAGCAGCGAAAAGCCCGACTTCGGCATTCCCTTCCACAGCCTGATCAAATTGAATCTCCCCACATATGAACCGGAGGATTGTCCCCTCTGCAAAAAAGAAATTCCCCTGGATGTGCCCGGTTCCAGATCCTGATTGGGAGGAAAGTGTTTTTTCATGTTAAGTACCATTCTGAAAAAGATTTTCGGAAACAAGTCCGCGCGTGACGTGAAGCGCCTGATCCCTCTGGTGCAGAAGATACGCAGCCTGGATGAAAGCTATATGGCTCTGACCGACGAGCAGCTTTGCGCCAAGACCCAGGAATTCAAGGATCGTCTGGCAAAGGGAGAGACTCTGGACGATCTGATGTGCGAAGCGTTTGCCACAGTCAAGAACGCCTGCCGGAGACTCTGCGGGAAGACCTTCAATGTCTGCGGCCACGATCTCGTCTGGGATATGGTTCCGTTCGACGTTCAGCTGATCGGGGGCATAGTCCTTCATCAGGGGAAGATTGCGGAAATGGCCACGGGGGAAGGGAAAACGCTGGTCGCCACGCTTCCGCTTTACTTGAATGCCTTGACCGGAAAGAACTGTCAGCTTGTGACGGTCAACGACTATCTGGCGAAGCGCGACTCCGAATGGGTCGGTCAGATCTTTTTATTCCTGGGGCTCACCGTAGGCTGCATTCAGAACACCATGAGCCCCGCCGAACGCCGCGCCCAGTACGCCTGCGACATCACGTACGGCACCAACAGCGAATTCGGATTCGATTATCTGCGCGACATGGGCATGGCTTCCGACAAGGAATACCTTGTCCAGCGCGATCACTATTACGCCATCATCGACGAAGTCGACTCGATTCTGATCGACGAAGCCCGGACTCCGCTGATTATTTCCGGACCCGTGGCCGTTTCCACGCATCAGTTCGACAAGCTCCGCCCCCTGATCGCCGACTTGTACAACCGGCAGAATCTTCTCTGCTCGCGTCTGATACAGGAAGCCCGGCAGACCCTCTCCGATCCGAACGCCGATCCTGAAAAGATGGATGACGCCATCCTGAAACTTCTTCAGGTCAAGATGGGGATGCCCCAGCACAAACAGCTCAAACATATTCTTGAGGATGCCGCCATTCTGAAGAAACTCGAGAAGATGGAAATGTTTGTTCGCAGCGATCAGAACCGCGGGATGCTTCAGGATGTCCAGGCGGACCTTTTCTTTTCCATGGACGAAAAGCAGCATGAGGCGGATCTGACGGAGAAGGGGCGTCTGGCGATTTCCCCCGGCGATCCCGATGCCTTCGTCCTGCCCGACCTTCTGAACAGCCTCCATGACATCGACAACGATCCTTCTGCCGATTTTCAGGAGAAAGCCCGCCGGAAACAGGAGTTTCAGCAGCGTTTTTCGGAAAAGAGCGAGCGTCTCCAGAATATTTCCCAGCTTCTCCGCGCGTACTGCCTTTTTGAAAAGGACGTGCATTACGTGGTCCAGAACAACAAGGTCCTGATTGTGGACGAGCACACCGGGCGCATTCTGCCCGGCCGCCGTTTCAGCGACGGACTCCATCAGGCGCTGGAAGCCAAGGAATGCGTTGAAATTGAAAAAGAGACGCAGACTCTGGCCACGATCACCATTCAGAATTATTTCCGTCTTTATACAAAACTTGCCGGCATGACCGGAACGGCGGAAACGGAAGCCAATGAATTCCACCAGATCTACAAGCTGGATGTGGTCGTCATCCCGACGAACAAGCCATGCCAGCGCCACGATTTCAACGACTGCGTCTACAAGACGAAACGCGAAAAATTCAATGCGATTCTGAACGAGGTGGAAGCCGCCTACCGCACCGGGCAGCCTGTCCTGCTCGGGACCATCTCCGTGGAAGATTCGGAAATCGTAAGCCGGATGCTGAAACGCCGGAATATTACCAAGCAGGAGGTTGACAGCGTGTACGGGATTGCAGAAGTTGGGAGGTAACGACTATGGACAAGAAGCGCCCAAAACGCAGAAAAGACAAAGACAATCCCTATACACTTTCCAAACGACAGGACAAGCATTATCTTTCCTTTCGGGACGGACAAGGTGTAATGCAGGAATTACAGATAACACGAGAGCTGTTCGAGGTAATAGACGGTTTTGAATTGGACGACCTTTCCATTCTCAATGAATGGGACAGGCATTATGAACATTCAGAGCTTACCGAGATTTCTCTATACAGTCGGGCGGCAATGCCCCCGGAATCGGTGGAGGAAACGGTATTTCGGAACTTACGGTATGAGGCCCTGCACAGAGCTCTTAAGCAACTGCCCGA
>CAJMAW010000084.1 GCA_905211485.1 uncultured Lentisphaeria bacterium | reverse complement strand
TCAAATAGAAACAAACGAGATTTCTGTCAAAAAAAGCATTGATAGAGGTTCCCTTGATTTATATGTATTTATATCAATCAAGGATGGACAGCGGAATTCAGCGTGTCAAATTCTCCATTCCTGTTGTTTCCCTGTGCAGTCATGAGTTTCTTTCCTCCTTCCCCACTTCCCGCAGCAGAGCGGAAAGATTCCGACATCAGGGAAACGGGAAAAGACGGAGTCAGTCGGTCGCCTCGCGGAGGAGACGCAGCGCCAGATCCAACGCAGGCATTGGCATGCCTTCCTGTTGCGGAGAAGATTCTCCGGGATCGGAAAATATCGCCCTGAATATCGGAATGGATGAGGCGTTCATTGCGTTTTTGCTTTCTGCCGATGCGGCATGGGTCTCCCCTGCCGAGGACGCATGGCTGCTGCACTCAGGGTGAAAAAAGCACAGTGTCCGGGCACCCGTTCCTTCCTCCGCGAATCCGCTTTCCGGCATTCTCACATCAATAATGCCGGGGATCTTGCATACAGCATTCCATGGACAGAGAAAGAGATTGTGCTGGATCAATGGATGCGATGCAATCACCCGGAGGAGGACTTCGGCTTCCGCGGCGTCATCGTCCGGCACGGGAACGGTATTCCTTCGGGGAAACCCCCATTGATTTCCTGAAGGCTCTGGAAAAGACAAAAGGATTGGAAAAAAGAAACATTCTGGCTATCTCGCCGATACTGAGCGATGTCTGAGTCAGCAGTTCTCCCGCACGGACGAGCCGCTGTTCCCGGAGCAGCCTGCCTGGCGAGGCGCCCGGAAGATTGTGGCGGAAGATTCTCCGGACAGTCTGGGGAGAAAGTTCAAAAGCCGCAGCAATGGTTTTGATGGAAATCGGTTCCATGCAATGCTGCCGGATGTAATCGGCGATCATCCGGAAGCGCGGATCTCCTGTGGAAGCAGGACTGCCGGCAACCGTATTCCCGGCCGCTTCCGCAAGCAGCAGACCGAGCAGGTAGACGGCCTTCTCCGGAGAAAGCCTGGCAAAACAGGATTCCGCCAGCTGGAGTATCTTCCGCAGATCCGGACGGAATACCCGGTTTTTCAGGGAGCTCAGCATTGCATAATCGCCAAGTCCCGCGACAAAGGAGACAGCCAGATATTCAATGGAGTCGTTTTCCCTGTCCTTCTCCGTGGAATGAGTCTGGTAGGGAAAATAGAGCACCGCGTCCCCAGGCAGAATCCGGTAGCGGATTCCTTCAATATTGGTGGAGGCCTCCCCCTTCAGAAGAATTTTCAGAATCATGCGGTGATGACAGTAGGCCTTGTGGAAGTGATCCGTATCAGTTCCCTTCCAGACAGAAATGTTTTTCGGCAGGAACAAAACAGGCTGCCTGCTGTTCCGTTCCTGTCCGGTCACGGTTCCAACCGGCAGTGCGTCCAGTCTTCTTCGGATGGATGAAAGTGGTATGCAATTGATTTTTTCTGACATGTAAAAAGCATCTCTCCGGAATATGGTATTATAGTTTCAAAGCCTGGAAAATACAAATCGGGAGAAAAAATGCTGACTGCCAGTGCTGTAAAAAAGTTTGCCAAAGCGTGCGGGGCGGATATCTGCCGGATCGGATCCATGGACGGCTGGGAGGGAGCGCCCAGACAGATGGATCCCCGCTATATCTTCCCGGATGCCAAACGGATTATCGGACTGGGATTCCGGATTCCCAGAGGATACCTGCGCGGCATTGAGGAAGGGACGTTTTTTTCAATCTATGAGTTTATGGGATACTCCGGCATGAACTGGCGCTATATGCCCCATGTTCTGAGGCAGGTGGTCTGTTTTATTGAAGACCATGGATATGAGGCTGTCCCGCTTCCGAACTGGGATGCCTTCAGTCATGAAGGCTATACGGATTACCGGCATCCGAGAACGGATCGGCCGTTTGTCAGCCGTCCTGTGGCACCCGGACTGCCCGCTCCGGATGTGACGATCAGTTTCCGTGTTGCCGCCGTGGTATCCAATCTCGGGGAAATCGGATGGAGCAAAATGATCCTGACTCCGGAATTCGGGCCGATGGTCCGGGTGGTTTTCCTGATCACGGAAGCCGAACTGGAATGCGATCCGCCCATTCTCCCGGGAACTTTGTGCGACTGATGCAAATGCTGTGTCAGGATGTGTTCCGGCAATGCGATTCCGGCGGACAAAAGCGTGAAATTCAAAGTCGGGGACATCACTGTGGAACACTGCAATCTGGATCTCGCGCGCTGTTCCAACGCATACAGCGGAGGAGTCAGGGAATACAACCCCTTCTGGAATCCGGACTATTCGCTGCCGGAGGAAAAATTCATGAATCAGTATCTCTCGGCGGAATACTATGGTTCCCCGCGCGGGAACGGAGGCCCCTGCCCTCAAATCATGCATGCGAGGAACAATCCGGCCATTGAAGGCGCACGCGGCTGCATACGCGCCTGCTATGCCCATCTGGAGGCACAAGGCAAACTGACGCATAAATTTTACAAACCGTTCAAGCGTCATAAAGAATGGAAAATGGATTAAATGAATTTCACCGTGGGGTATCAGTATCCGGACGAAGGGGGAGAGTCAAGATTCCCGGAAATTGTAAAGGATTATCGTCCCCTGGTGGACGAAGTCTATTTTGCGGCGGGAAACGATCCCGGGGCGCGATCCCCCGCCGCGCTTGCTTCCGGACTGGAAGAGGACGAGGCGGGAAAAATTCTGCTGGAGGATCTGCTCGAACTGAAGCATTCCGGAGTCAGGCTGAATCTGCTTTTGAATGCGAACTGTTACGGCACCAGCTGCATCAGCGTCGCTCTGGCGAAGCAGGTGCTGGACCGCGCGGCTTTTTTTCTGGAACGGGGATTGCTGGATGCTGTGACCACAGCCTCGTTCTTCATCGCCGACGTTCTGAAACGGCATTTTCCTGATCTGCCGCTGCGCAGTTCAGTCAATATGAAACTGGGGACTTTGGATGCATTGGAGTATGCCGGGGAACTTTTCGACAGCTTCTGCCTCCAGCGGGACTTGAATTATTCTCCGGACCAGCTTCAGCTTCTTGCGGACCGGGCTGCGGAAAACGGCAAATCCGTGTGTCTGCTGGCAAACAGCGGCTGCCTCAGGAACTGCGCCGCCCAGATTTTTCATGACAACCTGGTCGCGCACATGGGAGAAATGGATTTCAAGAACTGCTCCCGAAACGCGGATCCGGTTTTCTGCAGACGATTTTTCCGGAAGCAGGACCGGAAGCTGGACTATCTTGCCTATTCCACTCTGATCCGCCCGGAGGACCTGGCCCATTATGAGAAAATCACTTCCCGGATCAAACTGGCGACACGGACCCACTGCAATCCCCGTCTGGTCATGGAGGCCTACTGTTCGGGACACTTCAGAGGAAATCTGTTTGATCTGACCGAACCGGGACATGGAATTCTTTTCCGCGGGCAGGTGCTTGACAATACACGGATCCCGGCAGAATACTGGACGTTCCGATCCGCCTGTTCCCGGAATTGCCGCACCTGCGGTTACTGCCGGAAAGTCATGGAAGAAAGTCTGGTATCCTGTGAGGAAATCGTATAAACTGCTGAATGAAATGGATGCAGGGCGTCTTTCCTCTTTCCCCGGAGTTTGTTCCCCATGAATGTATGTGCTGCGGGCGGCATGAGTAGTAAGGCGGCATCTTGTGATGCGCTCTGATTCTTCAGGATACTCACGTGTTCCGGGAGCCTTGCGGACAAAACAGGCAGACAGTGGCGAAAACTCTTCCCCGTTCCTCATGGCAGAAGAAGGATTTTCAGAACTTTTTGACTCGCAGGAAATATCTCAGGGAAGTGTCCCTGTGAGCTTGTCTCCGTTTACAGAAATCCTTCTTATTTCCCAACGGAAATTCTGCCCGTCATTTCTTCTCCGGAGCAGTGACATGGGAGGATATCATATCTCCTTGATTGCCATGTCTGCATTTTTGCGCTGACGCGGCCGGGTGCAGAGTCGATTGATCGCTCCGGCAGGAATGAGGAGGCATCCCCCCTCCCCCGTCGGAATCGGAACGAAGCAAAGATTGATTTTCAAGTCCGAGCAGGGGAAGTAGTCAGTTCACCGCATCGGATCAGAAGTCCGGCAAAGAACCGTGCAGATGGATGGCATTCCGTTCAGTATTATCAGTATTATCAGTATTATAAAGGAATAAGGATGCGGGATCGTCGTTCAATTCAGGCTCAGCTCATGCAAAAAAAAGAAGCACTTCTGCGGAACGGTGAAACATGAAGACGTGTCAGAATCCGGAAACACGTCAATCTGACTCAGACCCGCTTCTGGCCCGCTTCAGGATGGAGCATTCTCTGAATCCTTGCGGCTCCGGGCCGGGGAGAAAATTCATTCGAGAGCTTCGGAACCCAATACCGGACACGGGACGAAGTCTATGGCAAGACTTGCAATCGGCAAACGACGGGATATAGTAAGTCAATCGTCTTTACTCCAATTTTTCAATGGAAAGCTGTCCGTTCAAGAAGAAATGCAATGAAATATTCGCTTAATAGCGCACGCATTATCAAAAATACTGTATTTCTGTATATCCGCATGCTTCTGCTGATGCTGATTACGCTGTACACGACCCGGGTGGTACTGAGAGTCCTGGGAGAATCTGATTTTGGCATCTATAATCTGATCGGCGGTATTGTCATCATGATGGCATTTTTCAACGGGGCGCTGAGCGGTACTACAAACCGTTATATCGCTTTTGAACTGGGGAAGGAGAAGGAGGGGGATGCCGCCGCTGCATTTGCCACGAGCGTGACCATCCATGTCTATTTTGCGGCGTTGATTCTGTTGATTGCCGAAACCCTAGGCTTGTGGTTTGTCAATACGAGTCTGAATATTCCGCCAGACCGGATTGGAGCCATGAACTTTGTTTATCAGTTCTGTATACTGACGTGCATTCTGGAGGTTCTCCAGGTGCCTTACAATGCGGCGATCATTGCTCATGAACGGATGGTGTTTTTTTCCTATCTCGGGATATTGGAAGCGGTGTTGAAACTGGGAATGGTATTCCTGCTGCAGACGCTATCCGCAGATAAACTGAATTTGTATGCCTTGTTGTCGTTTCTTGTGACTGTCTGTATTTTTTCCGTGTATTTCATATTTTGCAGGCTGAATTTTCCTTCGTACCGTTTCCGTCTGGTTCATGACCGATTTTTTCTGCCGCAGATGTTATCTTTTTCCTCCTGGTATTTGTTCGGGAGTCTGGCTCTGATGGCTATGATTCAAGGGGGGAATGTGTTGCTGAACATTTTCTTCGGAGCGGTGATCAATGCCGCGGCGGCCATCGCTTTTCAAGTCAATGCCGCAGTGACGGGATTTGTCAATAATTTCCGCTTTGCGGTTGATCCGCAGGTTGTCAAAGCATATGCCGCTGACAATATTACATACATGAATCATCTAGTTTTCGGGAGTGCCCGTTTTACTTTTTATCTTTTGCTTTTTCTAACGCTTCCCCTGCTGCTGGAAATGGAAACCATCTTGCGGTTATGGCTTTCAAAAGTTCCGGATTATGCGGTGCTGTTTACGAGGCTGATTTTAATTTATACTCTCGTGCAGTCTTTTGATCTTTCATTCGGTTCTGTTTTCCGCGCCATCGGCCGAATCAAGGAAAATCAGCTGTTGGCGGGGACCGCGTTTCTGCTTGTTCTGCCTGTTTCCTATCTTTTCTTCAAGAACGGATTTCCTCCGGAAACGTTGTTCATTGTGCAGATTGCAGGGGGCTTTACCGCGGCGTTCATCGTCAAAATATTTCTGCTCTGGAAAATACATAAGATTTCACCCGGATACTATTGCAGACAGCTTCTGCTCCCGACAATGACAGTTGCCTGTGTCTCGGTCATACTGCCTCTGCTGACCCGATTTTACATGGGACCGGGATTCCTGAGATTCTGCGTGGTAACTTTGATTTCTGTTTTAAGTGTGGCGTTCTCCGTATATGTCTTCGGCATCGACAGGAGGACCAGAATCCTGATTGTGAGCCATGTGAGGAGTCGTCTTCCCATATAAGCTGGTATAACAGGAGTTGTATTGTGCCGCCCCTGGGCGTGTCTCATACAATGCAGACACTCAGGATGCGGAAACAGCACACGGAAGCGGAGTCTGTATTGGATGTTTTTTGTGAGGAATCGGAGCAGTTCAACGAACGATAAGGAGATAACGGAATGAGTCTGGATGATTTCGTCAAGAGGTTTGCCGATGAATTTGAGGATATGGAAGAGGGGGCAATCAGCGCCGATACGGTGTTCACTGAACTGGACGCCTGGAATTCATTAAGTACGCTGGGAATCATAGCTATGGTAAAAATGGAGTTCAACCTCAATATTACCGCTGACGAGATCAGAGCATGCGATACCGTGAAAGATCTCTTTGATTTCATACAGGAAAAGAAAAATGCCTGACTTCTCTCTTTGCGGAAAAACGATTCTGATTACCGGAGCCTCTTCCGGTATCGGACGGGCGACGGCCGTTGCATGTTCAGAAATGGGTGCAAAGGTGATCGGGACTGCCCGGGATCAGGGGCGGCTTGAGGAAACCTTGTCTCTGCTTGCCGGAGAGGGACACACTGTCTATTCCGCGGATCAGAGGAATCAACCTGAAGTCGCGGCGATGACGGAGAAGCTCCCGAAGCTTGACGGAATTGTCCATTGTGCAGGAACTTCAGACACAATGCCATGCCGCTATATCACACACGAGAGGCTCCTGGCTTTGTTTGAAACCAACTTTTTCGGGACAGTAAACCTGATGACGGACTTGATGCAGGGGAAGAAGATTTCAAAAGGAGCTTCCATTGTGTTCATCTCCTCATTTCTGGCCGACTGCATTGCTGAGACCGGGTCCGCAACATACGCTTCTGCAAAGGCGGCAATGGCGGCTTACGCCCGTGTTCTGGCAAAAGAGCTTGCACCGAGAAAGATCAGAGTCAATACCCTGATGCCGGGTATTGTCCGGACTGAATTACTGAAAAAAATGACATTTACGGAAGAGGAGTTCAATGAAAACGAGAAGTTGTATCCCTTCGGATACGGGACTCCGGAAGAGATAGCCGGTTTCATTGTTTTCCTCTTGAGTCCGGCATCCGGCTGGATGACCGGGCAGAAAATTGTTGTCGACGGCGGCAGAACCTTGAACTGAAAAACAAATGGTTGACTATGGACGCATACATTCAAGCAGTTTCCTGTTATTTGCCTGAAAAGGAATTCACAAATGAGGAACTCATTGCGGAATTTCCCGAATGGAACGTGGAAAAAGTTTCCGCAAAGACGGGGATCCTCAAGCGGCATCTTGCCGGAGAATCGGAAACTGCGGCGGATATGGCAGTCAAGGCCGCGGAAAAACTGTTTTCCGAACATCAGATCCGGCCGGCGGACATCGACTTTGTTTTATTCTGCACGCAAAGTCCGGATTATTTTCTTCCGACGAGCGCCTGCATCATTCAGAATCGGCTCGGGATTCCTGTGAAGTCAGGAGCTCTGGATTTCAATTTGGGCTGTTCCGGCTATGTTTACGGACTTTCACTTGCGGCTGGGCTGCTGAAATCCCAGTCTGCCAGTCATATTCTTCTGCTGACTGCGGAAACATACAGCAAATACATTCATCCGAAGGACAAGGGGAATCGTTCTCTTTTCGGAGACGGCGCCGCCGCAACACTGGTGTCCGCCTCCGGCTTTGCCCGGATCGGGAATTTCGTTTTCGGGACCGACGGCGGCGGAGCTGAAAATCTGATTGTAAAAAACGGCGCCGCCCGCCAGAAAAGTTCCGCCGATGATTCCGGGTTTGATGGGAACGGCTTGTTTCATTCATCGAACCATCTGTTTATGGATGGCTCGAAAATTTTCAATTTCACCCTTTCCGTCGTTCCTGAACTCGTGAACGATATTCTGGCCAAGAACTTGATGCGGAAAGACGAAGTGGATTATTTTCTTTTCCATCAGGCGAATAAATTCATGCTGGACACCATCCGGAAGATCTGCAGAATCGATCCCGCAAAATTTCATATGAATCTGGAGAATACAGGAAATACGGTTTCTTCCACTTTGCCGATAGCGATAGCGGACGCGATAAACGGGAAACGGATTCTTCCGGATTTCAAGGTCATGATTGCAGGTTTCGGAGTCGGCTATTCCTGGTCCGGGACGATGCTGTATTTTTAAGGTAAGGATATTTTTCCCGCTTGTTTTCCGCGACGTTCTTCATCCTCCGCCTCCATCTTTGGCCGGGACTTCCCGTTTTCTGCAGGAAAGATGCCTGCTGATTCCATCGGCGGCAACTACTCCGGATGGAAAGGATACGCCATTCCAAAGGCCCGGATCCATGGCTCCCCCCGAGGGGACAAAATTGCTTCTTCTGTTTCATAGGCTTCGGTCCCGGACGGAGGAACTTGCGTCAAGACTTGCAATCGGGGTAACGGCAGGATATAGTAAATCCGGATTCTTAACCCCGTTTCACAGTGAAAAGTTGTTTCCCCCATCTCTCTTCCGGGAAAGGCATATATGATTGATTTGAAAAAGAAAGAGAACTGTACCGGCTGCAAGGCTTGCGGTGATGTCTGCCCGAAAGGTGCGATTACTTTCCGGACAGACAAGGAAGGATTCTGGTATCCAGAGATTGATCGGTCGAAATGTGTGGACTGTCATCTTTGTGAAAAAGTCTGTCCCGAGCTGAATTTGAAAAGTCTGAGGCAAACCGGGACCTTCAAGCCGGAATATTATGCTCTTTTGAATAAGGACTTGTCTGTGCGTCTGGACAGCACCAGCGGCGGAGCCTTTTCCCTGCTGGCAAATCAGACTTTTCAGGCGGGAGGATATGTCGGAGGCGCCGTTTACACCGAAGATTTTCACGTGCGGCATTTCCTGACGGACAATCCTGAGGATCTGAAATGTTTGCGGAGTTCCAAGTATCTCCAGAGTGATACGGAAGGCTTTTATCGGCAGGTGAAAGATCTGCTTCTGCAGGGGAAAAAGGTCCTTGTCTGCGGCAGCCCCTGCCAGATGTCGGCGCTTCAACTGTATCTGGACGCTGTGGATGCCTCGAATCTGATTGTCTGCGACTATATATGCAAAGGGATCAATTCTCCGAAGGTTTTCAGGAAACATCTGGATTCCCTGGAAAGAAAATATGGATCAAAGATTACATATGTCAAGGCGAAAAACAAGGAATTGGGATGGCGGGAACTTACGTTCAAAGCAACATTTGAGAACGGAAAGTCCTATTATGGAACAGGAACTGTTGACAACTTTACAAGAGGATATTTGAGATCTGGGATTTTCTGCCGTCCCTCCTGTTATACATGCGATTTCAAGAGCGCACATCATCGTGCCGACATCACTCTCGGGGATTTCTGGGGGCTTGAGATGGTTGCTCCTGAGCTCGATGATGACAAAGGCGCCTCATTGCTGATCTGCAATACGGAAAAAGGACAGGAACTTTTCAATTCGGTGAAGGAACAGTGCTTCTGGAAAAAAGTCTTATTCTCGGAAGTCCTGGAGAGGAATCATCATCTGCTGCAATCCCTGAAACATCCGGATGTTTCAAGAGATGCCTTTTTCAAGGACGTTGACGATTTGCCTTTTGAGCAGGTTGCGGAAAAGTATTTCCCGATCACCTGGAAAGATAAAATTCCACAGAGGATCAGGAACAGAATTTCCGCCATCATCAATCTCCTGGTGTACATGTGGCATGCGATGGGATGCAATCCGCTGATCTGGATGCAGTTCCTCAAACTGAACTTTTTTACGAAAGAAATTCATTCCGATATACTCCGCGGGAAGTTCATCCTGCCTTATTCACACTGCATATGGGATATTGCCAAAGGGGCGGAAATTCATGTGAACGGGATTTTGTTCGTCGGAGTGAAGAAATTCAGAAAATCCCGCATGGAGACCAGAATTCTGGTCGGGAAAGATGCCGTCTTCAATGTTGATGACGATTTTGCGGTCTGGGCTGGTGCCGACATCCAGATTTTCCCGGGTGGACAGCTGATTTTCCGCGGAGGAAAAGGCGCAGGCTGCAACATCAATTGTCAGATTGTCTGTGCGAAGAAGATAAGCATAGGAAGACGCTGCCTGATCGGGCGGAACGTTGTCATCCGCGATTATGATGCCCATACCATTCATTTGAAAGGGTATAAGATCGCCTCTGCCATAAAGATCGGCGACTATTGCTGGATCGGAGACGGAGCGATGATCAGCAAAGGAGTCACAATGGGGGACGGAGCGATTGCAGGAGCAAGGTCTTTTGTCGTATCGAAAATTCCTCCCAGGACCTTGTTTCTGGGCAATCCGGCGGTCCAGGTAGAAGAGAACATTGATTGGAGTCATTGATGATGCCGGAACAGGGAAATCGAAGTGATCGGACGCTTTCCATCCTGTTGGTTGGGGGGACGGGGACCATCAGTTTTGATGTTCTGAAACATTCACTCGAAGCAGGACACAAGGTTTACATTTTGAACCGCGGCAGGACGAAAGTCCGTCTTCCTGATGGAGTCCTGTGTCTTCATGGAGATGTCAGAGCACTGAAAGGGGCCGGGCAGGAACTTCTGGGGGATCTGCACTTTGATGTGGTGATTGATTTCATCTCTTTTTCTGTGAGTGATCTGTCTCAGTCGCTGCGACTGTTCGGCAATCGATGTCGTCAGTTTATTTTCATTTCATCTGTCGGGGCTTATGACCGGAGACATGTTCAGGGGAGACTGGATGAATCCTGTCCGGCGACCGGCAACCCTGTATGGCAGTACAGTGTCGACAAGGCGGCTTGTGAGGACTTTCTGAAACACTATCAGTTCCCTGCCGGAACTTTTTATACGATCGTCCGTCCTGCGGTGACGTATGGCGATACCAGAATCCCTTACGGCATTATGCCTGCCTATGGCTGCCATTGGACATTCCTGGGGCGTATGCTTGCCGGAAAGCCTGTTTTTGTATGGGATCATGGCAAGGCGACTGCAACTGTTATGCATACTCTTGATTTCGCCCGGGCTTTTATCGGGTTGTTTGGCAATCCCCGTGCGGAGAATGAAACCTTCAACCTGTGCGGGGATGAGGAAGTTGCATGGAAAGACATGCTTTCTCAGCTGGCCGCGATTTTGAAATGTGAGTGCCGGATTGTGGATGTTCCCTCGGAATACGCGGAAAAGGCAATGCCTCAGATTCGGGGAATTCTCCTGGGGGACCGTGCTTTGAATGCGTCTTACAGCAATCAGAAAATAAAACAAGTCTGTCCGGATTTCCGGATCACCATGGATCTCAGGCACGGATTGGAAAGAACGATTGTCTACTATCGCGAACACCAGTTCCTGAAGGGAATCGATTATCACTGGGATGGAATGATTGACAGAATGCTGGCTTCCTATCTAAAAAAATATGAGCCCGATTCTCCCATGCTTTCAAAACTGGTTTTTTACGATTATCTGGGAACGGCAACTTTGAAAGACCGTTTTTCCTACCTTCGTTCCCGGTACATCCCGTATCAGATACAATATGCTTATGAGTCCCTGATGCGTGCATTCTGGAGAATGGAGAACAGGCTTTTCAGAAGACAGGGAACTGACTGACAGCTCCGTGAAATAAAGCATTCCAGAGGAAAAGGCTCATGGCAGGATCATCATTCGGAAGCAATGGCATTCCAGCGTTTTTCCAGCTCTTCCAAAGAAAGAATCTCCAGGGGCGGATCGGCCTCGAATCCCCTGGATGAAAAGCGGAAATCCCCCAGTGGAGTCTTCATGACGCCGGAACGCATGGTGTCGGCAATTTTCACAGGATCAAGTGAACCGGTCTGACGGATTGCATCCGCAAAAATATGAACGGAACGATAGGCAAGCAGAGACAGAAAATCCCGCTCATATCCTTCGATCTTCAAAAATTTTTGAAGCACTTCCCGGTTTTCCCCGTTCAGCGGGATTGCGGCGGGAAGGAAAATGCGGTTGCGGTTGCGGTGCACGTTCAGAAGACGATCCAGCGGAGCAAATTCGTTGAAGCAGAGCGTTCCTTCCGGCAGGCGCGCAAATATCCGTCCCGCGAGATCGGCATAATCGGAAGCATCGCCGGTCTTGCTCAGATAGATGATATTCTGCACAGGGAAATAATCGAGATACTGCTGGACCTGATTGCGGATATAGTTTCTGCTGCTGCTCTGATCGAAAAGCACACGGCCGTAAACCAGAAGACTATTGTCGTAAAACGACTGTTCCACGCAACTTCCGTAGCTCATGGGGAATCGGCTGTCATCGTTCAGGATCAGGAAGTTGTCAAGTTTACTCTTTGCTGCCCACGCGGCCAGGGCCCTGCTTTCATCCAGATCGGAGGCAATCGGCATGAAAAGCAGGGGATTGATCTGTCCGCGATTGATCCGTGCGCTCTGGGCAAGGGGAGCGAGTTCCGGCATTCCGGCATCACCGAACAGGGAATGAAACTGCAGCACCCGCCCGGAAGTAACCGGGCCGATCACGGCAAAGATGGATGGATCCGCCGCAAGTTTTTCGGCCTCCTCCTGAGCGATGGTGCTGTAATTTTCATTGTCGACCCAGACCGGATGGAGATGCCGCCCGAGAACCCCGCCCGTCTCGTTCACTTCATCAAACGCCAGGTGGATTGCCTTGTCAAGGACAAATCCGTTCTGAGCGTAATATTTCCACGGTCCGAAGACGGCGATATTCAGTCTGTCCGGATGTTTTTTCAAATAACGCACCCGCTGTCTGAGCGGATCAGAAGGCAGGATCTCACTGAAGGTCGTCATGAAGTTGCGCTGCAGAAGCGCGCCGATTTCCGAATGGTAAACAAACGCCATCACAAGCAGCGCCAGCAGCAGGAAAAGCCATACATATTTTTTCTTCATTTTTCGGGTTCCTCTTCATTTTCCGCGAGCTGGCGGCGGGCGAGCTTCGCAAAAATCCCGTTTTGTTCCATCAGTTGCCGATAGGTCCCGCACTCGGCCATTCGTCCTTCATGCAGGACATAAATCCGATCCGCGTTCATCACCGTGCTGAGACGGTGGGCGATCAGAAGACGTGAAACGTTCAATTCCCGGATTCCCGCGCTGACCACAGCCTGCGTTTCGTTGTCGAGCGCACTGGTTGCCTCGTCAAAAAGCAGAACTGCCGGTTTTTTCGCCAGCGCGCGGGCGATGGCGACGCGCTGCTGCTGGCCGCCGGAGAGCTGCGAGACGGCCTTCTTGAGCTGCTCGTCACTGAGGTCGACCTTCTTTGCAATCTCGCGCACGCGCTTGTCGACCTCCGCCTTCTTCATTTTCTTGATCTTGAGACCGAAGGCGATGTTGTCGTAAACCGTCATTGTCGGGAACAGAGCATAGCTCTGGAAGACGATGCCGATGTTTCTGTCCTCGATGGGGACATGGGTGATATCCTTGCCGCCGACAATAACGGTGCCTTCCGCGGGCTCAATGAAGCCGGTGAGAGTGCGCAGGGTCGTAGTCTTGCCGCAGCCGGACGGGCCGAGGAAGGTAAAAAACTCTCCCTCTTTCACATGTACGTTGATGCCGTGCAGTGCGGTAAAGTCGCCGAACTTCACGACGATGTCATTGAGCCTTATCATAGCGGTTCTCCTTGATTCCGATAAATTTATTTAGTGATATGGCGAGCCGGAAGGCTCGCCATATCCAAATGCTTTTTAGTTAAATTCGATCAGCCTGCTGCCTGAGTCAGAGTCGCCCAGTCAAGGTTGTCCCAATCGGGCTCAGCAACTGCTGCGCTCTGGTCTGCCCAGTAGAAGCCGAGGTTGGTCATGATGTTTGTCCACTCGCTGGAGTGAGCGGCAACATACTCGGCATAGTTCATATCGGTGCCTTCAACATTGGTGAGGGCGAAGTTCTTCAGAGTGTAGATAGCAGGAACGCCATCGGGGTAGAGGATGTCGGCAGCGGCGGTGTTGCAGGGATAGGAATCGAACTCTTCGCCCCATGCAGCCTGAACGTCAGCGGAACCGAACCACTCTGCGAAGGCCTTGACAGCCTCGGTCTCTTCCTCGGTACGGCCGGCCTTGTCAAGGATGCCGATGTACTCTGCGATGTAGTAGGTGCCGTCGTCTATGTCAACAAGCGCCCAGTTCTCAGGCTCCATCGTGCCGAGCAGGGGCTTCTCGGAGCTGTCAGCGGCGGAGTCGATCTTGCCGTAGAGGGAGGAGGAGTAGAAGGTGGAGACCTGTACGTCGCCCTTGTTCAGAGG
>CAJMAW010000083.1 GCA_905211485.1 uncultured Lentisphaeria bacterium | reverse complement strand
CCAGCCCTATCACCACGGCAACACCGCCATTTTGGAAAAACGCATGGAGGCTCTTTACCGGGAGGATCAGTCCAAACCCATCCGGAAGTCTCATCAGAATCCCTCCATCCAGAAACTCTACGCCGAATTTCTGGGCGAACCCGGCAGCCATTGCGCGCACAAGCTTCTGCACACCACGTATATTGACAGGAGCAGGAAAAAAGCGTAACACGCGTGATTTCTTCCGTATTCCGCGGTCCGGACCTGATTTTTCGGTTCCGGACCGCTTTTTCCCCCCGGGAATTTCCTTCTTCTTTCCCCGCATCGCCCCCCTTCTTTTTTCCGGGAAAAAACACGGGAGGGAATTTGTTTTTCAAAGCCCCGCACGGTATAATATCCTCCTCCGCAAAAAAACAAAATTCCCGACTGAAAAAAAGGCTTTCCCTGATTATGCTGTATTCGCTTGTTCTGCATCTGATGCCCGCCTACAAGGACACACCGCTGCGACTATTCGATTATATGACATTCCGTTCAGCAGGAGCCCTGCTTACTGCCATGTTTCTCGTGCTTCTTCTGGGGCCGTGGAGCATCCGCAGGCTGAAAACCTTCGCAGTGGCGCGCTCGAACCGCATGGAAGGACTGGTGGATGAAAAATTCATCGACCACAGCAAGGACAAAACGCCGTCGATGGGGGGCTTACTTGTGGTTGCGGCGATTGCGGCGTCGACCATGCTCTGGGGGGATCTCTCCAACCGGATAATCCTGGTGTTTCTGGTCGTGCTCTTCCCGCTGGCGGCGCTGGGATTTTACGACGATTTCCTGAAGGTGAAATATCATCGGAACGTCCGGGACGGAGTGTCCGGGAAATGCAAACTCGCCGTGCAGGCACTCGTGAGCTTCGCCGCGCTCTACATCATCTACAAGATGCCTGACACTTTGACGACCAAATTCTTCATTCCCTTCTGCAAGGATCCGATCTGCATCCGTCCGGCGGGGGAAACGCTTCAGTTCTGGCCTCCGACCCAGATTCTGGACAAACCGCTCTTTGTCTGTCCGGAAACCTGGGCGGCGCTTTTGATCGGCGTGATTTTCCTCGTCAACACGGTGTACGTGGTGTTTTTCAGCAACGCGACAAACCTGACAGACGGGAAAGACGGGCTCATTTCCGGCTGCACCGTCTTCTGCGCCCTTTCTCTCGGAGCGGTGGCCTATATGCACGGGCACGCGGTTTTTGCAAAATATCTTCTGATTCCCTCGATTCCAGGCGCGGGGGAAATCATGGTGTTCACTTCGGCGATGGCGGGGGCGTGCATTGGATTCCTGTGGTACAACTGCAAGCCAGCGGCTGTCTTCATGGGAGATACGGGGAGTCTTCCGATCGGGGGGTGTCTGGCGCTTCTGGCGATTCTCATGGGGCAGCAGGCGCTGCTGTGCATCATCGGATTCGTGTTCCTGATGGAAGGGTTCTCCGTCATGCTGCAGGTGTTGAGTTTCAGGCTGACGGGGAAGCGCATCTTCCTCTGCGCGCCGATCCACCATCACTTTGAACGGCTGGGCTGGACGGAAACTCAGATTGTGACCCGTTTCTGGATTCTCGCCGGACTCTTCGCCCTGATCGGGCTGGCCACGCTTAAACTCCGCTAATTCCCGGAAAACGAAGTCCGGAAAACGAAGTCAGAGGAGAGGCGCCCCTGCCCCGTTCATGATGCGCGCCGTCAGGACCACGGACATGGCAAGAAGATTGTTCCCCGCGTGCAGGATCACCGGAATGGTGATCCCCCCGGACCGGTTCCGGACAGACTGAAGCACACAGCCGAGAAAAAACAAAGGAAGCGCCTTCGACAGGGAAAAATGAATGGCGGTAAAGAGAAGAGCCGTCATGAAGAATGCGCATTTTTCACCGGAAAGGAGTTTGAATCCGCCGTAAAGGATGCGCCGGAATGCCAGTTCCTCCGTCAGAGGAGCCAGAAAGACGGCCCCCAGCGCCAGCACGGCAAATGTGGGCAGATCACAGTGCAGCGCAAGTCCGATCGCCGGCTGCGGATCGGAATCGAGTCCCGCATAGTGCTGCAAACAGCCCGAAAGGCGTGAAAGGCACGCAATTCCGGACAAGGTCAGAAGAAACAGCGGCAGCATACGGTGTTTCCACTCCCGCGGCGGAGGATTGAAATCCAGACTCCGGAACAGCAGGGCCCGCCCCTCGGAGAAAGACAGCCCGGCAAGCCGGGGGCGTTCCGCCGACCAGACAGGCAGCACGGCGGCACAAAGCAATGCCAGATGCATCGGATACACCTGCAGGAACACCGTCAGGGCCCGCGGCAAGGCGGATCCCGCAGGCAGAAGCGGTGGGAGGACGTCCCCCCCCTGAAGATCCATCACACGCAAGAGCAGGGGAATCACGCCCAGGAAGAAAGCAAATACAAGCAGAACCAGACGGAAAGAAAAAAGAAGAGTTCCCTCCTCTCTTCCGCATTCCTTCTTCCCGCATTCCTCCCTCTCCGGGAATCTCCGTCCCGGACTGTTGTCCCGGCCGTGAAACTCAGATGGCGATGACGTATCCATATTTCCTCAGACTGAAGTTTTTTCCCCCTCCCGGGATCCCGCACGCGCCGGCAAACCTTGTGTTGCATGAGGAGGGAACGGGAAAAGACATTCCCCCGTCTTTTTTCCCCGGCGGAACGGCTGTATTATACAGCCGCTGCGGCGGATGCACAATCTTTTTTCAAGGGGAGCCGGAACATTTTCCCGGGAAAAATGTCTGATGGGGAAATGAACATGAAAACAAGGATTCATCTTTTCAAGGAAAAGGAAAAGGAGGCATCATGAGACAGGAGGAACTTCAGGAACTGCAGGGGAAGATTTCAGATGCGTCTGCCTTCATCAGGCCGCTGAAAACGGAAATCGGCAGAATTCTGGCGGGACAGGACAAACTCGTGGAACGCCTGATTCTCGCACTCATTTCAGACGGGCACGTGCTGCTGGAAGGGGTTCCCGGACTGGCGAAGACTCTGCTTGTCAAAACCGTCGCCCAGGCGCTGGACGGGACATTCTCCCGCATTCAGTTCACGCCGGACCTTCTTCCCGCCGACGTCATCGGCACCACGATCTACAATCAGGAAGAACACAGTTTCAGCGTGAAGAAAGGCCCCGTGTTCGCGAATCTGGTTCTGGCGGACGAAATCAACCGTGCGCCGGCCAAGGTCCAGAGCGCACTGCTCGAATGCATGCAGGAACGTCAGGCGACCATTTCCGGACAGACGCTCAAAATGCCCAGCCCCTTCATCGTGCTGGCGACCCAGAATCCGATCGAACAGGAAGGGACCTATCCCCTGCCCGAAGCGCAGGTGGACCGCTTCATGTTCAAACTGAAGGTCGATTACCCGAAACGGGAGGAGGAACGGACCGTCATCGAACGCATGGCCCATCCGGACGCCCATATTCAGGCCATCGCCGTGGCAAAGCTCTCCGATATCACGGGGGCGCGGGAATGGGTGGACAAGGTGTATATGGATGAGAAGATCCTGGAATATATATTGGATATTGTGCTGGCGACGCGTCCGAAACGGCTGTCGGAACTGTCACAGAGGCAGAACGGGGTGAATCTGTCGGAACTCTCGGATCTTCTTCAGTTCGGGGCGTCGCCGAGGGCCGGGATCGCGCTGGCGCTGGCGGCAAAAGGACAGGCCTTCCTCGAAGGAAGAGCATACGTCATGCCGCAGGATGTGAAGACACTCGCACCCGACGTGCTGCGCCACAGAATCATCCTGAGCTACGAGGCGGAGGCCGAAGGACTGAATACGGACGATGTCATCACAAAAATCCTGAACGAACTCAGAACCCCCTAGTTCTCCGGAACGACGGGGATTCCATTCACACATACAGCGGAACGGGGGAACTCTCATGCTGGCACGGGAACTGCTCGCAAAAGTCAGAAAAATCGAAATCAAAACCAGACGCCTGGTGGACGAAATCACCGGAGGCGCCTACCACAGCGTCTTCAAAGGACGCGGGATCGAATTCAGCGAAGTCCGGGAATACACACCCGAGGATGACGTCCGGGATATCGACTGGAACGTCACCGCCCGCATGGGCTCCCCCTTCATCAAGAAATACGCGGAGGAACGGGAACTGACCGTCATCCTCGCCGTGGACGTCTCCGCCTCCGGGCTCTTCGGCAGCTCCGGCAGAAACAAACGCGAACAGATGATCGAAGCCGCCGCTCTCCTCGCCTTCAGCGCCATCCGGAACAACGACAAGGTGGGACTGCTCCTCTTCAGCGACAGAACAGAACTGTATCTGCCGCCCCGTTCCGGACGGACTCATGTGCTGAGAGTCATCCGCGAACTCGTCGCCGCGGACGCCAGCGGACGAGGAACCGACATCGGAGCGGCGCTGGAATCGCTCTCCCGCTCCCAGAAGAAAAAGGCGGTCGTCTTCCTCATCAGCGACTTCATCGACGGCAAGGACTACGAACGCAGCATGAAACTTCTGAGTCTCCGCCATGATCTCGTGGCCATCCGCGTCCTGGATGAACGGGAAATCGCCCTCCCCTCACTTGCGGAAATGTCCCTGGAGGATTCCGAAAACGGCGGGACTCTTTCCTTCAACGCATCTTCCGGAAAAATGCTCCGCGCCTACGAAACGGCTCAGCAGCTCCTCCACAAAAACACCGGAGACATCTGCCGCCGTTCCAAAGTGGATATGATCGACATCCGCTGCGGAGAAGACCTCCTCAACCCCCTGATGACCTTCTTCCAGAACCGGAAACTGAAACATTCATGAGGGAGGACACCGTGCATACCATAAACGCAAAAATCTGGGAATCGAAACTCTTCAGAGGATTCGCCCTGCTGCTTTCGGTGATTCTGATCTGTCTCTTTCTCTTCGCGGCAGCGGCGGCGCTGAAATACCGCTCCGTCGCTCAGTCCGGAGCGGAGGCGGAATTGAAAACCGGTCCGGAGCTGCTCTCCGGAAAGGAAGTGCCCCTCCTGGGACAGGAAGTGCCTGTGAAGACCGTCTTTCTGGCGCCCTGGAACCAAGTCCCCGCCGGTGTCACGGCGGAGCCGGGAGCGGGATCGCAGCTTCTGGGAGAACCCGTGTTCCGCCGCGGAGCGTTCACCTGGGGCGGATGCTTCTGGACTCTGGACTGCAAAGTCCAGCCCTACCGGATCGGCGAGATCGGAGAAGGGAAAATTAAAGCCGCATTCGGAGGATCGGAAAAAGGAAGCCGAAACTTTGAGCTGAACATCCCCTCCTTCCATGTGAATCCCGTTGAAACGCCCGACGGAGACGCACTCCTTTCCGCCGGATACATTGAGCGGCAAAGTCAGTGGCTGAATTCCCGCTCCGTCTGGATTGCGGCAGGCATCCTTCTGATTGCCGCGGCCGCGGCGGGGTATCTCCTTCTCAGACGCAGAAAAGAACGCTTGGGGCGGGAAGAAATCCTCACACCCTGGCAGTCCGCGATTCAGGCCATCCACAGTCTGAAGGAAAATGTGGACAGAGGCATGGCGTCGCCGGAAACCTCGCTCGCGAAACTGACGGACATTGTCAGAAGATATCTGGAAAAGCGTTTCAACATGCGCGCTGAACACCAGACCACGGCCGAATTTCTCTCCGAACTGGATCGGGACGATTCCGTCATGACAGGGAAACACCGTCACTTTCTCCGTGATTTTCTCTCCTCCGCGGACATGGTGAAATTCGCCCGCCTCCCCGCAGACAAGGCCCTTTTTGAAACGGCGGCGGAGCGCGCAGAAAAACTCGTCTCGGAAACCGTTCCGGAAGACAGCAACACAAAGGAGCGCATCGCATGACATTCGCACATCCCTGGTTTTTTCTTCTGCTGATACCTCTGGCCCTGGCCCTGCTCGCGGCCTGGAGAAAACGGGAACCGGGTATCCGGATCCCGAGCATCCGGCCCTATGAAATGGCGTCGAAACACGGTCTCCGCGTGATGAACTGGAGGAAGATGACTCTTTTTGCACTCTGGGCAGCGGGAGGGATCCTCTGCGTCGTGGCCCTTGCCCGACCGCAGGAAGGACTCGAGGAAATCAAACAGCGCGCGGACGGAATTGACATCATCATCGCACTCGACCTCTCCGGAAGCATGGAAGCCATCGACATTCCCTCCTCGGTCAGCAGCCAGGCCCAGCTGAACAGTCAGCTCCGGGACGGAACGCTGAAAAACCGTCTGGAAACGGCGAAGGCGGAAATCCGGAAATTCATTGAAGCGCGGCCCAACGACCGGATCGGGCTGATCGTCTTTGCACAGCTGCCCTATGTGGCCTGTCCGCCGACTCTCGACCACGCCTGGCTGATCGCCAATCTCGAACGCCTGAATCCCGGCGACATCGGCGATGCGACGGGAATCGCAGGCCCCCTCGCCAGCGCCGTCCAGAGACTGAAGGATTCCGATGCGAAAAGCCGCGTTGTGGTGCTCTTCACAGACGGCCGGAACAACGTCTCCGCCAAAGTGACGCCGAGACAGGCGGCCAAACTCGCAGACACCTTCAACGTCACCGTCTACACCGTGGGCATCGGCTCGAACAACGCCATCGCCCGCCAGACCGGGCTTTTCGGCTCCTCATACGTCCCCGTACACGGGGAATTCGACGAGGAACTTCTGCGCGACATCGCCTCCACTTCCGGAGGCCGATACTACAAAGCCGCCGACGCGGAAGGCATGGCACAGGCCATGTCCGAAATCGACAAGCTGGAAAAAACCAGCGTCGAACAGCCCATTGTCATCAACTGGCGTGAACTCTATCCCTTCTTCTGCTACGCCGCGGGCGGCGTTCTCCTGCTCGCATTCGCCCTGCGGAACAGCCTCCTGATTTCCATCCCCTGAAAGATGGAAATCTTCCCGAGAGCTGAAAAAAATTGCGGAATGCCGTTGAAAAAAACACAGTGCCGCATTACGTTACAAAAAAACGGAAAGACGCAGTTTTCACAGAAAGGGACCTCAGGAGACAATGGCAAAGCTTGGAACCGCATTGACCGCCTCGGCCGTCAAAGTTCTGTTTCTCGGAGCAGGTGAGCTGGGGAAGGAAGTCATCATCGAAATGCAGAGACTCGGCGCGGAAGTGGCGGCGGTTGACCGCTATCCGAATGCACCGGGCATGCAGGTGGCTCACCGCAGTTATGTCATCGACATGCTGGATCCGGCGGCACTCCGGGAAGTCGTGGAAAAGGAGAAGCCCGACTACATCGTCCCCGAAGTGGAAGCCATCGCCACAGGGGAACTGCTCAAGCTTGAGGAGGAAGGCTTCCACGTCATCCCGAAAGCCCGCGCCACGTTCCTGACCATGAACCGGGAGGGAATTCGCAGACTCGCGGCGGAAGAACTCGGTCTGCCCTGCTCGCCCTACCGTTTCGCCGCAGATTACGCGGAATTCAAAAAAGCGGTGGAGGAAATCGGCATCCCGTGTGTGGTGAAACCCATCATGAGCTCCTCGGGACATGGACAGTCCGTCATCCGGAGCGGGGAAGAGCTGGAAAAGGCGTGGAAAAACGCCCAGGAGGGGGGACGGGCAGGCGCGGGGAAAGTGATTGTCGAAGCCTTCATTCATTTCGACTACGAAATCACACTCCTGACCATCCGTCACGCCGGAGGGACCAGTTTTCTTGAACCGATCGGGCATCATCAGGTCAACGGGGACTATCAGGAATCCTGGCAGCCTCAGAAAATGTCCGATACGGCGCTGGAAAAAGCCAGGGGAATTGCGGAAGCGATCACTTCGGCTCTGGGAGGACGGGGGATTTTCGGAGTGGAACTCTTCATCCGCGGGGACGAAGTGCTTTTCAGTGAAGTCAGTCCGCGGCCGCACGATACGGGGATGGTCACCATGATCTCGCAGGATCTTTCGGAATTTGCCCTTCACGCCCGCGCGGTTCTCGGCCTGCCGATTCCAAATATTGCCTTTCACGGGCCCTCCGCATCAAAGGCAATCGTTGTGGACGGAGTCTCTGACCATGTGGCATTCACCCGACTGGAAGACGTGCTCTCCGAACCCGATACAACCATCCGGATTTTCGGAAAAGGAAATCTGAACGGGCACCGCCGCCTGGGAGTTCTGCTCGCACGCGGAAAAAGCACAGAAGAGGCGCTGGAAAAAGTCATGCGCATGAGAGAAAAACTCGGAGTCGAACTCTGACAGGCAGAAAGAGAAACCATGCGCATCCCGGAGCCTTCAGAAAACAGACCCCGATATCTTTCCTCTTGCAGAAATATCCGCCAACAAACAGAAATAAGGGGGGATTTCATTTTTCTTTCTCCGTCTGGATCAATTTTTTTCGTTTCCCGCTGGAAACACAAAAAAAGGAACTGCAAAAGGACTTTCCCTCTATTTCGCGGAGAAAAAAAATCTCAAAATTGAGAAATTTTATATATTGAGATGCAGATTTTATTTGCAAAACGCCGAGATGATGATATATAATTATAGAGAAGAAGAAGACAGGGAATGATGAGCCAGTCCGGACAAGCGGAAGGGAACGACCCGCATGTCACGAACAAAGGAGCGGACGATGCAGAAAAAGAAACATGCGTTCAATATGATTGAAATTGTATTGGCCCTGGGGATTATCGCAGTCGGAATAACCGGCGTGCTGGGGATTCTTCCGGTGGCGGTCACCTCCTCCAAGTCGGCAGTGGGGGACAGTTATGCGGCGGATGCGGCCAACACGTTTCTGAGTTATATTGAAGCCATAGTAAGAGACAACTGGAGCAATCTGCCGAACCAGCCGACTGCAGGGAATTATCATAAGACGGATCCGGAAACGCTCAGTTCACCGATCACACCTGAAGGGGACATTGAAATCTTTGACCTGGGAGGGGGAGGATACGCAGTCCGGATCAAAGACGGTGATGTTTCTGTTTTTGCGGCGGAAATTCGCATTCAGACCAGTGACATTACCGATTTCGCAATCGGAACAAGTACGGGGACCATTCCCAATAGCATGGCAAAACGGGTTGCGGTTGAGGTGAGCTGGCCATTGAACGCACCTGATGAGAATCGTGAGAAACGGGTTTTCATCCGGGAATTTTTCAGAAATTACTGACGAGGGAGACGGAGCATGAGAAAGAATCGAACCATCCGAAGCTTCACCCTGATCGAACTGGTTGTCGCCATGGGAGTTTTCAGCATCATGATGCTGGGGCTGGTGCAGCTGTTTTCCTCGACCCAGAATTTGTGGTCGGGAATGTCCTCCCGGACGGAAACGTTTGAAAACGCGAGGATCGTCATGGACCTGATCGCCAATGATCTCCAGACCATCTACTATGACGGGACCGCCGGAAAGACCTTCTTCACCACCAACAGCGATTACAGCCAGATCTCGTTCGGGACAATCCGCTCCAGCAAAGCCAACAGCCACTGCAATTCCAAGATCACCAAAGTCACCTACAAATACCAGGGCGTGGGTGACGGGACTGGAGACGACAAACTGAAATCTGAATTCAGCGTCCGGGCGGCATCCGTGGGAGATCATGATTCCGGAGGCGCCGCTGATTCCAACTGGAAGATGACGGAGCTCAATCCCTTCACCACAGAAAGCGCAGGCAGTTTCGCCACTGTCATCCGGGGAGTGTATTCTCTGAAAATGATCCCGCTGAAGTCCGATATGCAGGAAGACAGCAGCTTCCAGGGAGGCTCTCTGACGGAAGCCGTTCCGGCGGCCGTCCGGATTGAACTCACTCTTCTGGACAACGATACCATTACAAGATGGAAAAACATCAACAGTACGGATCCGGGTTCTCCGGCATCTTCGGCATTTCCCAGCAGCGGAGATGTTTACGAGAATGTCATCAGACCTGCTCTGAAAAAATTCACCAGAATTGTCGTCATCGGCAGATAACCCGTGAAAGGCGCGTGAGAATATGAAAAGGACAATGGACAGGACTGGGAAGAACCGGGCCAGGAGAAGAACCCGTTCGGAAAGAGGCGCCGCCTTGATCTTCACACTGGGCATGCTGGGAATCATCACGATGCTGGCACTCATCTTCGCCTCCAATGCGATCACGGAACGGAAAGTGGCGGCAGCCAACTGCAATGCAAGCGGAGCGAAAATGCTGGCCCGTTCCGCACTGGAACGGGTGGTCGCGGCAGCCAACGCCATGGCCGCGGGAGAAGCAGACTTCAGTGCACTGCAGGTCGACAAACTGTATTCCTGCATAGGCGCCGGCAACTCTTCTGCGGACTGGCTCTGGAAACTTGAGAAAAGCGGATATTTCCAGTATCCCGACAGCAGCACTCCAGGAAAAAACAGCCATCCGCAGTGGCAGCTGGTGCAGAATCCTTTCAGTTCCGATCATGAAATCATCGGGCGTTTCGCCTACGTATCGGTGGCGGGGGGAACCACCATCGACCCGAGAGCCGTGGCGGACAAGGTTTACCAGCCGGACACCGACTACACATCCGGGAACCGACCCGGGATCTCCACGACTGAACTGAATCTGAGCGCCATACCCCAGGTCAATGACATGGGCGACTGCACAGGAGCCGCCTCCACAAAAGCAAACGATGTGAAACTCTCCAATATTGAAGACGAAGCTTCCACCACGTCCATCATCAACGGCTGGATTGATCTCGACACCGTGATCCACGACTCCAACATCAATGCCACTGGAGACGAAGCCAACGCTCTTCGGAAGTTCTTCTACTGGCGTTCCGCCAAACTGAATGAAACCTATACCGCCACGGAACAAACCCCCGATCCGGGAGGAGGAGATCCGACGAAAACGGAAAAACAGTATCACCGCTTCAACCTGAACAAGTCCGAAGCGGACTGGAACGCCTTTGTGAACGGGACGGACGTCAACTTTGCCAAACTGGCCAATGCACTGGAATTCCAGGAAGGAGTGACGCCCTCCGCCACGGATGCGGGACTCCCGTTCTTTGGTGATTACGCCTCTTCTGTGAAAGTGAAGCAGACTGCGGCGAATTTTGTTCAATACAATCTGCCGCAGAATACGGTATCGCTTTCAGATTCCTCCGACTGGGCGGTTTCCGCGCCCTCCTACAACGGACTCAAACGCAGCGCGTACATCAACGAAGTGGCAATCCAGCTCAAAGCGGAAGTGCATATTACTTATGATAGCCTCAACAACGGAGCGGGAGGCGAAGATGATAAATATACATACAACATCAATGTCGATCCCGCGATCGGGGTGGAACTGATCAAGATCTATGACGATGTGCCTTCGCACTGCAAACTGTATCTGGAAGGGACGTGCTCCTTCAGCGTCCAGGTGGCAGACGGGGCCGCCACGAAAGTGGAGTCCGACCTGAGCAATTTTGAAATTGTCCCGGCAACGAACAGCATCACCACGCAAGGCGGTTCCACTCCCAGCAATTCCGAGATCGGCTATACCAAATCCAACCATTTCTGGACATACGGATCCACGGACGCGACGGCAAAACTGAAGGCATACGACCTGTCCAACTACACCGTCACCAATCCAACCAGCGCATCGGTGAAGATCTTTGATGTGCAGCTTGCCGTCAAACGCGTGTATCTCGCCGACAGCACAGACGGGAGCACCTATGTCAATTCCGACTATGCCAAACTCCCCGAAGACAGCGGGGCCGCCTCCATGCAGGAGATCCAAATGAATGCACCCGCATCGGAAGGGACGGAAATCACCTACTGGGGAGGAGCACGCGGCTGGGAAGTGGAAGACCCCCGCCAAAACCTCCGCGAAGAAGACTGGACGGAACTGGACAAGGAAGAACTCACCCAGCGGACTTCCGCTGATTTCGACACCATCTACAAGGGAAGTCCCGGACAGATCAACACCAAGGCGAATGCCAATCCCTCCGGTCGTTCCGACTGTGATCCGGAAACCGTCACGAATCCCGCCTGGATTGATTCGTCGCAGCACCTTTCGACCGCCTATATCCGCCACGCGCCGATGGAATCGCCGTGGGAAATGGGATTCATCCACCGCGGAGAGAAATGGAAGACACTGAATCTGAAGAAAGCGAAAAAAGTCGCATCCCCAGAGGATCTCAAAATGAACGACGATTACGCAGACGGGGACGGCCATATTTATGATCAGATCAAAATGACGGATGAAATTTCCGTCTGGGACAAAGTCAATCTGAGGGGCTCCGCGCTCTGTTCGGCCTGCGGGAAAACGAACCACATGCTCCATGCTCTACTTTACAAGATTCCCTCATATCCGACGCCGGAATTCCCCGATGATGAGGATCATATAGGAACCGACTACCTTCTGAACGACTCCGCCATCAGAACTGTGGCGGAGGCGATCTGCAATGCCGCCAATGACACGAACGTGCAGCGGCGGTCCGATATTCTTGCGTACTCAGGAGGAAGCGGCACTGCGCCGTTCGTCTCGAGTCTTGGTTCGACCGATGCGGAGCAGGAACAGCTGGTCGGTCGGATCATCAATCTGACCAAGGTGGCGCCCGCGGATTCCGCAACCATTCTGATTCTGGCGCAGACCATCACGGATGCCGGAGGAGCGGAACTGTGGAAGGACTGGGACAGGAAAGGCAGTCCCTCCGCTCCCAGCACCCCGGCGGCTCTGTATGAGGCGGGATATCTCCGTCCGGGTGAGAGCACCCCGTTTGCTGACGGACACTCCGGACTCGACCACATCACTACCACAATCGGGACGTACGATGTGGGCGGAGACCAGATCACAGGGGAGGCGAAACTCATGGTTACGCTGGAATTTGATCCGGCCGCCAACAAATGGAAGATCGTCAGATATGAATACACAGACTAAGCAGACAATGATGCACAGGATTTTTCTTTCAGCAGTACTTGGCGCCGTTCTTTTTTTTGCACCGGGTCTTCTTCCGGCGCAGGAGAAAACGTATTACAACAGGAACGAGAAGCAGAAAATTCCCCCGAATGTTCTTGTTCCCCAGATCAGCAGGGCAAGGATCAACAATGATCTTCAGAAACAATACAGGATTCTGACGGAAAAACTCCGGCATGATCTTTCCCCTGCCGGAGACACGGGCAAAAAAGAGGAGGAGGAATCAGGCAAATATATTACGAGGCTGGATGTTCTGAGCGCCTGCAACATATTTCATGACATTGCGGTACACCCGGATCTGGAGGAAGTCACCCTTCTTTCCAAAGTCTATTTTGAACAGCTCTACAACGCCGCGGTTCCGCTGTATGCTCCGGCGGAAGCCATGGACAAAGCCCGTCTTGCGGGGAACTCACAGGCCTACATGGTGGCCCGGGCGCGTTACGAAAAAGCCCTGGAATATTTCAAGGACGCCTACAAGAACCGGAAGGGGATCCGGCTTTCCAAAACCGATCTGAAGGAAATCAAGGAACAGAACCGGAAACGCAGAATCGACGAATACATCAAGAAAAGCAGGACTCAAAGCGCAGAAGCGCAGTAAAGCATGCAGAGGAGCCAGAAAAAATGAACGGATTCGGACGGAAAAAAAGATATACTCTGGTGGAAATGCTCGTGATCATCGCCGTGATGGCTCTGCTTCTGACGGTGGCGACTCCCGCCTTCAACCGGATTGCCAAGGGGAACTCCCTCTCCATCGCGACACGCACGCTGGGAGGAAAGATCAATGCGTGCAGAGCATACGCAGTGGAAAAACGCTGTCATGTGGCCTTGCTGTTTCTGCAGAAGGGAGATGATGTTCCGGACGTTTATTTCAACAATTCCTACCGCCCGTGCATGGTGGTGAACAACAACGGGAACTTTTCGTTTCTCTCCTGGATCGAAGGAGAGGAATGGCAGTCGTTCCCGGACGGAGTCATCATTCCGGAGGCAAGCAGCAATTTTGAAATTGATTCGGGCACACTGCATTCGGTTTCAGATATTCCCGTCGGTTCCATTCAGGACACCCCGGTGGACGACATGAATAAAAAGATCACCCTGGAACGTGCCATTCTGTTTCAGCCGGACGGCCAGATCTATTCCTCCGGGAAAGAACATATCATCCGGATCACAGAAGGCCGCTATGATTCAGACTCCGGAAAATTCATTGCGACGAATCTCAATGACGGGAAGGTCACCTACAGAACTCTCACGGTCAGCCCCTTTACCGGACGTGTCCTCTACGGGACAAGCAGTCCGGAAAACAAATGGAACTGATCAAAAAAACCGGATATGGATTTGACGCAAATATCATGCGGGATATATTAAGGGCGCCTCTATTTATTTGAGGTGGAATTGAGTTTGTAACAGGAAAAAGAATGCGAGAGAAAGTATATTACAGCATCA
>CAJMAW010000082.1 GCA_905211485.1 uncultured Lentisphaeria bacterium | reverse complement strand
GTCAAGGTCAAGGAGCACACGTCCATGAGCTTTGCGACGGCCATGAGCCTGTCGCTGCACAACCTTATGACGAAAAAGGCCCGCACCCTGCTCACCGCATTCGCCGGCTCGATCGGCATCATCGGCATCGCCGCGATCCTCTCCGGAATCTTCTGTTTCGTTCTCCCCGCCATGGGAAAGGCGTTCTGAAACGGAAGCAGAAATAAAGAAAAAGAAGATATGATACCGGGACAGGGGAAAGCAAACTTTCCGCCTCACTCATGCTCTTTCCCCCGGCTCAGGGGAAAAGGAATCCCCGCGTTTTCCTTTCCGCTCTTTTTTCTTCGATCCGGATCCGTGTCTTCCGGGGAACGGGTCAGCGTTCATGGAATTTTCCCGGTCCGGGAATCTGCGGGCAATGCGTTTTCCGGGAACGGAATAGAAAGGCTTTCCCAGCCTGGGGCCGCGGAAACGCTCCTTTTCAACCGTCTCCGGGTCTCTGCGTTCTTCTCCGGAGTCCGGACTGCCGCCGTGATATACTGCGGGGCCGGCATTTTTCATATCCTCAGCAGAAGAGGAGGAGAGCCCGGGGCGTCTTCCCCCGCGGAAGAATCCCTTGATGAGGGCATGACGGCCGGATGCGGAAACGGAAGAAAAGCTTTTCTTCTCTCCTCTTTTCTCCTCCTCTTCAAAGAGCATCCGGACCCGGGGGCCATCGTCATGACGGCCGTGACGGCGGAAAGATTCCGCAAGCCGGACCGCATCTGATGAATCGACACTGAAAAACGAAAAGTCGTCATGCACGTCAATCTTTCCGATCCGGTTCTTCCTGAGTCCGGCCCTGCGAAAGAGGAATTCCAGAATTTCCGCGGGTCCGTAACCGGAAGCCCTTCCCGCGCCGAAATAAAAACGTGTTTCGTCGCCTTTCTCTCTTTCTTTTTCTTTCCGGGAAGAAACGCCCTTCGCTCCGCTCCGCCTTCCATCCCCCTTTTCCTCTTCTTCTCCCCATTCAGTCTTCTCTCCGCGGCGCGGCGGTCTGCGTTTTTTCTCCGAGAAGAGAAGAGCACAACCCTTTTCCAGCAGGGAATCGCCGTAATGAAGACGCAGAAGCGCCGCCAGCAGAAGTTCCGGAGCCGTCGCCGCTTCTTCCGCAATCCCGGAACGATCCCCTTCCTTCCCGTTTCCGGCATTTTCGTTCCGGCTTCCGGCGCCGAGCAGGGACTCGGCGAAAGGCAGATACTCCTGAAGGCCCTCTTCCCCGGCAACGACGGCGGCGATTTTTTCAGCCGCGCGGCGGCGCCTGGCACTGACGACTTCGGAAGGGGAAGGAAGCGTTCCTTTGCGGATTTCCACATTCGCCTCGCGCCGGATCCGGGAAAGCTGACGGAGTTCTGAAGGAGAAACAAACGTCAGAGCAGTACCGCGTTTCCCCGCCCGTCCGGTTCTTCCGATGCGGTGGACGTAAGCCTCCGTGGAGAGGGGAATGGAATAATTGATCACATGAGTCAGTCCGCTGACGTCGATGCCGCGTGCCGCGACATCCGTCGCGATCAGGATCCTGAACTTTTGCGCCTTGAAACGGTTGATGACCCGGGTCCGCTGTGCCTGTGCAATATCGCCGTGAAGGGCCTCGACGGCGTAACCGCGGGCGTTCAGATTTTCCGTGAGATCGTCCACATCATTCCGGGTGCGGCAGAACACCATGGCAAAAAGCCGGTCCTCCATGTCGATCAGACGGGACAGAGCTTCGAGCCGATCCTCGCGCCGGACCTCGTAATAGATCTGATCGGTCAGATCGACCGCCAGGCGCTCCGGCTCCGTCCGGACAATTCCGTATCCGGGGCGCATGAATTTTTCCGCGATTTTCAGAATCGGTTCCGGCATCGTCGCGGAAAACATCAGCATGCGTTTCTCCCGCGGGGTATGAGCGAGAATCGATTCGATTTCCTCTATGAATCCCATATTCAGCATTTCATCCGCCTCGTCCAGCACGGCGAAACGGAGGGATCCCAGATTCAGAGCCCCCCGGTCAATCAGATCCTGTATGCGCCCGGGCGTCCCGACGGCAACGTCCAGTCCGGCATGCAGACCCCTCAGCTGAATCTCGATCGCCTGTCCTCCGTACAGCGGAAGCACCTTCAGTTCCCGCGTCCCTTTCAGGGAATTCAGTTCCTGCGCTGTCTGAAGACAGAGTTCCCTTGTCGGAGACAGAATCAGTGCTCCCGGATCCCGCGCTCCTCCCGGAAGCGTTTCCAGAATCGGCAGGCCGAAGGCCGCCGTCTTCCCCGTCCCCGTCTGCGCCTGACCAATCAGATCCCTCTCCCCGGAAAGAAGAAGGGGAATGGTTTGCTCCTGAATCGGTGTAGGTTCTTCAAAACCTTTGAGACGAAGCGCTTCCAGGAACGTTTCGGAAATCCCGAGAGCACGGAACTCTGCTAAATCAGTCATGCTTTTCCCTTGAATGAAAAAAAAGACAGCCGCCGCCCATCTCTTCATACGGAAGAAGGCAGGACATGCGGCACGAACGCAAGGCACTGAGAAGAGAGCAAAAGCCGGAAGCGGATCATTCCGTTCTCCGCGTCCTCCCTCCGTCCTCCGTTCCGTCATCCGATGTCATAAAACAATTCATCTTTCCACCGGGAAACGCTTTGAATGCCTCTCCCTGCGGAAACACGTTTTCTCTCCCGAATCCGTCACGGAGAGAGTTTGTAATATACATCCGGAGAGGCGAAATACAACGGCGGGGGCGGGGAAATGAGTCTTCATTCCCCGCCCCTTCTTTCTTCTCTTCTTTTACATCTTTTTTATTTCTTTATATTTCTCTATCATCTTGTTTTTCTCCCCCCTGTCTTCTTCCTTTTCTCCCGCTACTTCCACTCTTCTTCCCCCTCCCCTGTGTTTTGTTTCTCCAGGAAGGGACAGGAAATTCCAGTCCGGCAGAGGAGGAAGAAGGTAAGAGAAGGGAGAGGAGAGAAGCCCGGGAGACCGTGTGATTCCGGCTCACACTCCTTCATCAATCGTCGGAAAGCATTTCGAGCCAGAGAGCAGCGCTTTCCCGGGACTTGGCGTCATATTGTTCCCCGTCACGGACGGAAGCGAAAATTTCTCTTGCCTTTGCAAGATTTCTTTCCTGGCGGAAATACAATTCTCCCAGCCGGAGAGTCCATACTCCGGACTGGGTGACTTCCGCCTGTTTTTCCGTATACTTCAGAATTTCTGCAGAGTTTTTGAAACGATAGGCGGCATTGACCATTGTTCCGGCGACGGAATTTTTCTCATTTTTCCCCGCTTCCGGCATGGCCAGGACCTTGTCCGCGAGAGATGCGGCAAGACGGTATCCCTCTTCCGAAATCGAGCTCAGCTGCCGGACCGCCGCAAGCGGATCGGCTTCCTTGAGCCATTCCGCGGGAGAAAGTCCCCCGCACTCTGCCAGACGCTTTTTCCAGGCGGCAAGCAGTTCAGCCGAGACATCCTCGATCGGGAGGCCCGCGCTCTCGGAAACATTCCGGATCCGGGAAAGATGCTGGAGTTTCTCCTTTTCACTGACGGCCGGATCCTTCAGCGCCTCCCGGGAAAGGGCAATGACTTCTTCATACATTTTTTTCGCATTGTCTTTTTCCCTTGTCTGATTTTTATAGATGTTCCCGATGCGTTCAAGGATCCGGATTTTCTCCGGGAGTTTCGCCGAGGCGGCCTGTTTCCGGAGCAGAACGATCATTTCATGAAAATATTTCTTCCCGGACTCCTGGTCACGGATGGTGTGCATGCAGAGACTTGCGATGCGTTCGAGTTCCGTCACGCGGTCCGCATCGCTGAGCGGCAATGCCAGGATCTGCTTGCGGAGCGGAAGCGTTTCCACATGTTTTCCCTTCTTCTGGAGTTCCACAATCTGCAGATTGAGTGCCTTCCTTTCCTGGACGGGATCGGATTTGGCAAGGGAAGCGGATCCGGAAGGCTCTGCCGCCGCCGGATCGGCGGCGGAAAGCAGCAGGGAAGAGGAAAGCACGGCGGTGAAAATCAGATATTTTTTCATAAAAACACCTCTTTGACAGATGAATGATGTATTCGGGAAACGAATCAGTTCATATTGAGCTGCAGGGTCTGGAATCCGGTGGGGGAATGCCATTGCCCGCCGTTCCAGGCACCGCCGTTTCCGACGAACATGGCGTTGATTTTGTTCCCCTGGGAAATGTTCACGCCGATGGAGTTCAGGGGAATCCGGACCAGGAAACGCGCGCCGCTCTCCGTGCGGAGGGGCTGGACGGACCATTCGGGAGGATTCTCCATTTCCGTCGGGCCCTGCCCGGTGCGGGTTCTCCCGTTCATCATGAAGGCCATGTGGTAGTAGCTTCCGGCGCTGCGGAGATCGCCGTCGAAGAACATTTCCATGCAGGCGCCCCAGTCGAAGTTGGAAGACATGCCTTTGTCGGGGAGAGCGGCAAGTTTATCCATCATCTCATGAATTTTCGGGTTGACGAAGTCGAAGAGCACATACAAATTGCTCCGGTCGTGACGGAGAAATACACGCGTGGGATGCTGCGCGGGAGCCTTCGCATTGCTGATCGCCGTGAAGGATTCGATTTTCGCGGCCTTTTTCCAGTCATCCGAATCGGGGTCCAAAGAGGCGGGGGCCCCGCTGAGATCCGGGACTGAGAGAGTCTGGCGGTCCGGCAGTTTCTCCGCTTTTGAAATGAGATCTTCCATCCGGGCGCGATGACGCCGGATCAGTTCGCGGGAACCCGGATGAACGGCGGCTTTTTCCGCTTTTGAAAGCGTCTCGCGGACAAAGGAGGCAAGATTCTTTTCCACGATATAGTGTTTCGCGGCGGAAACGGGATCGTCATTCCAGAAGCAGCCTGCGGGATCGTTGTTGTAGTTTTCCGCAAGCTTTTCATAGTAGGAGATCATGAGAGGAGCGGCTTCACGATACGCCCGGCGGCAGAATTCGCGCCTTGCTTCCGCCACGTCGATGTCCGGATTCCACATCAGGCGCGACATGACCCAGAATTCAATGGCGGAAACATCGTAGACTCCGCCCGGATCATTGTTGTCCGTATCGCCGTAAACCACATCCAGATAAATCCCCTGGAGTCCGGGCCGGTAATACTGGAAGTCCTTCTGCGCCACTTCGCAGATCGCGTGATAGAACTGCGGAGTGCTGGAACAGAGATAATATTCATAGAGTTCGGAAACAGGCATTCCGGCTTTGCGGAAGGCTTCGGCCTTCTCGTGCCAGACTTTGTTCACTGTGTCGTCGTAGACAGGTTTCTTGTGATTCTTGATGTACGGACAGTAGGCGGGGCCGCCGCCGCGGACCTTCACCGCTGGAGCCTCGGCCGTAAAAAGATAGGCCGCGGCGTGGATCGGTTTGATCCAGGGGAAACGTTTTGTCAGGTAATCGGAAACGGCGTTCGTGAAAAGGGCGTACTGGGTGGAACGGAAATTTTTATCGCCTGGCTGAACGATCCGGCCGTCCGTGAGTTTGATCGGAGCCGTGCAGAGTTCGCATTCGCAGACGTCCCAGTTGTCTCCGAGCCCGATGTTATAGGAGGTGACCTTCCGCGGATTGCCGAGAACGACTTTCTCCGCTTCCTGGCAGAAGGCTTTGATCGTTTCCGGATTCATGAAGCAGAGCTGGCAGTCATGATACGTCACACGTTTGCCTTTCACCAGGGGAAAATATTCCGGATGTTCCTTGCTGTACGGAAGGAGCAGTCCGAGTCCCAGGGAGCCGGAAAGTTCGTCCATGCTCCCGACTTTGCGCATGAATGCGTAAAGATCCGGATTCATGTTCCCGTCCAGCGAACGGCTGAAATTGTTCAGGAGCCGCGCCTGCCAGACGCTGTTCCCGCGGGAATGATTGGTCCAGTACCGGTGTTTCGGGAAAACGGGCACGTCCACCAGATCCCGGATGCTGTTCTTCAGATCCGGATTCCGGGAATAGATCGTTCCGAATCCGTCCTCGGCCTCGCGTTCGCGGACCCAGATGATATCGGAATTCCGTTCGAGAAAGCGGTAGACGCCGTTTAGAACGCCTTTGTTGCGCAAGGCGGCGATGTAAATCCGGTCGCCTTCCTCCCGGATGATGAATCCGTCACTTTCCCCGATCCGGTCGAACGCTTCTTTGTTCGCCGCCGCGAAACGCGCAATCGCCGGCGAACTCTCCGGCGTCCCCAGAATGATCTTCACCGGAAGATTCACATCCGGAGAAGAAAAGCGTGGCAGTTCCGCTCCCGAAATCTTTTTCACCCATTTTGCCAGTTCCTCCGCCGCATACTGAAGCTGCGCACGGGGCTTCCCCTGCTCCTCCAGAATAATCCCTGCACGGGGCTTTCCCCCGGAAGTCAGAAGCTGCGCCTCCGCTGACAAACAAAAAGCGAGCAGACAAATGATTCCGAAAATACCTTTCCTCATTGTTTTTTCCTTTCCTTGGGACAGACCGTTTCCCTTGTTTCCAAATATTCGGGGACTCTATTTCATCTGGATTTGCTTTTACGAGAAAGCATCCGGCTAAAAAAAAACTCCTTTCGTCATGCCGGGAGTTGCGGGACCTTGTGCTGTCTGAAAAATAAAATCGGATTTCCAAAAGTCAAACGGGAAATTTGTTTTCCTGCAAAATTTTCTTTTCCTTTTCCTCTCCGAATGAGACGGAGAAAATCCGGCATTTCCAATTAAATGAAATAATTTGGATGAAAAGAAATGCTCCGAATGACACGGAGAAAATCCGGCATTTCCAATGCTCTTCACGGAAAAGACTTGACAATCAGAAATGATGAAATATTATTATCTTCTGTCGAAGTGGATGTGGGGAAAGGGGAAAAACCAACAAGGACCTGGGAATCATCCGGGAAAAGGGGATCGGGCTTTTTGTTCTGCCCGGTCCGGAACGGAGCTTCCCTCTTCACAGTATATTCTCCAGAAATATGTGTGATGCTGACGACATCGCGGAACTCCGCCTGCCGGGACCTTGAGGCTCATTAAAATTCTTCCTTACTTCGGACCAATGTCTCAGCAGAAGTTTTGCATGAAGGTTTTTCAGCACTATGAAACGATTCAGACAAAAAAAAGAAAGTTTTCCTGTAAAAAACTTTGCACCATAAAATTTCAAGAGTCAGAGGGGAAAAAACAACGGAGGCAGATCAGAAGCCGGGAAATGCCGGAATAATGAATCAAGCTCATGAGGGAAACGGGAAGGCGGAAGAAGGCAAAAGCGTAAAATCCCGCAGGAAGAAGACAGGAAGAAAAGAAAAAGAGAGAGGACAAGGAAGAAAAATGGGGAAAGGAAAATATTTCACGCTGATTGAACTTCTGGTCGTGATTGCGGTTATAGCGATTCTCGCATCGCTGCTTCTTCCGGCGCTGGGGAAGGCAAGAGGGACGGCGCTCGGCATCCGCTGTCTCTCGAATCTCCGGGAAATGGGTTTTGCCGCCCAGACCTATGCTCTGGACAGCAACGGCTATTTTGTGAGTTTCGCCTATCCGATTCCGACGGTGGCATGGCAGTACCTGCTTACTCCATATCTGACAAAACAGAAATTCGTTCTGAGAAACGCCGGGGATTCTTCTTTCAACCGAATTAAAATCTTTCTGGAACCGGACAGTTCCGCATGCATACGGACTGCAGGCAACAGTTATGCCGCGCAATATGAACTTTTCGCCTACAAGGTGGAAGCTCTTGAAGGCACACAGACGAAAGTGTACAGATATTCCAGAAAACTGAATGAAATTAAAAAACCGACCCGGAAAGTTCTCTTCTGCGATTTCACGAAACCGCTGATCGAAGTGGCAAACCGTTTCAACAATGCACTTGTCCCCGGAGCGGGGAGCAGCCCCTACGCATCCGGAGTCTCCCTCGCGATCTCCGATGCGAACAAGGATGTCCTGACGCGGGAATATTATGAAGGTCGGCACGGGAGAACCTTCAATGCACTGTTCGGAGATTTCCACGCCGAACGCAACGCTCCGGACAAAGCCGCAAACGAATGGCACGTGAACCGCTATTCCGGAGACCGCATGTTCGTTCCCAGGGATACAGACTGAAAAAAATCATCCGGAGCTCCGAATTTTCTGAACACAAAAAAAAGAAGAAGAAAAAACAAATAAAAGATGGAATGAGGGCAATGGAAATGTCCCGGGAGAGGAAGGAAACAAGAAGCCTCCTTTCTCCCCCCTCCCCGGCCGGGCAGGAGACGGACGGAAAAAAGCAGAAGGATTTTCCCCTCCAGACCCCTCTGGATCCAGAGAAATTCCGGACTACCCCCCAAGATCGGGTTCTGCATGTTTTTCTAAAGTATTTTTCAAAATTATTCTTCCACGAAACATTGAATTTTCGGGAATGAAGAGTTATGTATTGAAGTTGAAGGGAAAAATAAAAAACTGCCCGGAGAAGGTCGAAAGAAAAAAAACTTCCTATTCCAGACCCGGGATTGTGCCGTCCGCCACGCCGCAGGACGGGAAGCGGACCACAACAAAACATGATGAGGAGAGGAACTTTTTATGAAGGCAGCAAAAGTTTTCCTGCTGGCGGGAATCCTGTTTTCCAGCCTGTACACCATCGCCCAGAACCAGGATGCGAAAGCGCCGCTTGCGGATCTCTGGATCCGTCAACCTGAAAACGGAGCCATCACGGATCGGGGCGGACATGCAAAAATCATTCCGGGCAAGGAGACAAAATTCATCAACGGCCCTCTGGGAATGAAAGCGCTGAAGTTCGACGGGAGCAAGGAAGCAGTCGCAAAACTTGATCTGGGCAAGGAGATAAAGGACAAGCTGGACGGCTTCGACTTCACTATCAGTTTCTGGGTCAGACTGGACTCGATTCTCCCGAAAAACCAGAACCGGACAGGCCTGGGCATGAATTTTTCCGGGAATCAGCATTTTTCCATGGGGTTCCCGATCACCGGCCCGGGAGGAAACACGACCTTCTGGAGCGCAGTTCCCGTGGAGAAGGGCAAATGGCATCAGATCGCCTTCACGTATTCCATCGACAAGGGTGAAATGAAACTGTATCTGGACGGCAATCTGCATCAGAGCTCCATTGATGCGGAACTTTTCCCGCTGAAGCTCAATTTCAACGAAATCGGGACCTTTGACGGTGCACTTGCCTCCATCCAAATCTGGGACCGCGCCCTTTCGGAAGAGGAACTTTCCACCGTCGCCATCGGTCCGGAATCCTTTACGGAATACCGCAGCGAGCTGGAAAAGTTCAATCCGGACAGCAAAGGACTTGCAGATATGCGGGACAATCTTCTGAAACGTCTGACTTCGATGCGTTCCAAGGACAAGGTCACGCTGAGCGAGCTGAATGATCTCACCAAACAGATCAATACGATGCTCCATCTCCGGGATGCGGCGAAAGTCCTGAAATCGACCAGTCTTTCAGATGCGCCCTTTGCGCTCATGGAAGTCCGTCCGGTCAGTCCGATCATCCGGACTCCGGAAGCCTTTCCCCCGGATGCGGAATATACGACAAATCTCCGTGTCGCAGCCGCGAAAGGAGAATATGAACCTTTGTCCTTCATCATTCATCCGTATCAGGACATCGAGAAATTTGAATTTATTCCCGGCGATTTCAAAAGCAAGGACGGCGCCGTGATTCCGGCAAGCGCCATCGACAAAAAGGTGGTCAAATGCTGGTATCAGGCGAGCTGGAACAGCTATTTCAACAGCGGGAACCAGATCCTCGTGCCAGACCTGTTGCTGAATGACGACACGCTGGTGAAAGTCGATGAAATCAAACGGAAGAATTTCCTGCGCATCGACTATCCTGAAGGCGCGAAATATTGCGACGTGAACTTTTCCGGAAACTTTGAAAACGTCAAACCCTTCAACTATTGCATCGAACCGGTAAAGGATGCAAAGACCCTTCAGCCTGTAAAACTCACTCCCGGACGCGGCACGCAGTTCTGGCTGACGGTTCATGTGCCACAGGATGCGAAATCAGGGCTCTACACTTCCCGCGTCCAGACCCGCTGCGACGGCAAAGACACAGGCACCTTTGACATCACGCTCCGAGTCTACCCCTTTGAACTTCCGCGTGCGAAAACGGCATACGATCTGAACGAAGACTACATCACGTTCATCATCGGAGTCAACCTGGGAGTCTATGCGGACATGACAAAAGATCTGGACGAAGCCGCAAGAATTCTCAAGATGGACTATGCGAACATGGCGGCGCATAACATTCATCATCCCGGAGTATCCGTTTTTGACGGATCGAAACGTTCGGAGGAAGTGTTCCTGCGGGACGTCGCTCTGCAGAAGGAGGCCGGAATGTCGCTCAAACCGGTCTGCAGCGCCGGAGCGGCAGACGATTTCGGATTCATCAACAATGAAGGCAAGGAAGAACGGACTCCCGAAGACTACAAAAAGAACCAGGAAGAGTTTAAGAAGAAAATGGAGCTGATCCTTCCAGTCGTCCAGAAGGCTTTCGGGCACAACGACATCCACTTCTACGGGATCGACGAGGCTCAGCATCCGGGCACCCTCCGTGCAATGGCCCCCTACCGCGACATTCTCTTCCGGATGGGTGCCAAGGTCTTCACCTCCGGCTGGCACGACAATTACTTGTACCTTCCCGCCTACGAAAATATTCACGCGCAGGCTGCCGAAATTGCAAAGCCGATAGCCGACCGCTGGCATGCAATCAAAGGCAAACTGGTCTGCTACGCCGGTCCGTTCGCGGGGCCGGATAACCCGGATCTCATGCGCCGCTCCCACGGCATGAAGATGTACCGCGCGGATTACGACGGATTCTTCATGCTCGCCTACGCTGGCGGACTTCACCTCTGGAACGAACGCGTCAATGGACGCTACCGCAACTTCACGATGGCGTATCCGACAGTCAACGGACCGGTGAATTCCATCGCCTTCGAAGGGTTGAGAGAAGGACTTGACGACCTCCGCTACGCCACGCTTCTCCGTCAGCTGGCCGAAGAATGCTTTGCCTCCGGAAACCAGGACGCCATCTATACTGCGAAAAAGGCGATTGCCTGGTTCGAGCTGACCGATGCGGACAAGGTTGATCTGGATCTGCTCCGGATGGAAATGGCGGATCACATCATTCAGATGATGAAAGTGCTCGGCAAGGAGGTCAAAGGATGAAAGCCATTTTCCCATTTTTTGCGGCGGGCATGCTTCTGATGGCACCCTGCTGCTGTCTGACAGCGGCGGACGAGCAGAAGAAAACGGAATCTTCCTCCTCCTCCGTTCTTCCCGCGACGGATGAGGAAATGAAAGGCGTCCCTTCCGCCAGCATTTACGATGCACACGCCATCACGGAGAGATTTACCGCGGATACCGTCTTTGAAAAGGGAGAGGGTATCGAAATCCTGATTCCGCTTACGGAAAAGGAAGCTTCTGAAATGGCGGACGAGCCGTCGCTTGTCGACCGTTTCGGGGAACGGCGCAAGGCGCTTGCGGAGGCAACAAGTCTGCAGAAGGACTCCTCCTCCGCCGCCATCACCGGAAAGGAATCCGCTGACGCAGCAGCGGTGAAGGCGGAAGAGGGGAAGGGGCAGAAAGCAGAATTTTTCATCAATGTCACCCGTGACGAGCTTTTCTTCGCTCTCCGCTGCAACGCCTCTGAAGGCGACATCGTTGAAATTATCGCTGAACCTCATTCGGGAGAATTCCTCGGCCGCGCTGATCTGCATCTGGTGCTGGACACGAGTTCCGGGACTCTCAGAAGTCTTTCCGAACAGCATCTGCGCGGATTCGATCTGAGCAGGCAGAGGAAATACTCATTCTCGGAGAAAAAAGGAATCCGGACCATCACCCTGCGTCTTTCATGGCAGGATTTTCAGCATCTGACGGGAGACATTCCGCTTTCTCCGGATACGAAAGGCATCTGGGATTTCCGCGTGTTTCTCTGGTCGGGAGGCAAAGGCTACCGCTGGGGATCGCTGCCGGGAACGCCAAACGACAAACTGCTGCGTCTGCCGGCCTTTTCAGACCGTATCATCCGCGGCATCCGGGCAAAAATTTTTCAGGAGGCAACCACCGTTTATTACAAGCCGGGCAAGGACAACAAAGGGATCCCCCTGGCCAAGGAATATCGGCTGGATGTGCTGCTTGGTTTTCTCAAGCAGGTGGAGCCATCGCACATCAATTACGGTCTGAGCCGCCGTCAGGCGTTCACGTTTCCGTTCAGCACCTACTACATGATCCGAGACACGGAAAAGCTGGCGGAATACCGGGAACAGAAACTGAAATTCGCACGCGACGCCGGAGTCCGTGTCGGTGAAAATTCCATCTATGCCAGGCTTCTGATGGCATCGGATTACGACCGTTACGCGGACCCGGACTCCGAATGGGAGGAGATGCGCCGCAAGGCAATGCGTGATCATCTGTTCAGCACGGATTTTCTGGAGGAATGGGAATGAAGAGAACTTTTCAACTGAATGCGAAATGCGTTTTCTGCGTCCTGTGCATGCTGTCGACATTCATCATGCTTCAGGGAGCGGATTTTCAAAGTCTGATGAAGAAAGCGGCTGATACGCAGACGCTCGCAGACCGTTACAAGATCTGGGACGAAGCTCTTTCGGCAGCGAAAAACGATTCGGAACGCTTTCAGGTGACATCCACGGCATTTGCAGCCGCTTTCGGGACAAAAGACAGGGATAACGTCGGAAAATACGGTTTTCTGATTGCCGAGAATCCCGCGGCTCCCGCGGCAGAGCGTGCCAATGCAATGTTTCATGCTCTGAAAATGTCAAACGAGTGGAAAAACCACACCATTTATCTGGACCAGAAAATCCCCCCCTCCTTCTGGGAGGCCTATTTGAAGATGCCGGAAAAGAAGCCGGAACAGGAAGTTGCGGCGTTCCAGGAACTTGCCGAGGCATACAAGAGGGACAAGGATTACGTGAAGGCCATTGTGCAGTTGCGCCGTGTGCTGGAGCATCCGGCGGCAAACGTCTATGACAAGATCAATGTTTCCATGAAACTTTCCGACATGCTTCTGGAGACGGGAAAACAGAAGGAAGCGCTCGACTGTCTGGAAAAAGCCATCGCTCTTCCGGGAGTGCCTCCCGGACGCAAAGTAGATCTCATGATCAAAAAAAGCGATGTCATCCTTGCAGGAAACAACTATTACGCCACTCCTTCCCAGGCCGATCTTGACGCGGCGTGCAAAGTCTATCAGGACATCATTGACATGAAAGGAGTCCCCAGAGACAAAAGGGACGATGCCACCATCAAGCTCGCAAACTTTCATCTCGACCGGAAAAATTATGAAAAAGCCTTCCAGGTAGCCAGCAAGCTTCTGAAAGCCAAGAGGAATCCCCCCTCCCAGTGGGCATGGAACCAGCTCAGCATCATTGTCGGACATGCCCAGACGGGAATGAAGAATTATGAAGGCGCCATTGAAACGTTTGACAAACTCCGCGATCTCAACTATATGATCGGAGACACCTGCCGTTTCCTCGGATTCGCCTACTATAAGAACAAGGATTATACTCTCGCTCTCGGATCCTACGACATGGCTCTCGAAGCCTTGAAGAGAGCCGAGGACGACCGCCCCCTCTGGTGTAAAAGCTGGATCAGCAAAATCAAATGGTTCACGAACGAGAGGAATGCGAAGTCCCTGAACGAAATCATGGCAAAGCGTGCCGCAAAACTTGAAGCGGCGGCAAAGGCGTCCGGGAAACAGCTCCAGGACAATGTCGCTTCCAGTTTCAAATCGGCCTCGGACGGAGTCAGCGATCCCGCCAATGCCGTGAAGAAAAAGAAGGCTGAAATCCTCGATATCGACGACATCATTTCAGGAAAGGGGGATGACAACGGAATCTCCGCCGACGGTCTCGAACTCGACGACGATACCCTTCTTCAATAACTCTTCTGCTCTTTTTCTCCGCAACAGACATTTCGCGCAGGCAGGATCACATCAAATGAGTTTGCCGCGCTGAAAAAAACAGAGGAATTCAGAAGACACATCCATTGTTCGGCCTTCCGGAAAAGCAGACAGGACCTTTGATCCAATCCGGACACCGTCAGCCCAATCCGGAGCGTCATGGAGAAATCCTTTCAGAATGAATGGGATTTCTCCCTCTTTTTCTTTCTTTTCCTCTTGACTTCTGTCCTGTTTCCTTTTTTCCCTTTTCTCCCGTTTTCCCCTGTTTTCCCCCGTTGTTCCTTCAAGCGAATGGAACTGATTTTCCAGAGGAACAGCGATGGTCACGGTCTTGCTTTCTCCTCTGCTGAAATGAAGGGGAACTTTTCTTCCGGCAGGAGCAAAAGAAAGGAGCAGGAAGAGAAGAAGAAGAAAGAGAAAAAAGAAAAAAGAAAAAAAGGCTTTTTTTCCCCGGGACTTTGCAAGTACTGATGGGGAGGGAAAAAATTCTGAGCGGCTTATTCTCCGGGATTTTTTCTTGCGGCCAGTTTGAGAAGGGCAAAAAGAGTCCGCATATGGGGGGCCCGAATCCGGTATTTGTCCGCGATGCGGAGGGGTTCTCCGAGAAGGGCGTCGATTTCAAGGGGACGGCCGGCCTCAAAATCCTGCAGGGTACTGGGCTTGTATGCGGCGAAGGAGCGGGTGTATTCAATGTTCTGCGTGATGCCCTCCCGCGGGACGCGGCAGCCG
>CAJMAW010000081.1 GCA_905211485.1 uncultured Lentisphaeria bacterium | reverse complement strand
TATCTCGTGGTGGTCTCGAACCCTCTTTCCGAAGCGCATCAGGACGTGTTCGTCAACGGAAGCAACCGCAGTTTCGGGAAAGCGGCGGCGGAAGCGACAGGAAAACTCCTGGACGGAAAAGGCGACATTCTGCTCATGGAAGGAGTCCCCTCCCCCATCAACACGGAACGCGTTTCCGCCTTCCGGGAGGAACTGGAAAAATCCTGGCCGGAGATCCGGATCCTGGAATCCCAGGCTTCCTACTGGAATGCGGAAAAAGGACTCGCCCTCATGGAGAACTTTCTCCAGAAGCACCCGAAGGTCGACGCCGTCTGGACAGGCGATGACGACGTCCTGAGCGGCGCTCTCAAAGCTTACAGCGAATCCGGACGGACCGATCTCAAGGCCATGATCGGAGGCGGCGGAGCCAAAAACGTCGTCAAACGCATTCTGGATGGGGATCCGCTTGTCAAGGCCACCGTCTCCTACTCCCCCGCCATGATCGAAACCGGAATGGATCAGGCTCTCGCCGGACTCCGCAACGGGAAAACCCCTCCCGGAGGGAAAAATGAAATCATCATTCCTTCCGAAATCATCACCCGGGAAAACGCGGAGAATTTCTATTTCCCGGAATCCGTCTACTGACAGGACATGCCGCGCAAAAATAAGGGAAAGGAAACAGGAGAGAGGGGGAAAAAACGCCCTCTCTCCCCCCTTCTTCCTCTCCGATGCCAAAATCTCTTTCTCCCGCATGCCAGGAACGCCAGGAACGCCAGCAACTCCAGCAACTTCTGAAATCAATCCGTATGCGAGAACTCCTGATTTTCTCTCTCTTTCCCTTTTCCTTTTTCTCTTTTTCTCCCTTACCTTCCGTTCCTTTTTTCCGGATTCCCTGATCTCCAGACTCTCCTGCTCCGCAAGACAGGAAAAAACCGTACATTTCCAAGAAAGCGTTCCCGGGCGCATTTGACTATTTCCGGAGGAAGCGTTAGAGTACCCGCGTCCCAGCAACCAGAACTAGCGGAGTGCGGATGGAATGAAGTTGAGTTTTATGCTTTCCCGGGAATGCATCCTTGCGGGAATCAAAGGCGGAGAAAGAGGGAAGCGGGACATTCTCACGGAACTGGTGTCGGCCCTGTCCGCCAACTCTCCGCTCGCAGACGAAGCCTTCTCCACCGCTGAACTGGTCGACGCTCTGCTTCTCAGGGAAAACGAACTTTCCACCGGAGTCGGCAACGGATTCGCCTTTCCACACGTCCGGCTCAAAGGGATCAAGGGAGCGTACATTCTTTTTGCCACCTGTCCGGAAGGAGTCGAATTTGCCTGCCCCGACAACAAACCGGTCCACTTTCTTTTTCTGACGGTCATTGCCGAGGAAAACGCCAATCTCCTTCTCCAGACCCGCGCCTCCCTGATGCGCATGCTTCTTCCCGTGAAGGCGCGGGAGGAAATCCTGAGACTCGACAGTCCGGAAAAAATCTGGAAGTACATCGACCGCAGCGGCACCTCCATCAGCAAGGATATCGACGCAAGGGACATCATGTGCCCTCAGATCGGATCCGTCGGGATCGGCATGACTCTCTGCGAAGCGGCGGCCGCACTGCACAAACATCATTCGGACGCGTTGCCCATTCTCGATGAACACAAAAACATCGTCGGCGTTCTCAGCTGCCGGGATCTGTTCCACCATACCATGCCGGAATTTTTCTTCCGGATGAAAACGCTGTCCTTCATGAAGCACATGGATCCCTTTGAACAGATGCTCCCGGAAGGAAGAAAACTCCGCGTGCGGGACATTCTTCCGGATTTGCCCGAATTCCGCCAGGTGCCCCCCGACGCCACACTCCTGGAACTCCTCTTTGAAATCTGCGCCCACAACGCAAACAAAATCTATATCGTGGACAAAGGGAAACTCTGCGGAGTCGTCAACCGTTTTGCCGTTGTGGACAAAATCATCACGGAACAGGAGGGAACAGAATGATTTCCGGAACAGAATGCCTCCTCCTCCCGCCGCTCCTTCCCCTGGCGTTTTCCAGCCCTGCAAGCGCCGCCGCGACGACGGCGGCGGAGACAGCGGCGGCAGAAGGGAGTTGCTCCCTTTTCGCCTTCTGGGGATCAGCGGCAGTCTTCACGCTGGTTTTGATCTTCTTCATGCTGCGGCGCTTCATTTCTCCGGCAGTGACGGTCATCCTGGGGCTTTTCGTCTCCCTGATCTGCGGTTTCACGGACTTTCAGGCCGCGTCCGCCTCCATTGACCTGAATGTGCTGTTTCTGGTGGCGAGCATGATGATTTCCACGTCCATTCTGACCGAATGCGGATTTTTTGAATGGGCGGTGATCGGCATGACAAAACTCCTGAAGGGGAACGTCTTTCTCATCCTGTTCATGATGCTCGTCACCGCCATGGTGTTTTCGGCGTTCCTTGACAACGTGACGGTCATGATTCTGATGATCCCCCTTGCGATCATCATCGCCAAGGTGCTGGAGCTTCCCGCCGAACCGATTCTGATCGTGGTTCTGGTGGCGGCCAATCTGGGGGGAGCCGCCACGCTCCTCGGAGGAATGCACAACATGATTCTCGGAGCGCAGACGGATCTGACCTTCAATGATTTTGTTCTGAACGCGGCGCCCTGCGTCATGGGGATCGGGATCGTCTTCATTCTTCTGGCGACTCTTCTGCTGTCGAAGCGTCTGCATGCGCCTCCTGCGATCCGGACCAAGGTGGAGGATTTCCATGCGGGCGCTGCGGTGCTCAATCTGAAACGGATGCGTTCGGCTTTCGCGATTTTCGTCCTGATGATCGCGGCCTTTGCCCTGCAGGCGGTGATCCGGATCGAACCGGGGGTGACCGCCATGCTCGGGATGGCGCTCATGCTGGCCATCTACAGGCCGCCGACGGACAAGCTGGTGCGTTATCTCAATCTGGAAATCCTGATTGTCCTGATCGGCTTCTTCATTCTGACGGGCGCTCTGCTGCAGAACGGAGTCATTGAGGCCCTTGCAAGGGGAGTTCTCGCACTGGGAGGGGATCATCTCTTTGCCATCTGCATGATTGTTCTCTGGGGCTCGGCGCTTCTCTCCTCCTTCATCGACAGCATCCCTCTGACCCTGGTTCTGGTGCCCCTGGCCACGCGCTGGATCGTCCCGGAACTGGGTCTGCCCTCCGACGGGAGCAATCCGCTGTTCTGGGCCATTCTCTTCGGCGTCAGCCTCGGCGGCTGCGGTTCGCTCTTCGGCTCGCCCGCGAATATGCTGACCTACACCATGGCGCGCGCCAACGGATGCCCCATTCCGGCAAGACGTTTCTTCTACTGGGGATTTCCTCTCATGATTCTCCAGCTGGGGCTCTGCTCCCTCTATCTCCTGCTGCACTATTTCCTGCACATGATCTGAGTCCGGGGGACAGGGAAGAAAGGCGGAAGAAGGCGGGACACATTCTCCGGGACCGGAGAAAAACGGCTTTTGCAAAGACAGGAAGGAGACGACGCATCTTATGATGATGCAGCAGCTGAAACAACACATTCCGTCCGCGGAAACAACGGCGGCATCGGCGGAAAACGGCCATAATTTCGGCACTTTCGACGGAGTGTTCCTGCCTTCGATCCTGACGATGCTCGGCGCAATCATGTTCCTGCGCATCAACTACATCACAGGAGAAGCCGGGATTCTCTGGACACTCCTTCTTCTGCTCGGCGGGACCAGCATCGTTCTGGCGACGGCTCTTTCCATTTCCGCCATTTCCTCAAACACTCCGATCAAGGGCGGAGGCGTCTATTTTCTGATCTCCCGGACGCTCGGCCCCGGATTCGGCGGCTCCATCGGACTCACGCTCTTCCTGGCGCAGGGGATCTCCATTCCCTTCAACATTCTGGGATTCACCGAAGCGCTGTGTTCGGATTATCCGGTACTGGTGCCATGGTATTTCTGGTTTTCGGTCATCACGGGCGTGATCCTTCTGCTGATCACGTTTTCGGGGGCGGACTGGGCGATGAAATGTCAGTTTTTCATTTTCATCGCTTTGCTCCTCGGGATTCTCACCATGTATGCAGGGGCGGCGCTGAATTTCAGCATGACGACCTATGAGGCCAATACGGAACCGGGCGCAGAAGCCAATCTCTACCGGCTTTTCGCACTGCTTTTCCCTTCGCTGACAGGGATCATGGCAGGAGTGAATATGTCCGGCGATCTGAAGAATCCGTCGAAATCCATTCCGGTCGGGATTCTGTACACCATTCTTGCCGGAGCGCTTCTGTATGCGATTGAGATTGTCCTGTGCGGCGGCGCGTATTCGCGGGATCTTCTGCTCAACGAGCCCTACAAAGTCATGGTGCGGAACTCTCCGTTCAACCTGGGAATACTCCTGACGCTCGGGGTTGCGGCGGCCACGATCTCCACGGCGCTGGGGCTCTTCGTCTGCGCGCCCCGGGTCCTGCAGGCGCTGGCCAGGGACAACATTCTGCCCAGTCTGTCCTTCCTCGGGAAAGGATACGGGAAACACAACGAACCGCACAGGGCGACTCTGCTTCTCGGAGTCTGCGTGACGGGCGTCATCATCGCCGCGGCCTGGAAAGGACTCAGTCCCACCGGGATGAGCGACGGAATGAACATGGTCGCCGAAATCGCCACCATGTGTTTCCTTCTGACCTACACCATGGTGAATCTGGCCGCCTTTGTGGAATCCTACGGTGCGAATCCCTCCTTCCGTCCGCGCTTCAAATTTTTTCACTGGTCGGTGGCGCTGTACGGGGCCGTTGCGTGTCTTGCGGCCTCCTTCCTGATCAATTTTGCAGCGGCGGTGGCGGCGCTTCTGATTGCGTGGATTCTCTTTCTTTACATCAAGCGCAGAAAGTACGCGGCGGCTTTCGGGGACGCCCGCAGGGGATTCATCTACTCCCGGATCCGGGAAAATCTTCTGGCGCTCTCCAAGATCCCCGCCGACCCGAAAAACTGGCGGCCGACCATCGTGATTTTTTCAAGCGCCCCGGAGCGTCAGATGCACATGCCCTACTTTGCCAATCTTCTGGAAGCGGAACGCGGCATCAGCAGCATGGTGAAATTCATCGACCGCATTCCCGCGCAGGAGGACGGCATCGCCCTCCGGATGGCGGAACAGAAGGAACTGACGGAACTGCTCTGGGACAGGGGGGGATATTACAGCATTTTCCCGGAAGTGGTGCTCTGTTCGGATTACGACAGGGCGCTCCGCGTGTTTCTCCAGTCGCACCTGATCGGCCCCCTGAAGCCGAACATCGTCATGATGAACTTCCCGGAAAAACAGGAGCGGATTCTCCAGACCGTACGGCATGTAAAGACCATTCTCGATCTGAAAATGAGCTGCATTTTCATGATGAACTGCGCAGGTTTCGAACCGCCCGTGCGGATGATGAGGGGCAATGTCGATCTCTGGTGGCGCGGGATGCAGAATTTTTCCATGATGCTGATTCTGGCGCACATGCTGGTTTCGGATCACCGCTGGCAGGGGGCGGTCCTGCGGATCATCCGCGTGGCGGGGAAAAACGAGGAACTGCCCGAACTCGACAGCGAAATGAAGGAAATCCTCGACAGCGCCCGCATCGAAGCCGAAACAAAAACCATTCACACGGATGAACCTTTCACACAGGTCATGCGCAGGGAATCCGCCAGCGCCGCGGCGCTCTTCCTGGGATTCCAACGCCCGGATGACGACAGTTCGTCCGCGGCCATGTTTGAAAAGTTCTCCGACATTCTCGCCGGAATGCCCCCCACTTTCCTGGTCTGTTCCGCCGGAGATGCCGACCTGAAGGCTTGATTCCTCGCAAAAAAGAATTACTGTATCCCACAGAACTGAACACATCACAATACCAATGCAGAGAGAGAAAGAGGAGCATATTTCCCATGACTCAGGAAGAAATTAAAAAATTTATCGCGGAAAAAGTTGATGAAGATCTTTCCCTTTCCCAGATTCAGGACCTCCTGACGGAAAAAGGCGTCAAGATGACATTTATGGATCTCCGCCTCATCGCCTCCGAAATCGAGAGCGGTGTCTGGACAAGGCATGAGGCGGATTCCGCACCGACGTCCGGCTCTTCCGGACCTCTTTCCGAAGAGGAAGAGGACGTCCCGGAAGGAGATGACTTCCCAGGGGAGGAGGAAGAGGATTTCCCGGAGGATAAGGCGGCGGCTGCAAATACGGCATCCGCGGCAGGAATGCAGGCGGATTCCGCCGAGTCCTCCCCCGCGCTCCGCGGGAAAACCACGGTGGAACTCAGTCCGCTTGTGCGGCCCGGCGCCATTGCGAGCGGATCGGTGAAGTTCGGTTCCGGAGCATCGGCGGAGTGGTTCCTCGACCAGCAGGGACGGCTCGGACTTGAAAAGGCCAAGGGACAGCCGGACAGACAGGACATCCAGGAATTCCAGATCGAACTCCAGAAGGCTCTCGGAGTCTGATCCGGCGTTCTCATGCAGATTCTGTCGGACCTTCATATTCACACGACTCTTTCCTCCTGCTGCGCCGATCCCGCCCAGACTCCGGAGAATATTCTCTCTCTGCTTTCAGGCAGAGGCTTCCGGAAAATCGCCTTTACGGATCATCTCTGGGAGAACCCCTCCGTCCCGCCGAGTCCCTGGTACGCGACTCAGGGCAGTGCGCGGATTCTCCGGATGGCCGACTCCGCCCGCAAGGCCGCAAAAGAACATTCCATGACGCTCCTCATCGCTTGTGAAACCGATATGTGCGCGCCGGGAAAATTCGGGATCACGCCGCAGATCAGGGAAAAATTTGATTTCGTGCAGATGGCGTCCGATCACTTCCACATGCGCGAGTTTGTGGAACAGCCGGAGGAAGCGACACCGGAAAAACTGGCAAAACACATGATGAAATTCTTCCGTTCCGCTGTACTTTCCGGCCTGGCGGACGTTCTTGTCCATCCGATGATGCCGCTCGGATACGAGGGAATCTACGACCGGACGGCGGAACTGATTTCCGATCAGGAATTCCTGGACGCCTTCGCACTCGCGGCGGAGCGGGGCATCGGCATCGAGATCAACGCCGCGATCCTCTGTGCCAACCGCATGCGGAAGCTCTATGATCCTGACAGTTACCTGCGTGTTCTCTCCCTCGCACGCGATGCCGGGTGCCGCTTCACCTTCGGCAGCGACTCCCATTCCCGTCTTGCCTTTGAACAGTATGCTCTGATCGGGGAAACGGCGGACGCCCTTTCCCTGACAGAGGAACAGATTCATCCGCTGGCAAGGCTTCCCGTCCTCTCCTGAAGGGGAAACAACTCCATATTCCCATTTATTTTCCTCCCCCCCCATCCTCCTGCACACGTCTTCTTCTCTTCCTGAACGGGAATCATCGGGAACAGCAGATGCGGGGCGGCATTCCGCAAATCCGCTCAGTAAAAACTGCTTTTCATATAATCTCCGCCAAGGACCCAGAAATTCCGCCAGTACATGTTCGGTTTGTTGGCATTGTAAAGGAGATTCTGATTCCAGCGTTCGGCGGCGCTCATTACGGAAACTTCTCCGCCCACCCAGAGGATATTGGTCATGCCAAGGTGACGGCCGTACATCCGGTCGTTCAGGAAAACACTCGACGTAACGGGCGCCACCTGACCGACACCGGGAAATTGATTGATCTGCACCTCGGACCCTGAATCGACCTTTTCCGAAACAAGCATATAGCCCGCCGGATTCACCGGAAGACGGCTCCGCTTCATCCCGCCGATGACAAAAGAAATGCCGTAGTTGTTGGAAGAGTGATTGTGAATATAACCGTTTGTTTTGTTCAAAGGAGAGGTGGCGACCAGCTCCGCCTGGGAGGCGACATCAGGACAAATCGCCATTGTTCCCCGCCGATACCACTGTGACTTCTCCTGTTTTCCGAAGTAGCCGAGGAGTCTCAAGGCCTCCATCCATTCCAGATCCGAACCATAAGGCCAGTATTGAATTTTTGTCCCTCCTGAAAAATAATACCAGTACAGCTTCCACGGGATATATTCATCAAAATCACTGGCATAATACTGGAATCCGAGTCCCCACTGTTTCAGATTGGAAACACACTGGATTCTCCGGGCCGTGCCCCTTGCCGTCTGCAGAGCCGGAAGAAGCATCGCCGCCAGCAGCGCAATCACCGCAATCACCACCAGAAGTTCGATCAGTGTGAAGGGATGAAAGCGCGTATTGTTTTCCAGATTTTTATCATGACATGTGAATGAGGCGGAGCTTTTCCTTTTCCGGGTCATGTTTTTCCCTTCCTTTCCGGTGCTTTCCCATTGCCGTCACGTAATTCTGAAAAATCAGAGGGAAAAGTATTTCTTCCGGAGGCGATTCCGCAGGCAGTCACTCCGCAAGCGCAGTCCTTCGTTTTCCGCTTCCGCTTTCAGAGAATACGGAAGAAAAACACTTCAGAAATGTCTTTCCCAGTTTTTCAGCAATATGCTTTCTCGTTACAGCTTCTTTTTATTTTCATTATATTCCAAAGAAGTTGACTTGTCAAGGGGTCCCTCTTCCTTTTCCCATGGAAAAAAGAATGATTTCCCATGAAAAAAAGTTTCTCCTGCTTGACAAAAACGGACGAGAAGAGTATAATTAAACATGTCATTATATTGTTAATATGAATTTTGAGTTTATTTTTATGGTTACTACAAAATATTGGAAAACACAGAGCCGGATTCTGGAATATATTGTGAAGCACCGGATTCCCAGAGGGGGAGTGCTGCCGACGGAAAAGAAGATGTCTGAACTTTTCGGCGTCAGCCTGATCACGATCCGGAAAGCGGTCTCGAATCTGGAGCAGGAAAAAATACTCCGGCGGGAACAGGGCCGCGGCACATTTCTCCAGAAGGATCTGACGGAGTCCCCTCCGAAAAACGGAGAACTGCTCTACCTTGAAATGCTTCCCAGGGTGAAAACAATCTACGCCCCGAACGCCTTCCCGTGGACGGATGAATATCTGGAAAAACTCAGGCACATGGGCTGGAAAGTCTCCGTGCTCTTCAGCGATCCGAAACCGGAAGCGAATGCACTCAAACGCCTCCGCAAAGTCAAAGGAGTCATTGCGCCCGACACGTTGAGCAGGGAATGGGCCTGCGCTCTCCGCTCTCTGAACCTTCCCTGCGTCATCACAGGAATGCCGCAGGCCGCACCGGAAGGGTTCCCGATCGTCATGCCCGATTACAGCGCCATGACAGAACTCCTGACGGAAAAGCTCCTCTCCGAAGGCGGAAGAAAATTCGCCCTCTTTCCCGGAGGACGGGGATATCCTCCGGGCGAGGAAATGATCCGGAGCCTTTCCGACACATTGCGGAGACACGGAATCGTTTTCCCTGAAGAATTCATCTGTTATTCCCATGAGAACGGTGTTCCCGGACAGGCCATTTCCGATACTGTTTCCTTCCTTCGGAAACACCCCGAATGCGATGCTTTTCTCGTGGAAACTCAGGCTTTCATTCCCATGATGACCGCACTGTATCGGCTTCCGGAACCCCGGAAACCTCTTGTCGGGATTCTTTCCCCTCATCCCCGCTTCCTGCATTTCACCGATACCGTGCATGAAGCCTTTTTCCCGGAATCCTCTGAGGAAAAAGCTCTGGACAGTCTGCTGACACTCATCAACGGAGGAGAAATTCCTCCTGTTCAGAAAATCGCACCGCAGTTTTCCCCCCTGCTCCCGGCCCCGTTCGCCCGGGATGAGGAAAAGTCAATAAAAACAGTCTGAAAGAGAAAACATAAAAAAATCGCTTCATAACGAGAAAACAAAAATGGACGCTCCCAAATGAAAAAGAAAATGAAAGGAATGGCTCGGGCACGGATCCCTGCAAGTCTTCTTGCCTTGTTTCTCTGCTCCGTCATAAGCGTTTCGGCGCAGGAAAACCGGGAATCCTGGATGCCGCCAGAAATTTCCGGAGGCCGGACATCCGATGGAGCGGGGAATTTCTCCCCCCTGGACGTCACCCTCACTGCCCTTCCGAAAAAAACCGCCGATGCCGGGAAATTCACCCGGGACTGGCTCGTTGACCTGAACACATTCGGAATCCGGAACGACGGTTCCGAACCGGACGCCACCGCGGAAGGCATCAACGCCGCACTGCAATATGCCGGAGAACAGGGCTTCAATCGGATCCTTTTCCCGAAAGGAAGCTATTCCATCCCCGCGGACAAGCCGATCGTGATCCGCCTGAAAAACACGGTCATCGACCTCAACGGATCCACTTTCCGGATCGTCCCGAACGGAGAAACGCATTACGCGCTCATCAAAATTGTCCGCGGCGCGGAAAATCTCCGCCTGACCAACGGGACTCTCGTCGGAGACCGGAACAGCCATGACTACACCACAAAAAAAGGAGTCCACGACGGAGGGAAAGGGCTTTTCCTGGTCAGCGGAAAGGAACTTGAAATCGACCACATGAATTTCCTCGACTTCACCGGAGACGGAGTCGGATCCAGTTCTTCCGGCACCGAAACCCGTCCCGAACTGCTCTCCCGGATCTTCCTGCGCATCTATCCGGGAAAGCATCTGGAATCCGGGGCATTCGACGAACAGGGGAGGAAAATCCCCTCCTCTGAAAAAACCCGCAGCTCCTCTCCCATCGACCTGAAAAAATTTGAATCGGAATTTGAAATCGGCTACCTCGCCGGCTATCAGGGATTCCCCTTTGTGACGGACCGGGTCTTCCAGGTGCTCTTTTATGACAAGGACGGAAATTTCCTGGAAAAGCGTTCCTGCCTCCAGTACCGCAAAATCAAACGGCCGGAAAACGCCATGTATATGAATCTGGAACTCAACCAGCCGGAAGTCGGCACCCAACCGCTGCATTCCGGAGCGGAGGCGAATTCATGGGTACTGGGGATCAACAACTTCCTTCCACCCGTCGATGTCCATTTCCATCACAACACGATGCGCGGAAACCGGAGACTCGGACTCGCGCTCTGCGGAGGCCAGCGCTGGATCATCGAACACAATGAATTTTCCGGAAACGGAGGCATTCCCCCCGCTTACGGAGTCGATATCGAAGACGGCTGGGAACTGGTTTACGACATCGTCTTCCGGGACAACCAATTTCGCGGCAACATCGGCGGTTCGCTCGTCGTCTGCGCGGGCAGTGAACTCCTCTTTGAACGCAATCTCTTTGAATCCACCGAAGAGCGTGTCAACCGGGTCGTCATTTACGGGCGCGCCTTCAATTATCATTTTCTGAACAACATTGTCCGCGGCGGAAGCGTCAGCTTCAGCACCCGGACCGGAATCGCCCGTATTGCCGGAAACACCTACGAAAACTGTTCACTGAAAATCACTTTCGATGCCAAGGGGGTGGCGGATGGTCTCCCGCGCAAAAATTCCTCCGAGCGCGTGGCAACTCCGCCTCTCGTTTTGAAAAACGAAACTCTCCAGCATGTCGCCCCGCTCACAGGGACTTATCTTTCCTTTGAGGACTCCACTCTGAACCATGTCCGTGCAGACGCCTCAAAATCCACTTCGCTCCTCTCCTTTGTCCGCTGCACTTTCCAGGATTCCACGCTTCAGCTCCCGGCGGACAGAAATACAATCCGGATCCTCATGAAAGAAAACCAGGGCCAGCTTCAAGAACTCAGACCACAAAGCGCCACTCATCAGCAGAAGGGAAACAAAAAATGAACCGACACCGCACAAGTACATGGAAAACAATGACGTTCCTGACCATCACAGGACTGGAACTGATGCTGCTTTCCGCAGCAGCCCCCCTCACCGGCGCCGAGGCTGAAAATACAGTGGCACCAGGCAGCGCCGTGCTGCGCTGCGATTACCCCGGAGGCAACGTGAAAATCAACAGTCTCCAGCCCGGGCGCGCGGAAATCGAAGCCGATCTGCGCGGCAACGCACAGCCCTGGTTCTACTGGAACTTTGAAGCAAAAGCGGAAAAACCGGGCACGGTGAAATTTCTCTTTCCCGTCAACCGCCAGCAGATCAGTGCACAGGGTCCGGCGCTCAGCACCGACGGCGGCAGCTCCTGGCGATGGCTCGGAAAAGAAAACAGCTCCTTTCTCGCCCCGGAACCCGAAGGGAAACGGGACAGTTTCACCTGGAATTTCAGCAAAGCTGGCGAAACGGTCCGTTTCGCCCAGGGAATCCCGTACCAGAAGGCGGACCTGGACGCCTTTCTGAAAAAGCAGCAGGGGAGTCCGTATCTGGAGTCTTCCATCCTGACCCGGACCCTCGGAGGGAGGGAAACTCCGCTTCTGAAAATCATGGACAAATCCGGAGACTCCTCTTCCTCTTCTGCGGCAAAACGGAAAATCCTTCTCAGCGCCAGGCATCACGCCTGTGAAGCCATCGCAAGCCGCGTCATGGAAGGATTTCTGGAAGAAGCGCTTTCCGATTCCGAGGCGGGGAAACGCTTCCGGGAAAAGTTCATTCTCTACGCCGTCCCGTTCGTCGATCTGGACGGAGTCGAATCCGGCGACCAGGGCAAGGGCAGAAAGCCCTTCGACCACAACCGCGACTACGGACTGGAAACTCAGCGCTATCCCGAAACCCGGGCCATACTGGAGCTGCAGAAAAAAGAAAACATCTCCATCGGACTCGACCTTCACGCTCCGTCGGTCCGGAACGACATTCACGAAGCGTTTTACTTTGACGGCCTCCGCACCCCCTCCAATCAGGCGAACACCCAGGAATTCGCCCTGTGGATTGCCGAGGAATCCCCGCGCATGATCGGAAACACCCTGAACCTGCTCAAGGCAAAGAAACGGAACGTTTCCGCCTCTTCGGGAACTTCCTTCGCCCACTATTTCGCGGAAGTCCCGGAAATGATTTACGCCGTGACCATCGAGTGTCCCTATGCGAACTCGAACCCGGACTATGACGCGGAAGCGGCAAAGGAATACGGCAGGGGACTTCTCCGCGCCATGCTGCACATGGATTTCCGGCAATCCCCTGAGAAACACAAAAACCATGAGGAGTTCCGGAATTTCTGCCGCTCCCTGAACGGCGCTCCGAACGACCTGATCCGGAAGGCGGAAGACATCCTGAAAGCCCCCGACGCACCTCCGCTGTACAAGGAGGAGGCCAAACTGCGTCTGGGCTGGCTGTATCCCCGGATGAAAAAATGGGACGCAGCCGTCCGCTATGACGATGAAGTCCTCCGCTCCGGATATGCAACGGCCAGACAGAAAGCCGATGCCGCCGTGCAGAAAACCGAAGCCCTCTGCCGCAATCCCGAAACCACGGACGAAACCCTCGATTCCTGGATCCGGAAAATGGATTCACTGCGCCTTTCCGGACGCTGGGCCTACCAGGCTCTGGACGCACTCTATGCCCGCGCTATGGAGAAAAAGAATCCGGAAAAAGCCCTGGACCTGGCGGAGAAACAGCTGCATTATGCCGGCTCAGAGCAGAAGGGAAAGATCAGAAACCGGATTGCCTCTTATTATTTCCAGAAGGGAGAAAAGGAAAAAGCGGCGGAATACAGTCGGGAAACGGCAGCCGGACTCCGGAGTCGTCTGATCCCGAAAATGCCTGTCGGAGTCTTCGGCCCCACACAGGCCGAGGATCTGGTCAATGCGCTCCGCATGATCCCGGAAACGCAGACTCAGGAAATCGTCGATGCGGCGAATCTGGCTCTGAATCACAAATATTGTCCGCCGGATGTCCGGAAAAGGCTCTCCGCACTGATCGAATCGATCCAGAGCGGCACAAATACAAAATAAATAAACACTTCCTGCTTCAGAGGAAAGAAGAAGGGAAAATATCTCATGAAGGGAATTCATCATTCTCAAAAAGGAAGGAGGCGGGGAACCGATTTCCCGGTTTCAGCAAGCCAATATGCAAAATGTTTCTTCACTCTGATTGAACTCCTGGTGGTGATTGCCATCATAGGCATTCTGGCGTCTCTTCTGCTGCCTTCGCTCAGTAAGGCGAAAAATCTGGCGAAAACGACGTCGTGCATGACCAACATCAAACAGCAGGCACTCGGAATTCAGAGTTACATGCATGATTACGGCTACACCCCGGCCTCTACAGTTATTGTCGGCATTTCGGGAAAAATGGGGGATTTTTATTTCAACAACCGCATCCAATGGTATATGCAGCTTTCCGCAATGGGGTTTGCTCGAAACATTTTTCTCTGTCCGGCATCTGTCCAGACCGACCCTCTCTACGGAAATTACGGAGCATATTTCAACGGGACCACCTGGGGTGCAAAAGTGACCAATATCCGTCAGCCTTCCTCCCGGATGGCCACATGGGATATCGGAATCGGATCCTCGACCTATTCCAGTTCCAGTTATTACCAGAAAAACTATGCCTGGTACATCCCGGGAACGGAACGCTTCTGTCCTCCGGAGAAAACAAGTAAAGTTCTGACACTGGTCATCGGTTCGCTGAAGGAAAGTGACGTCCTGAACGATTATACCCGGGGCAGACACGATCAGAGATGCAATGTTTCTTTTCTGGACGGACATGCTGAATGCAGTTCTTCCGAACGGGTGCTCTATGGACATAGCAATTATCTTTCCGATCTGACCAAAACCCCGACAGCAACCTTTTAATTTTACTAGGAAAACATTCTAGAAAAATACGCCAGACAGCGCCTGCCGAGGTGCAGGAGATGCAATCCTGCCGGGGAGTATGAGGGCGAGGAGCA
>CAJMAW010000080.1 GCA_905211485.1 uncultured Lentisphaeria bacterium | reverse complement strand
AACTGCCCCCGCGCCTGCTGCATCCCCGCCGCGTGCTGGAAGGCGTGCGTGAAGGCGTGGAACACGGCGGCAACAAGTCCGGCATCCCCACCGTCAACGGCTCCCTGGTCTTCGATGAACGCTACCTGGGCAAGCCCCTGGTCTACTGCGGCACCGTCGGCACCCTCCCGCGGAAAATCGGAGACCGCAACGGATGGGAAAAGGAAATCCTCCCGGGAGACCTGATCGTCATGACCGGCGGAAGAATCGGCAAGGACGGCATTCACGGAGCGACCTTCTCCAGCGAGGAACTCCATAAGGACAGTCCCGTGCAGGCCGTGCAGATCGGAGACCCCATCACACAGAAGAGGATGGCGGACTTCATGTATGAGGCTAGGGGAAAGCAGCTCTACCGTTTTGTCACGGACAACGGAGCGGGGGGATTGTCTTCGAGCGTCGGAGAGATGGCCTCCCTCTGCGGAGGCTGCGTGATGGATCTCAAAAAGGCTCCGCTCAAATACAGCGGACTGAATCCGTGGGAGATTCTGATTTCCGAGGCTCAGGAACGCATGAGTTTCGCCGTACCGAAGGAAAATCTGGCGGAATTTCTGAAGCTGGCGGAGGAACGGGATGTGGAAGCAACGGTCCTCGGAGAATTCAACGACAGCGGAAAATTCCGGATCACTTACGGAGACAGAACCGTGGCCTGTTTGGACATCTCCTTCATGCACGACGGTCTCCCGAGACTGCATCTGAAGGCGAAATGGACTCCCCCCGTCTTTCCCGAACCCGTACTCGAAGAACGCCGTTCCCTCAAAGACGATCTTCTTTCCATGCTGAGCCGCCTGAACATCTGCTCCGGCGAATACAAGGCGCGCCAGTATGACCATGAAGTGAAAGGGCTGAGCGTATTGAAGCCGTACACCGGAGTCTGCCGCGACGTGGCCTCTGACGCAGCCGTCCTGATGGCGGAACCGCTTTCCAAAGAGGGGATTGTGCTCTCCGCGGGGCTGCTTCCCCGGTACAGCGATATCGACTGCTATCACATGATGGCCTCCAGCATAGACCTCGCCATCCGGCGCGCCGTCGGGGCCGGGGCTCTCCCGGACCGCATCGCCGGACTCGACAACTTCTGCTGGCCAGACCCCGTGCAGAGCGAGAAGAATCCCTCCGGAGAATACAAGATGGCTCAGCTTGTCCGCGCGAACAAGGCGCTCTACGACTACACCCGCGCCTTCAAAGTTCCCTGCATCTCCGGAAAGGACAGCATGAAGAACGACAGCACGCGCGGCGGACGCCGCATCTCCATTCCTCCGACGGTGCTCTTCAGCGCGATCGGCGTAATTGAAGACGTTTCCAAGGCCGTATCCCCGGATGCGAAATTCTCCGGAGACCTGGTTTATGTGATCGGACTCACCCGTGCGGAACTGGGCGGCAGCGAATACTTCTCCATGCTCGGAGCCCACGGGAACCAGGTGCCGAAAGTCAATGCGGCGGAAGCCTCGCGCCTCTATGCGGCAATGGGGAAAATCATCCGTGCGGACATTCCCAGTTCCATACTCTCTCCTGCGCTCGGGGGACTTGCCGTGGCGTTTGCAAAAAGCGCAATGGGAGGCAGACTCGGGATGGAAATCAATCTGGATGCGATCCCGGGAGGCGAAAACCTCTCGCTTCCGGAACTGCTTTTTTCAGAATCGAACAGCCGTTTTGTGCTGACCTGCCGTCCGGAAAAGGCGGCCATGCTGGAGAAACTGCTGTCGGGGCACGCCTTTGCAAAGGTGGGGACCACCTGCGAAGGAGCGCACGGGCTTCAGTTCCGCTCCCGCCGGGGAAGTTTTGCAGTGTCCCTGGAGGAGATGGTGAAAAGTTACCAGTCCACCCTTGCGGGAGTCTGACGGTCCGGAGCCATGAAAAACGGAATCGTGACATTGCTCCTCCTGGGAGCCGGAGGACGCGGGACCATCTACGCACGTTTCGCCGCAAGGATGCCGGACAAAGCCCGGGTCGTCGGCGTCGCGGAGCCGAGAGAATTCTTCCGGCAGCGCATCGTCCATGAAAACGCGGTCCCACCAGAACATGTGTTCTCCGACTGGAAGGAGGCGGCGCGCCGCCCCCGTTTCGCAGACGCCGTGGTGATCTCCACGCTGGATGGAACTCATGAGGAAATGGCAGTGACTTTCGCTTCTCTCGGATATCACATCCTCATTGAGAAGCCGCTGGCCCTGACTCCGGAGGATTGCCTGACCATCGCCGATGCGGTGCGGAGGAACGGAGTGATCCTTTCCGTCTGCCATGTGATGCGTTATGCACAGTACACGGAGAAAATGAGACAGCTGATTTCCTCCGGGCGTCTCGGGGCTCTGATTTCGGTGCGTCACGCGGAACCGGTGGGTTTCTGGCGCTATGCGCATTCCTATGTGCGTGGAAACTGGCGGAAGGAGGAGGATTCCTCCTGTCTTCTGCTGGCAAAATCCATTCATGACCTGGACTGGCTGAATTATGTGGTGGGAAGGAAATGCACGCATTTGTCGTCTTTCGGCGGGCTGATGTTCTTCCGCGCGGAGAACCGCCCGGAGAACGCGGCGGAAAGGTGTCTGGACTGTTCTGTTCCGGGATGTCCGTATCATGCTCCGAAATTTTATCTGGAACGTTTCCGCAGCGGGATTCGGGACTATATCATCGAATCCGTCGCTTCGCCGCTGACCGAGGAGAACATTCTCGAAGCCATGCGGAGCGGCCCCTACGGACGCTGTGTCTTCGCCTGCGACAACAATGTGGCGGATCATCAGACGGTCAGTCTGGAATTTGAAGGCGGGACGACAGCCGTCTTCACCCTCTCCGGCTGTTCCGCCCATTCCGAACGCACAACCACCATTTTCGGTTCCCTTGCCGAACTCTGTTTCGACGGCTCGAAAATCGAACTCCTCAGCTATGCGGATTCCTCCCGTGAAGTCTTCGTCCTCGATCCCGATGACGACTCCATGGAAAGACATCACAACTATGGAGACCGGAACTGTTTTGAATCCTTCATCGACGCCGTCCGCAATGAGGACCCCTCCCGGCTCAAAACAGGTCTGGAGGAGGCGCTCGATTCCTATATGCTGACCTTTGCCGCAGAAAGGGCAAGAAAGGAAAGACGGGTCATCTCCATGGAGGAATTCCGCCGGTCCGTCGAGGAAAACCGGGGAAAACAAGACCCGCTGATCAGCTCCATCTGAAGAAGCCGGACGGACACCTTCTTCCGGAAAAGCAAGTTTCCCGGTCCTGAAAAGGAGAGGAAGGGTCCCCTGTTGTTGTCTCCTCTCCCCCCCCGGAAAAGATGATCCGGAGAGCAGGAAACGGACACGGGACACACAGGACCCAGAAAAAAGAGAGAAAGCGCAAAGAGGGAATCAGAGATCCAGCGAATCATCCTGGAGAATTTTCTGATAGCGTTCCGCCTTCATTTTTCCGCCCAGTTCCCGGAAGGATCTGGCCGATCCCGTGCGATGTCCGCGCATGGGATTCAGAATCATGGTGGCGTGGTTGAGATGCGCCATATAACGGCTCAGTTCGGAGACGGGAAGGAATTTCATGTCATAGCCGGCGTCCAGAAGATGACGGTGGATGGAAGAGCCCGCGCACTGACCGTCGTCGAATCCCCGGGTATATTTTTTCAGGAGTTCCGTCCTGTACATGGCGCAGTGACTCCGGAGGAAGCGGAATTCCTTTTTGTGTTTTCCGATCAGAGTCCGGAATGCATCCTCGACGGACTTCCCCGCAACCTTCCAGAACGGAACGGTTTCGAGCTTCCAGCTGCCGACTCCGGCTGTTTTTTCCGATTCGCCGAACTGCTCCAGGAGATAGTCGAACCAGCCCGGATCGTGAACGATGGTGTCCGTGTGCATGGAAAGGACAAACGGGGTATCCACCTGCTGCAGCGCCAGGTCAAGCGCGGAAGAATGCATCACGGGAGGCGACATCCCTTCAATCTCCTTCCTGCTCCGTTCAATCAGAGTGATCCAGGGCAGAGAACGCAGATAGTCCAGAGATTCGTCTTCCGAGGCGTTGTCTATGGCCAGAATCCGTACTTTGCTGAAATCGGAATGCATGCGGAGGGAACGCAAACAGAGTCTGGTGAGTTCGGCGGTCCGGTAGTTCGGAAGAAGAATGGTTGCAAGCATCATAATGAGAGTGAGTCCTTTGTGTTTTCCGGAGTCTTTCGCGGATTCTTCTGTATGAGACGGGATCAGACATCAGCCGTCTCCTCCTCCTCCCCCCTGCCCTGTGAGGAGGAAAGAGGAGGGAAAGACAGCGACGGGTTACGGTTCAATGTTCAGGGGTCGGGTGAGACGGATTTCCTTCAGGCGGAAACGGAGTCTCCCGGAATCCGGATCATAGTCGAAAAAGGTGACGCTGTCGGAGAATTCGTTTGCGGCCGCGAAGAGGGATCCTCCGGGAAGGAAGTTGATGTCTCGCGGGCTGCTTCCGAAGGAGGGAACGATGTCATACAGTTCAAAATCCCCCTCCCCTTTGATGCGGTAGCAGGCGATGCTGTCATAGCCGCGGTTGGAGGCGAAAAGAAAACGGCCGTCCGGAGAAAAGCGGATGGCGGCGGCCTTGGTGGCGACCGTACAGTTCCGGGGGAGAGTTGTAACGGTCCGGATCTGTTTCAGTGTGCCGTCCCGGTAGGAGAGGGAGGTGACGCTGTTCCCGAGTTCATTGATCAGATAGGCGATGCTTCCGGAACGGTCGAACAGGATATGGCGCGGACCGTCTCCAGGCGCCGTCCGGCAGGTGAAGGGCTCGTTGATCACTCCTTTTTCCGGATCCAGAGGATAGACCTTCACAGCGTCTATCCCGAGATCAACGACACAGAGATATTTCCCGTCCGGAGTCAGTTCCGTGCAGTGGGTGTGCGGGCCGTCCTGACGATTCCGGTTGGGACCGACGGGATCATCATGATGAATCAGCTGCGTCATGCGTTCGATGGAACCGTCTTCCCCAAGCGCGAATTCGGCGAAGTTCCCGCTCCGGTAGTTCGCGCAGTAGAGGAATTTCCCGCTTGTATCGCAGGTCACGTGGCAGCTGCTGAGTCCATGGGCGTCCGCCGAATTCAGGAAACTCAGGGAATCATCCTCTTCGATTCGGAAAGCCGCCACGCCGCCGCCTTCTCCGAAACGGCAGGTCGAATACAGATATTTCCCGTCCGGAGAGAAGCAGAGGTAGTTCGCATCCTGGACGGGGGTGAATTCCAGCGGTTCAGGAGAGAGTCCTTCCTGATTCAGGGCGTACCGGTAAATGCCTCCGTCGGCATTCCGGGACATGGAGACCACATAAAAACTGTCAGATCGATTCATTTTTTCCATCCTGTGTTGTTCTGTCCGCTGCGCTCCGGCTGTTCCGCAAAAAAGCGCACACGGGGTTTCGGTTTTCCCGTCATGCGGCGCCGTGCACGGTTTTCGTCCTGCCGTTTTGAGGATAGTATATCACTCTTCTCCGGTTTTTTCATTCTTTCCTCCGAAGAAAAAAAGCGGAAAGTCGCAAAGCGTTTACGATTTGAAAAAGCGATTTGAAAAAAACAAGCCGGAAAAGTGCGGGAAGCTGAAGTACCGGGAGGGTTTCTCTGCTTCTTTCTCTTCTTCTTCCGGCAGGAGGGAAAAAGGAACAAGAGGAAAGGGAGAAAAAACCGGGAGGAGAGAGGCTCTCTCATCCCGGCACCTTTTTTCTTCAGGACCTGTCTTCATCTCTCTGGACGCAGCCGGAGAAATTCCTTCTTCTTCCCGGTGCGTCACACCCTGAGACGGCGCACGCACGCACAAGAGGATGACGGAAGATTGTCTTCTACAGCTGATGCCTGTCCAGAAATCTCAGATACGGGAATTTCAGTTTTTCAAGTTCAAAGACAAGGATCTCATTTTTTCCTTTCTTCAGCCAGGGTGCGGGGACATAGAGCGTGCCGCCCGGGCCGATGTTCCAGTAGCGTCCGAGATTGTGTCCGTTGACCCAGACCACGCCTTTGACTCCGGGGAACTGGAGGAAGGTGTCGGCGGGTTCATCGGGGATTTCGAGGAAGGCTCTGTGGAAGGAGGGGAGAGAGTCGTCATTCCACAGGAACGGCTGGAAGGAGAGTCGGGAAAGGTTTCTGTTCTCCATGGGAAGGGAGCGGATTTCCCAGTCGAACTGGAACTGATTTCCGGTGGTCACGCCGTCGACGATGCCCTTGAAATCGCGTCCTGTCAGAGGCCCGTAGTTGATTCTGCCCATGTTTTCGACCAGGATGTCGAGCTGAACACCGGCTTCGGGGACGGAAAAGACAGGGGCACAGCAGGAGGCATCGTTGCGGTAATAGATGAAATGCTGTTTTCCGTCGAGATAAACGATTGCCCGGTCATGGACTTCCCAGAGATGCAGATCGCAGCACCGGACCGGTCCCGCAATCCGGGTCCGGTAATGGATGAAGCCGAAGTTCTGTCCGAGCTCCTCCATGGTTTTTGTGCTGACGGAAACAACGGTTTTTTCGGAAATTGCATCCAGATTCGGGAAGAAGGGAGCGCTCTCGAGAAGAGGGACTTTTCCGTAATCGGCTTTCCTGGAAGGCTCGGGAGTTCCGGTGGGGACATCGGGGAAATGTTTTCGGATGACGTCCCGGATCAGGAAATACTTTTCGGTGGGATCACCGCATTCAGAGAGGGGGGCATCGTAATCATAGCTGGTGGTGTCGGGGGTGTAGACGCCGCCCTTGACGCCGTTGGCCCCGTTCCAGAAGGAAAAATTAGTGCCGCCGTGGAACATATAGAAGTTGACGGAGCCGCCGGCGCGGATCATGTCATCGAATTCATCGGCGACTTCCTGCGGGGAACGGTCGTGATGTTTCCCGCATCCCCAGGCGTCGAACCAGCCGTCCCAGAACTCCATGCAGAAGGAGGGGTCTTCCGGACGGAAGCGGCGCCCGAGGGCAAAGGCTTCCAGTCCGCGGCTGCCGAAGGTCAGGGTCATGGGCGAATCCTCCAGCATGCCGCCGACGATGCACAGATCCGCGGCTCCGTCCGCGGTGAAGAGCGGCACAGTGATCCCCCCTTCCCGGCAGAAACGGCGCAGCGTCGCCAGATATTCCTTGTCATGCCCGTAGGAACCGTATTCGTTTTCAACCTGGACGGCAATGACGGGGCCGCCCGCATCATACTGCAGTTCCGCCAGAATCGGGAGCACGGCCTTGTAATAACGTTCGACGGCCTCCAGATAAGGGGTGTTCATCCGCCGGAATTCAATTCCTGGTCTGGTCATGAGCCATGCGGGAATCCCGCCGTTGTCCCATTCCGCGCAAATGTAGGGCCCCGGACGGACTATCACATACAGCCCCTGTTCCGCGGCCGTACGGATGAATTTGCCGAGATTCAGCATGCCGGAAAAATCGAAACGCCCTTCCTCCGGTTCATGGAGATTCCAGCAGAGATAAGTTTCAATGCAGTTCAGTCCGCACTGCGCGGCTTTCCGGAGACGATCCTCCCAGAGTTCTTCCGGTACCCGGAAATAGTGAACGGCTCCCGACAGAATCTGCCGGGGAACACCGTCGATGACGACCGACTTCTTTTCAAATTTAACTCGAGACATCATTCTTGACTTTGCTTCCTGCCTTATGGCCTGAAAATAACTTAAAATAACTTCTAAAAACCTGAAAAAATCTGAACTGTTCCCTCGAAAGAGCCCCCGGGAAACCAGAAGAAAGCATCTCCATGGGAAAGAGGGAATGGATCATCACATCAGCTTGAGTCCGGGAAGATCCTGCAGGTCCACGAGTCCGGCGACTTTCCCCTCGGCATCAATGACGATAATGTCGTCAATCTTGCGTTTTTCCACAATTTTCAAGGCTTCGACTGCAAGGGATTCCGCGGAGACGGAAGCCGGATTCCGGGTCATCACCTCTTCCATTTTTCTCGTCAGGATGGAAAGGTCCTTTTCCGCAAATCGGCGGAAATCGCCGTCCGTGAAGATTCCGAGCAGACGGTTTTCCTCATCGGCAATGATGGCTGACCCGCAGCGGGCGGAAGTCATCTTCACGAGGGTGTCCTTGACCAGGGCGCCCGGAGGAACCACAACAATCTTATCGCCTTTTCTCATGAGATCCTTGACCCTCATGGTGACGGCGCGCCCGATGGCGCCTCCGGGATGGAGCCGCCCGTAATTCTCCTTGGTGAAACGGCGGAGCTTCAGGAGAATCATGGCGAGGGCGTCTCCGAGGACAAGCGTGGCAGTGGAGGTGGTCGTGGGAGCCAGATTGAAGGGGCACGCCTCCCGCGGGACTTCCATGATGACGGGAAAGTCCGACATCTTCGCCAGAGACGATTCCGCCGACCCCGTGAAAGACGCCACCGCCGCCCCGAGACGCTTCGCCGGCAGAATGACGGACAGAAGTTCATCCGTTTCCCCGCTGTAGCTCAGAGTCAGCAGAAGATCCTTTTCCTGCAGCATGCCGAGATCTCCGTGCATGGCCTCCACCGGATGCATGAAAATGGAGGGAGACCCCGTACTCGCCAGAGTCGCGGAGATTTTCCTTCCCACATGCCCGCTCTTCCCCACGCCGCAGACAACAATCTTCCCCCCCTGCTCTATCACTTCAATGCATTTTTCCACCAGACGCACGAAATCCCTGTTGAGGTTCTTCCGCACCGTTTCTAGACCTTCGATCTCCGTATGAAACACATCCGATGCAATGGCAATGATCTGTTCCGTATCCATAGTTTTCCGCCGCCCTTTCCTGATTTGCGGGTATGACATCACAATCCTGATTCATATATGGAAGGAAATATACAATTCCAGCACTCATTAAGCAATCTTTCAAGAGGAAATTTTTTCTTCTTTGAAGGAAAGAGCGGGAATCCGGAAATTCCGAAAATACAGAAAATGAAAGACCCGGAAAAGTTACCGGACTCTTTTTCCACGGAAAACACGGCTTGATTTTCTCTGAAAAAGGTTTACAGTGTAGCACAGAAGCAGACTGCTCCATGAAAAAATTCGTCGCGCCAGCACAGCCCCCGTACAGGGGAAACGGACGGCTCCGGACATGGAGAAAAACCAGAGGGATGAAAGAAATCAGAAAGACGTAAAGGGATCGGAATTTATGAAAAAAGAAGTCAGGATCATGCCGTGCCTTGACATGCGGGACGGCAGGGTTGTAAAAGGAGTTCATTTCGTCGATATCGCAGACGCCGGGGATCCCGTGGAATGCGCCCGCTGCTACTGCGCTGCGGGAGCCGACGAACTCGCACTTCTGGATATCACCGCCACCGTGGAAAAACGGGGAACTCTCCTGGATGTGGTGAAAAAAGTCGCCGCAGTGACAACGGTCCCCTTCACCGTCGGCGGAGGCATCAGCAGTCTGAAAACAGCCGAAGAGGTTCTGAATGCGGGAGCAAACCGGGTTTCCATGAGTTCGGCGGCGTTCCGGAACCCGGAACTGGTGAAGGAAATGCTCCGGGAGTTCGGAGCGGATGCTCTGACGGTCGCCATTGACGTGGATGTCAATCCCTCGCTTCCCTCCGGATACGAGGTGTATATTGACGGAGGCCGGACCGCAACGGGCACGGACGCCGTGGAATTCGCCAGACTCATGGATTCCTTCGGAGTCCAGGTCATTCTCCCCACCAGCAAGGCCGGGGACGGCGCCAGAACCGGGTACGATCTGCCTGTCATCCGTGCCATGGCGCAGGCCTGTTCCGCGGAAATCGTCGCCTCCGGAGGTGCGGGGACCATGGAACATTTTCTGGAAGCGGCCCGGGCGGGCGCAACCGTGCTTCTTGCGGCCTCGGTCTTCCATTTTCACACGGTGGATATCGGAAAACTCAAACAATTCCTAAAAGGAAACGGAATCAAAGTCCATGGGAATTCCTGAGGGATGATTCCCGATGTTTTCCAGGGGCCATGGGTCCCGGGGGGAAAAAACAAATCATCAAAAAACACATGCGGGGATGGACCGTGCTATGAAAATGAATCTTTTCACCATGTCTCTGGCGGCAGGCGCCGCCCTGCTGCTTTCCTCCATGACACTTCATGCACAAGACAGGATCGGGGAAGATCACCTTCAGCAGCTGAAGGAACGGGCGGGAAGTGGAGACGCCTCGGCAAACTACGAACTGGCGCTGCGCTCGAAAAGCGGCGCCCTTCCTTCCGGGACCAGCAATCTTTCCGACTATTCCACCTATCTTGCGGAAGCGGCAAGGCTCAAACACCGCGCTGCCATGCTTCAGGCCGCCATTCATATGATAGACGGGGATTATCTTGCAAAAAATCCCACGACGGCCTTTGCTTTTCTCGGGGAACTGGTGAAACAGACGCCGTCCCAGGCAAGGGATTCCCAGGCATCGGGTTCGGCGTATGAAGACCGGGCCCTGGATCTCTTCTCCTTTGCCCGTGCCTGCTACCATTACGGAAGATGCCTTGACAACGGGTTCGGGGTCCGCCCGGACCGTACGCGGGCACAGAAATACTTTGCACTCGCCTCCCCGTTCATTCCGGAGGCGAGGCTGATGCTTTCCCGGGGCTTCCTGAGAGGAAGCGGAACGGAGAAAAATTCGGATCTCGGACTGCTTCTTCTGTATCTGCTTCAGACAGACGGGAAGGAAAAGGACGTCCTCTCCTTCTATCGCCAGAATGCCCCGCAGGGAGAAAAAAGCTATATTCCCTTTCTGGAAAAGCAAATGAAAAATGGAGATTCCACCGCGGCCTATCTCCTTGGGAAAGCCTATCTTTATGGAGAAGGGACCACCATTGACCGCACAAAGGCCTTCCAATACTTTGAAAGCGCCGCGGCAATGGGAAACCGGACTGCGCGCAGAGAACTGGCAGGACATTACACCACGGGCGATTACGTTGCGCGGGATCTGGAGAAGGCGCTGGTTCTTCTCCAGTCGCTTCTTTCCGAAAATCCTTCAGACATCCGGGCGAATGCGGACACGGCCGCCATTCTTCTGCAGACAAAGCGGAACAAGGAAGCTCTCCCCTTCCTGATCTCAGCGGGGAAACTTCCGGAAGCCCGGAAGATCATTGATTCTGATCCTGCGATGCGTCTCGGTGCGGAAGATATCTATGTAAGAGCGAAGGAATTTGCCGCGCAGCAGCGTTCCTCCCGGAAGGCCCCCGGAGAGTTTCCGGAATCGCAGTATACGGACCTTCTCCGCATGGCGGCCAATGCCGGATCCCTTCCCGCAGCCGTGGAATACGCCCAGAGGGCGGGGAATCAGGAAATGCTGCTGGAATCTCTGGAAAAGGAAGCCGCGGGGGGGAGTATGACGGCCCTGTTCAAGGCGGCGGAAATGTATCGTCTCGGCCGCGGCACGAAGGGCGGCGCCAGGAATTATGCGAAAGCGTTTTCGTATTACGGGAAGGCGGCGGAGAAGGGATCTCTCCCGGCGCTCCGGATGCTGTCACGCCTGTATGAAAGCGGTGCTCCCGGAGTTCCCAGGGATCCGGAGAAAGCACAGGAGCTCTCAAAGAAGCTGGCGGAGCAATCCATTTTCGTTTTCCGGGGGGGGAAGAACGCTCCCTTCTACCGGAATTATTTTGAAACAGTTCTGCAATCCGGGAAGGAGCATTCCGGAGGAAACGGCGCACTGGTCCGCCTACTGAACGGAGCAGCCCGGAATCCGGATGCGGCTTATTATCTTGCGGAAATTCACCGAAACGGTTTGTTCGGGGTGAAAAAAGATCCTGCCGCGGCTGCGGCGCTTTACAACCAGGCAGCTGCGCCGGGGGGATCTTATCGCCATCAGGCCTGGACACATCTGGAATCTCTGTACCGGGAAGGGGAGGAAAAGCTCAGGAGAGATCCGGAAATGGCGGATCGCTATCAGCAGCTTCTGAATCTGAAAGAGTGAATTCCGGAGGAAAACGCCCCGGAAGGAGAAGAGCGGCAGCAGGAGGGGAAGAGAAAAAAAAGAAAGGGAAGTTGTGTTTTTCACAGAATGGTGCTATAGTATTGTTCTGTGACTTTTCCGTATAGGCCGGGATCCGGCGTACGCGGGAAGAGGGGAGGAGAAAGGGTTTGACTTTGCCGATGCTCTGCATGGAAGTTGAATCCGGGTCAGGAAATGGGAAAGATTTTTATTCTGTCAGAAAAGAAATAGAAAAGAACAACAGAAAAAGGAGCAATCCGTGCGTCAAACCATCATTGTGTTTGTGAAGCAGGTTCCGGACACCAAGAATGTCACGGGTCAGGCGATGAAGCCGGACGGCACAGTCAACAGACAGGCTCTGCCGGCGATTTTCAACCCTGAAGACCTGAACGCCCTCGAGCTGGCCCTCCAGCTGAAAGACCGTTACCAGGCGAAAGTCGTAGTGGCGACCATGGGTCCGCCGAGCGCGTCGGAAGTGTTGCGGGACGCCCTCTTCCGCGGAGCCGACGAAGCCGTGCTCCTGACGGACCGGGCCTTTGCAGGATCGGATACTCTGGCCACAAGTTTTGCCCTCAGCCGCTGTGCGAAGAAGATCGGGAATTTTGATTTGATTCTCTGCGGCCGCCAGGCGATTGACGGGGATACGGCACAGGTGGGGCCCCAGCTGGCGGAGAAGCTTTCGCTGCCCCAGATTTCCTATGTGGAGGAAGTCCTTTCCTTCGGAGACGGGAAAATCCGTGCGAGACGCGCCATCGAAGGCGGGTACGAAATTCTGGAAGCTCCGACTCCGGCGCTGCTCACCGTGGTGGATGCGAATGAACCCCGTCCGCAGAACGCCGCGCGGATCATGAAATACAAGAAGGCCAAGACGCGTTCGGAACTGATCAATACCCGCAGCGGAAGCGAATACAGCAGCAGTGAACAGGTGGCGGGCGACCTTGCGGCAATGGGAGAGAAGGGACTGCTGATTCATGAATGGTCCGCGAAAGACGCGGTGCCGGAAAATGAACAGCACCGGCTTGGGCTGTCCGGCTCTCCGACGAAGGTGAAACAGATCATGAGCGTCGTTCTGACGGCGGGCACCTTCAAGAAGGTGGAAGCGGACGAAAACGGTGTTTCGGCCCTTGTCCATGAACTTATCGAAGACCACACATTAGGGTGATAGACATGTCTGAAAAAATTGGCAACGTATGGGTTTTTATTGAACAGGAGGGCGGCAAGATCGCCGATGTCAGTCTGGAACTGGTTTCCAAGGGGAAGGAACTGGCGGCGAAGCTCGGGGTGAAAACAGAGGCGGTTCTGCTCGGAGATAAAATCGAATCCTGCTGCGAGACCCTGTTCCATTACGGCTGCGAGACCGTGTATCTTGCAGAGGATCCCCGTCTGGAACCCTTCACGGTTCTTCCCTATGCGAAGGTCATCATGGACCTGATCCACGAGCATCGGCCGAACATACTGCTTTTCGGAGCGACCATGAAGGGCAGAGAGCTTGCTCCGCGCGTGGCCTCGGAAAAACTGGCGGGACTCACGGCGGACTGCACCGATCTCCAGATCGACGATTTTGACGACAAGGTCAACAAGAAGCAGTATACCAACAAACTCATGCAGATCCGTCCGGCCTTCGGCGGAAATATCATTGCGACGATTGTCAACACCTGGGACGATCCCCAGATGGTGACGGTCCGCGAAGGAGTCATGAAAGTCGGTGAACCGGACAGCCGCCGCAAAGGGAAGATCGTTCCTGTGAAAGTGGCGCTGACGGAAAAGGAAACGGTCGTCAAGGTGATTGAACGGATCCGTCAGGACAAGAGCGTCAATCTGAAAGGCGCGCAGATCATCGTGGCGGGCGGCTACGGAGTGGGTTCGGCCGCGAACTTCAAGCTCATTCATGATCTGGCAAAGACTCTGGGCGGAGAGGTGGGAGCCTCCCGCGCCGCCGTGGACGCCGGCTGGATTGATCACGATCACCAGGTGGGACAGACTGGCGTGACGGTCAGACCGAAACTCTACATCGCCTGCGGGATCAGCGGCTCCGTGCAGCACCGCGCCGGCATGACCGAGAGCAAGAAAATCATCGCGATCAATACGGATCCGGACGCTCCGATTTTCTCGGTCGCCCACTACGGAATCATCGGGGACCTGAACCAGATCATCCCGATGATGATCAAAGCTTACAAGGCCAAGGCATGAGGAGACGACAATGTCAAACTTTTTCACAGACAACCAGGATCTTCTCTTTACTCTGAAGAATCTCGATCTTGAGAAGCTGATGCAGCTCAAGGAAAACAATTATCAGGAATCGAAGAAATTCGACACGGCGCCGGAGAACTATGAAGACGCCATGGACAATTTTGAACGAGTTCTCACCGTGATCGGCGATGTGACCGGCGAAAGAATCGCCCCCCGTTCCCGCCAGGTCGATGAAGAAGGCCCGCATTTTGAAAACGGCGTGGTGACCTATCATCCGCTGACGGTCAAGAATCTGGAGGATCTCAAATCCGCAGGCGTCATGGGTGTGATCCTGCCGCGGGAATACGGCGGGCTGAATTTCCCCACAACGATCTACACCATGATGACCGAAATGGTCTCCCGCGCCGACGCATCTCTCCAGAACCTCTTCGGACTCCAGGATATTGCGGAAACCATCTGCGAATTCGGTTCGGAGGAGCAGCGCAGAAAATACCTGCCTCGCTTCGCTTCCGGAGAAGCGGACGGAGCAATGGATCTGACGGACCCGGATTCGTGATCCCAACTTCAGTCCGTCCGTC
>CAJMAW010000079.1 GCA_905211485.1 uncultured Lentisphaeria bacterium | reverse complement strand
ATTCGCACAACTATAATCCAACTCAACGAAAAGGAAAAACCGGAAATGGGTAATTAAAAAAACAATCAACGCAAGCTCAAACAGGAGGGCAAAAATGACAATTTCAAAGATGTATGGGACGGCAGTGAAAATTATATTTTTTATAGTTTTTTATCTTGACTTCTTTCAAAGTCATGATATAGTTGTCCGAGACAAGGTCAATATGGTATTGATCTTGATTTCACCAACAGAAAAAGAAAGGGAATGCAATGAAAAAGTCTCTCCTCCTTGTCGCCGGAACCTTCTGCGCCGCGCTTCTCATGACCGGCTGTGCCGGCATCTCCACCAACAACGGTGGTGTGGCGCCGATCTCCGCCGGCCCGAACTTCTATACGGAAGTTTCGGCCAATGCAATCCTCCAGCCGGTTGCGGGGAACGACTATACTGTGGTCAAGCGCGATGTGACAGCCAGCGCCAAGCTGATGAGCTACTTCACCTGTGTCAACATTGGAGATGTCTCCTTCGCGACTCTCAAGGCGGAAGCGCTCAAGCAGGCCCCCGGAGCTCAGGATCTGGTCGACGTCAAGATGGATTACAGCATGAAAAATATTTGCGGAATCAACGAGGTTACGGTGACCCTGACCGGAACGGCAGTGAAATTCAACAAATAACATTTGGACAGAAACAGGTCGGCAATTATTGAAATTGTCGGCCTGTTTTATAGGGTGAAGTCATGCGATACGGTAAACTGGGGTTATTAAGTGGAGTGCTCCTGTTCTGCGCTTCTCTGGGCACGGCTGCGGATTGGTATGTTTCTCTGACGACGGGAAACAACAAAAACGCCGGAACGAAAGAAGCACCTTTCAAAAACATCTGGAAAGCGATCGAAAATGCCGCTCCCGGGGACACCCTTCATGTCGCGGCGGGAAATTATCCGGGCAAGATGTCCTGCGGCTGGATCAACATGGATAAACCGGTGAACCTGATCGGAGGCTACAATGCCGATTTTTCGGAGAGAAATCCGCTCATATATCATACGATGCTGCGTCCGTCCAATGCACAGAACGCCACAAAGCCGACATTCGGAACGCTGACCGTAAAAACCCGCAAATTCGGTCCTGACTCCAACATTCTGATTGATGGTTTCATATTCGATCACACCCTGGCCAACAGCTATCACGCCCGGGAGGGAAAACCGGAAGGATTTGAACACGGCATGCTGACCATTCCGCCGGCCAAGGGGACCACAAAAAATCCATCGATCGACAAAGCGCTGCTGAATGCGGAAACGGATGGGACATTCACAATCCAAAACTGCCTGTTTCTCAATGGCGGAAACTTCGCGGTTCTGGCGGCTCATTTTTCAGGGAGTGTGAAAATTCTGAATAATGTATTTATCGGAAATCGCATGATGGCCGCCGACGTGAGAAGCACCAACGGAAAACCCGGGATGGTGGATTTTGAATTCGCCAACAACACGCTGCTTTTCACATGGACGCGTACAAAGGCGTTTGAAGATATGGGATTCGGTGTGCGGGCCAATGCCAATATGTCGACCAATATTCATCACAATATCATCGGTCTGAACACCATGTCCGGCTTCGACAACACGAAGGGCAGCGACAAGACCAAACAGGTCAGGCTGGAAAACAATATCTTTTTCCTGAACAAGACCTCCGACGTGACAATCACCATCAGCCCGTCGATTAAATTCATGAAGGTGGAAGACGATGGTTTTGACGACCTGGGTGATGTCGACGGCATGGTGAGTGTCAAAGACAATATCGGACTCAAGGATCCGGCGCTGTTCAAAGACGTTATCGACATGAAATACCTGGAGGCATTCCTGAATGCCACCTATTCCGAAGAGGTCGATTACGATGAAAATTCACCGATGAATCAATTCCGCGCCGCGCTCGGATTGAACAAACAGGGGAAAATCACCTCCAAGGTATCCATGTTCGCCAATCCTTATCCGTTCGACAGCGCGATTAAATTTTTCGGTGCGGTTCAGGAGGCAGGCGCTCAGAAACCTCTTCAGGAGAGGCAATGAGAGAACGCCGGAAGGGTCGTCTGGGAATTTGGGTTGTACTGCTGGCCGGCATGCTGTCTGCGGCAGGTTGCGCCTCAACTCCGGAAGACCGGAAAGCACGGGAATACCGGCAGCAGCAGGCGGCTGAGCGTTTCTGTGAAGCGCTTATCGATTTCATAATAGAATCCATCTAAACGAAAAGGGAAACAGTTATGCCTCAGAAAGTAATCAGCAACTTCATCAACATCTTGACCAGGAAATACTTCTGTTTTACCGGCCGGGCCGGACGGGCGGAATTCTGGCTCTGGATTCTGGTCATGTTCATTGTCAGCACAGTTCTCGGATTCGTTCCCAAGATCGGATCAATCCTCAGTTTGATCTGGACATTGGCAATGCTTCTGCCCAGTCTGGGGGTTACTGCGCGACGCCTGCATGACCGGAATAAATCCGGATGGACAATTTTGATCACCCTTATTCCATTCATCGGCGCGTTGATCCTCCTGATCATGTGTATTCCAGAGGGAGACAAAGACGAGAACAAGTTTGGCTCGGCAATCAATTAAAATATAAGAAAACAGCTTGGAGGAAAAAATGAAAAAAAGTTTTACACTGGCTTTGTTCAGCTCCCTTGTTCTGGGATGTTTTGCGGCGGAAACCATTTACCGTGGTGACTCCACCGATAAAAAAGATGTGATCTGCTATTATCAGAGCGGAAACTTTTACCGCGACGCGGCACGGAAAGAAGTTCTTTACGCGCATCCGGGCAATATGGTCGCCAAGGAAGCGCCGAAAGCCTCCCCCGACAACAGCATTTTCCGGTTGCAGGGCAACCGCATCTACAAAGGATTCTCCATCAACCAGGCGGACTGCCTGGCTACGCTGTTCGAAACGAAAACGCAGCGCGGCAATGTTCTCGAAGCCGTGATTTACAATGGATTCGTCACGTTCAAGGATACGGAGGAGAAACGCGAAACCGGCGGGATTACGATCATCACCGAATACAAGGTGCAGCAGGATGGGAAATATGTGCCTGGCGAGGTGCTTTACACCATCAAAGACAACAAGATATATCGCGGTGCGTCAACCGATGCCAAGGACTGCCTGCTGACATTCACCGGAAGCTTCACCAGTTCCCGGTTGTTGTTCATGGCTGTCGAATTAACGAAATAGTCTGCTCGATTCTATTGAAAAAGCCGGGACTGGTTCAGGTAAAGAATCAGTTTCCGGCTTGTTATAGTGTAACATGGAGGCAATACGGTCATGAAACGGATCCTATCGGGATTGAGCTGCTGGCTGGCTGTCGGCTTCTCCCTGTGCGGAGCGGAGAACCTGCCGCTTTTGATGCAGACGGGGAGATATGAACAGGTAAAAAGCCTAGTGGAAGCCGGCGGTGTGGATCTGGAGGAGACGGACCGTTACAATCGAACCGTGCTGCACTGGGCGGCGATTGCCAACGCCGAGCTGATTCCTCTGTTATTGGCAAAAGGAGCCGACATAGAAGCGAGGGATGGCAGCGGCATGACTCCGCTGCACCATGCCGTCAGCGCCCGGAATACTGCGGCGGTGGAAAAACTGCTTGCGGGGAAAGCTGACGTCAGGGCTGCGGATAACGCGCAGAATACCGTTCTCCACTTTGCCTGCCGGGGAAAAGATCCCAAAGCGGAAATCATCACGCTGCTGCTGAAAAACGGGGCCGATGTCAATGCGAAGGACCGCGGCGGGACAACGCCCTTCATGCTCGTCAACAGTTCCGACAGCTACAATGCAGAAGTCATCAGCGCCATATTCACTGCAAAGCCGGACGTCAATGCACAGAACAGCCGGGGAGAAACGGCATTGATGCTCTGCATCCGGAAGTTCACTGCGGCGGATCCGCGTATTCCGGCTTCGATGCTCGTCATCCCCGGAATCAAACTGGATATCCAGGATCAGGACGGCAATTCCGCCATGCACATTGCCGCCGCGTTCCGTACCAATCTGGACAAAGCCGCTTATGTGGTAGATGCACTCGGGGAGAAGAAGGCGAATCCGAATCTTCAGGATAAGTACGGCCGGACTCCGCTGTTCCTGGCGGTCGAGACAGACAATGCCCGAGCGATCGGCGTGCTGCTGGATAAATTCAAAGCCGATCCCGATTTGAAGTGTAATGACGGCAACTGTCCGGTTCTGTTTGCCGCTCAGCATGGCAATGTTCCGCTGCTGCAGGCGCTCATCGGGAAAAAAGCTGATTTGAATGTCAAAGATAAAAACGGGGCGACTCCTCTGGTTCTGGCTTTAAGAGCAAAAGAGATGCGTGATTTCCTGATCACCTCCGGTGCTGATCTGGAGACCCAGGTGATGGACCGGGGAATGAAGATCCTGCATTTCGCCATTGAAAACTTCAGCGACGGCGAGCCGGCATGCTACCTGCTGGACAAAGGCGCCAGACCGGATTCAACGGATATGTTCGGTGACACCCCGCTGCACTATGCCGCGCGCGAACGCAATCTTGTGGTGGTCAAGGCGCTCCTGGCGAAGAAAGCCGATGTCAACTGTCAGAATAAGAATGGTGAAACGCCGATTTTCCTTGCGGCAGGCAGGGGGGATGTGGAAATTGTAAAACTGCTGCTGGATAACGGCGCAAAACTGGATGTGAAAACGAAAAAAGGCAAATCGATATCGGACTATGCCGGCGGCGATACGCGGAAACTGCTGGAAAGCCGGTCCGATTTTCGCCCGTAACAGACAAAGAGCAGCAAAATGACCGAGAACAACTTCAGTTTCACTCCGATGGCGAATGAAGACATCTCCATTCATATCGGTTCTGTCCCCGGAGCGGCCGCAGAGTCCGGAGCTCCGGTCGCTTCGGCGTCTCCCGTATCGGCGCAGCAGCCGGAAGCCGAGAGCATTTTCGGCGAAATCCCGGCGGTTCCGACGCAGGAGGCGGTTGACGGAATCTTGTTTGACTTCAATGACGGGATCCGCATCCTTTTCCCGCAGAACCGGAAGGAGTATCATGTTGTCTTTTCCGATAGCGACACCGGCGTGATTCTGTTCAGCCAGGATACCGTTCCCGGGGCATTCATCACCAGTGTCAAGAAGTTCTACATCTGCTTCCAACTGGCCATTTATGAAAAAGGCGGAAAAGAGCCGCTGTTCACGCATGATTTTGACGCCCGGGACAAAGAGGTGATGATCCAGATCCCGGTCGGGACGCTCGGGGACTCCATCGGCTGGTTCAGCTATGTGGAGCGGTTCCAGCGGAAACACCGGTGCAGGCTGATCTGCGTCATGAATCAATGGATAATCAACATTGTAAAGAATCAGTATCCGGATATAGTCTTCATCACGCCGGCGCAGACGAAGAACTACAAGCCTTACGCCTGTTATCACATGGGGCTTTTCTTCCGGGGGGATGTGGATCACCAGCCGAATTTATGATTCGGAAGATTATTTTATAAAAAGAGCACAATTGAGATTTCATCTATTTCCTCAGGAAAATATGATTCTGCCGTTAAGTACAATTCCAAATTTTCTGTTGTTGTTAAAAGATAAATATCCTCTTGTAGGTGTTTACAAGAAGAAATCTAAGGATAATCTGGTTTGGATCGGGAAATTTATCTGCACAACAAGAAAATATGTTCTATTGAAGGAACTTGATGATGAAGCCCAATGGGATGGTACGTTTCGCCATAATTTGGATTCAATAATTCGAATTGAATATGGAACAAGATATTTAAAGCGTCTCTGGCTAATGCAGCAATGCGAGAAGAAATTACATGTTTCTGCGATTGGCCCCGGAAACTAAACAACTTGACTCGGTGTAAAATGCCGATAGTATCTGTTATTGCATTTGCACACATCTGCTCTGGGAGATTACAGATAGCAAACGTGAGTTGGAGCAGCCGGCATGTGGAAGTTGCTATGCTTGTCATCTTTTGCCGTAGGCCTTTCCCTCGTCTAACATGAAAACGGGCGAGCAGGAGAAAAGCCCGCAATCGCCCGCTGTTGCTTGTTACTGTGGAAAGAAAACCTTTTCCTGTTCCTCCCAGGAATCCGGAAAACTCTGGCGATACTGTTCCTGCGATAAGTTTACTTCCCCGGCAATGATCTTATGGATGATTTTCGGGGAAAGCAAAGTCAGGCGGATTGTCCGTGCCACTGCTCCGGAGTCGATGCCAAGCACATTGGCAAGTTCGGCAATGTTTTTGAATTTGCCTTCATCGATCATCTTCTGCCAGCGATATGCTCTTGCGATACTCAGGAGAAGAGGAGAAGATCCCGCATCCTCGGAATCCGGCATAATCATCTTTTTCCGCTGTCCGCAGATCTTGAAAACGATCGGCAACGTAATCAGCAGGTTCCCGTTTTCCAGAATTTCAATTTGATTCTTCGGCATTTGCCAGCTCCTCCAGCAGAGTTTTGACTCCGGAGCATTTCAGCTCTACGGAAAGTTTATTTTCATAAATGATGACCTTCTCAATCAGAAGAGCGGTCAGGCGATTGGCTTCTCCCGGTGTGATTTCTTCCCAGAAAATTCCCTGAAGGGCTTCAGTGATATCCACACCTGGCATATTCAAAGCTGCTGCCAGACGCATAATGATTGTCGGCGACTGAAGAAATTTCCGCAACTGCTCCCGGACATTTTTTTCAATTTCTCCCGCAGATACCTGACGCACGGGACAATGGGTTTCCCCACGTTTTGCATCCTTCACGCAGAGATAATAAAAGTATTTCTTTCCATTCTTCCTGGAATAAGTCGGCATCATGGAACATCCACAGTGCCCGCATTTCAGGATTCCTTTGAGCGGGGCGACAATTTCGACATTCCTGCTCCGGTCCGGAATTCGATCATTTGCAGAAAGAATTTCCCTCGACCGGTTCCAGACGGCCAGATCAACAATAGCCTCCTGTTCTCCTTCGCAAATGGTTCCCTTGTATTTCACCTCTCCGATGTAGGTATGATTTTCCAGAATCCGGTATATATGACTGGCATCCCAGATTTTTCCCTGCTTTGTCTTTATCCCGTCACGGTTCAACTCCCTTGCGATCAGTTTGGGAGACTGAACCTCAATAAACCGCTGAAAGATTCTTTGAATGACCCGTGCTTCTTCCGGCTCAACAACCAGCTTCTTGTTTTCCACGCGGTAGCCCATTGGAACACTGCCGCCGACCCATTTGCCTTTCTTCCGGCTGGCCGCCATCTTGTCGCGAACCCGCTCGGTGATGACCTCCCGCTCATATTGCGCGAAGGTGATGAGAATATTGAGCATCATGCGCCCGGCGCTGGTGGCGGTATTGATTTCCTGCGTCACCGCGACGAACTGTGTGCCCCATTCGTCAAATTTCTTGGAGAGGTCTGCAAAATCACAGATGGATCGGGACAATCGGTCGATCTTGTAAACCACGATGATGTCGACCAGCCCGGCTTCACAGTCGGCAAGGAGCTGCTGAAGTGCCGGGCGTTTCATATTGCCGCCGGAATATCCTCCGTCGTCATAACGAGTCGGGAGGCAGACCCATCCGTTGGCTTTCTGACTGGCGATATAGGCTTCGCCAGCCTCCCGTTGAGCATCCAGACTGTTGAATTCCTGATCCAGTCCTTCCTCAACGGACTTGCGTGTGTAAATCGCGCATCTCTTCTTTGGAATCGTCTGCATCACCATCACTTCACCCCGAAAAAGAGTTTGCCGTTCCAGCGAGTCCCGGTAATTTCGCGGGCGATGGCGGAAAGCGATTGATAAACCGTTCCGTCATATTCGAATGTTCCGTCGCCCAGAACAATCACTTCGTATTTCTTCCCTTTCCAGACCCGTTGATAACGAGTCCCGCGCAACTTGGAAATCATTCCTTTCGCTTTATTTTGAAGATTGGCCATGGGATCACCATCGGCAATCCGGATCAGAATTTCCTTGTCGTTATCGGACAATCCCCCGAAATGAAGTTCCTGAATTCGATAAGCAAGGCGGCGTCGCAGATTTACAATGTTGGTCTGCCCCGGTTCAAAGCCAAAGAGTTCATTGAACTTTTCCCGAAGTTCGGCAAGATTCATACGATAGATCCTGTCAATTTGTCGTTTTATTCCTTGATCGCTCATGTCAATGCAACTCCTTGATTTTTCTCTATATACAAGCATTCGTCCCTGCGTTTATCCAGTTCTTTTGCCTTGATTCTGCGAAGAACTGCGGCAATCAGATCGATCGCCTGACGAATATTTTCCGGGAGTTCCCGTTTATCCATTTTTCTGTCTCCTGAGTTCGGAAAGTTTGAGTCTGCCATTTGGGGGAATCCCGCCAGGGCGTTTGTCGGAAAGGCGGATCATCGGCTTGCGATCGAGCTTCGCGGGAAGCGTCTCGGGCAGAGACGCGCCGAGCATGGATCCGCAGACCGCACAGCCCGCGACACAGTCCAGAAAGTGGTTGTCGTGCGACTGCGGCTTGAGTTTCCACTCGTCGACCGTGCGGCCGCGCCCCTGTGTTTTGACGCGGTATTCGGCGGTCAGATGCTCCGCGAAGAGCTGATGAGCTCCGGGGATCCGTCCGTAGAGCGTGAGCGACCCCTTGTCGCCGACGGGAACCGCGAGCCGCGCATGAATAAAACTCTTCCAGTAGTTCGTGTCGTAGATGACATGCCGGATCGCCCGTTTCCCGGCGACATTCGGAATCATCCAGTTGAATCCGAGCCGGTCGCCCTGCTGTTTGCGGTATTCGGTCATGGGTTTCGAGGAAGCTCCGACGTATCTGCCATGCGACGGCAGGATCACTCCGGCGTGGGAACTCTGACGGCAGAACTGATAGACGACATCGGTTGACTGTCCCCAGTTCGCATCCACGAGGGCGCGTTCGATTTTCAGGACAGCCCCGTCCTCGCGCTCCCACTCGCGCCCGAGGCATTCATCGGTCAGCGCGGACAATGCGGCGTACAGGGCCCCCTCGAACCCCGCTTTCGGGAAGAGCGTCTGAATGCTCGGATTCGCATCGGCAAGCGAATACTCGTGCCGGTGCTGATCCGGCCATGAGCCGTAGTCGATGACCGCGCCGGTGAAGTCCTCCGCCCATGCGATCACCACATAGAAAAGCAGCGCTTTCTGGACGTCGACAAACATCGTGAGGCGATCGCATTTCAGCGGGACGCGCCGTCGGGCAAGTCCGTTGATCTTTGCACAGATCTCGTCTACGGAAAGAAGCGAGTCATCCGCCGTGTCATCCGGGAGCGGGTCGTTCTGATATTCCGACTGAAAGGCTGCTTCATCCTGAAACTTCAGGTTCATTGCGTGTTGAAGCGCCGATACTTCATCGTGGTTGAAGCGGGCTTCCCAGCTCACTTCCGCTCCGGCGTCCATTGCCTCCCGGTTCGCCAGATAAAACTCCGTCGCCTTCTGGAAATTGCCCTCCGTGCGCAGAGCTTCCGCCCGGATCTCGGCATATTCCTCCCACAGTTTCATATTCGTGGGGAAGCGGTAGACCATTCGGGTCTTTTCACCGTTCCAGTCCGGATGTGTGTTTCGGTTGAGGATGATGTCGGCCATGTCACCCGGGCGGATGATCGTGCAGGGCATGATCCCGGAGATTTTCTGCCCCGGACCGGCAAGTCCCAGGATGTCTCCGGCAAGCACACGAACCCGCTTGCGTGTCTGTTCCAGCGATCCGGCGGATTCCGAGGTCTGCGGATCGTCGATGATGACAAGTGATGGGCGCACGCTCCGGCCGTCGCTCCGCTTGAACTTCATACCACGGATACGTCCGGTGATGCCGGCAACTCGGACGATGATGCCGGAAGCCCTGCTTCCTTCGACGGTCGGCAGAACGATCTCGTTGCTTGTCCAGGTGATGCGGGTGCGCTCCCCCTTGTAGAGCTGTCCGGCGCAGCGGTTCGCGATCCCCTCCAGCTGTGCCACCGGATAGCACACTTCAGGGAAGTCTTCGGCGAGACGCTCGTTGACTTCCAGCTCGGTCTTCAAGGAATCCAGAAGCTCCAGAGCCGCTGATTCAGTCGCGCCGATCAGTACCACGAATTCACGATGCCCATAGAGCATCGACCAGAGCGCCGCGCTTTCCGTGATAGTTGTCTTCCCGGAACCGCGCGGGAGCGCCAGCGCAAAGAGTCCGCCTCGCAGAACCGCCGTTTCAATCTTCTCAATCACCTTCAGATGATCCGGCGACCACGCAAGAGCATAGGTCTCCGGGAAATAACTCTCGCAGAAAAGCTGGAAATTGCGTTCGCACGCGGCTTTCCTGTCGGGATTCACGACCTCCGGGAGCGGGCCGATGTCGCGTCCGGCGAGCGACTGTTCCGCCTGACGGTCGCGCTCGGCATTGCGCCGATCCTCATAGCTGCGCGCGCCGGACGTCTCCTCCGGTGTGTGTTTCCGGTCGAACATCCAGGCAATGTATTTCAGGAGGTTGATGTTGCGCGGATTCTCGGAGGAACCGATCCGGAAACCGACGCGGTTGAACTCGCGGTAAAGCCGCGCCTGCGGCAGAACAAATCCGAACGACGTGGAGTTCAGAAGACGCGCAACGTCCACCACGCGCATGTTACTCGGATTGATCGGCATCGTCTTCCTCCTTCGCCAGCCAGGCGGCATATTCAACCAGGTTGATCGTGCCATCCGGATTCTGTGGCGCACCGGAAGCAAGATCCTCGGCAATCATCTCCGGAGAAGCGGTCCGGGATCCGGCCTGTTTCAGCAATCTCACCAGCACTTCAGGCTGCAATGCAGTGATTTTCAAAGAATTATCCATCTATTTTGCCTTTATTTTCAGATTGCGACTGGATAAGTGGCGCAAGTCATGGTTGTATATGCACCAGCGAAGCAAAGAAGTCGCAAGTCAAACAACCAGAAGGAGGTAAGCATGTGCGACGCGAGCAACATCACAGTCGGAACCATCGTCATGGTGAAAGTCGGACGCAATGAGATCGAGGTCGTCGTAACCGAGATCACCGCGAACGGCTGGAAAGTCAAAAAGGTCGGCAGCGACCGCGAGTTCATCGTCACCAGAATCGAACGGGTCATCGCCGAACCGGGAGCGCCGGAAGCGGCTTCCGCAACGGAACCGGAGACGGAAGCAGTCGATGCGGAGATCCCGTCGGAAGCGGAAGAGGAAGTGGACACGCCCAATCCCGCGCTGGAATCCGGCGGATCGCCGGAGAAGAAGCTCTCACTCCTGAATGCGGCTCTGCTGGTCCTCAAGCGCAGCCGGACGCCGCTCAACACGAAAGAGATCCTCGCGCAAGTCATCGAAGAAGGTCTCTGGAGCCCGAATGGAGCAAAGACTCCGGAGCAGAGTCTTTACTCCGCCTTCTTCCGCGAGATCAAGGAAAAGGAGACGCCGCGCGTCCGCAAGAGTGCCGCCCGCCGGGGGGCATTCGAGTTCAACAGCTGACCGAAGCGGTCGGTGCAGAAGTCGGAGCGGGAAGTGCATCAAGGAGCAGTTCCCGCGCCGCATACAGAGGCAGGAGCAGTTGGATGTATGTACCAAAATGCTCCTGCTTTACTTCCTGAGCGCTCCGGAGGTAATTCCGAACCAGACAGGTGCGCGGTCTACCGGTTTTCTGAGAAAGTTCTCCAAAGGGTGTTGCCGGAATGGCCGATCGCGCCAGCTCTTCGGCATGTGCCTCCAGTTTCGCCAAACGGTTTTCCGCCTGAATTCGCCGGTACATTTCCTCTTCCAAAGTTGCCACCAGAGCTTTGACCTGTTCATTGCTCATGCCCGGAGAAAGATATGCTCCGGTCTTGCGGATGGACGGCAGAACCTCATGCGTCACCCAGCGTTTGAATGCTTTGGCTTCCGGTTTCCGGCTTCGGAGAATCAGAGAATAGAGGCCGGCCTCGCTGACAATCGTCATTTCCTGATTGCCGCCAGGGGTGCTCACAGTATGAGCACCCTTTTCATCGGCATCCAGATTCCTGATTGCAGAGTCCACCTTCGTAATTTCAAGCACTTTACAGACATCTTTTGCCACAAACCACGGTTCTCCGCCCTTTTCAACAATCCGGACCGGGCTGTTCTTATAGACTTTTACGATTTCATTCATTTGCAGTCTCCCTTTCGTTATTGGCTTTATTCTTCGACTGCCGGAGTAAGCGCCTGCCAGTCACACCCCTCGCCATGGACGAACTCCGCCCAGCGGCGGCGGATCACGTCCACATATTTCGGATCGAACTCCATCGTGCAGTTGACGCGGTTTGTCTGCTCGCAGGCGATCAGCGTGCTGCCCGAGCCGCCAAACAGATCCAGCACAGTCTCGCCCGCCTTGGAAGAGTTGAAAATCGCCTTGATCGCCAGAGCGGTCGGTTTCTGCGTCGGATGCACATATTCCCGCGTGTTGTCACGCTTGATGTCCCAGACCGTCGTCTGGCAGCGGTCGCCGAACCACTCGCAGTTCTCACCCTCATGACAGCCGTAAAAGCACGGTTCCGCCGCCCAATGGTAATCGCTGTGACCAAGGATCATTCCCTTGTTCCAGAACAATACCTGTTTGGATTTCAGTCCGGCATCAATGATGGCGTGTTCAAACTGCAAATGATTGCTGCTGGCATACCAGATGTAGAACGCCCGCTTTTCCCGGAGGCTCGCTTTCAGATTTTTGAATGCGGCAAGCAGGAACTCCGAAAGTTTTTCCCCGCGCAGATCGTCGTTTTCAATGACCTCCCACAGACGGCCGCCCGGATTGTTCACTCCGCGATAACTGACTCCATACGGCGGATCGGTGAAAACGAGATCCGCTTTCCCTCCGCTCATGAGACGGGCGACGTCTTCCGCCCTGGTGGAATCGCCGCACATGAGCCGATGCTTGCCAAGCTGGTAGATTACCCCCGGCTGACTGACCGGCTCTTCCGGGACATCCGGGACGGCGTCGGCGTCCGTCTCTCCCTCGGCAACCACATTTTCTTCGGAACTCCCATTCAGCAGACGGTCAAGCTCGTCGGTGTCGAATCCGAGGAGCGACAGGTCAAAATCCTTTTCCTGCAAATCGCGCAGTTCGATCGGCAAGAGGTCGTAGTTCCACTCCGCGATCTCGCCGGTCTTGTTGTCCGCGATTCGATACGCCTGCACCTGTTCCGGCGTGAGGTTTTCCGCGATCACCACCGGAACTTCCGTGAGGCCGAGCTGTTCCGCCGCTTTCAGGCGGGTGTGGCCGACAACCACGACGAGATCCTTGTCCACGACAATCGGCTGCTGGAAACCGAACTCCTTGATCGAATTGGCAACCGCCTCCACCGCGCCGTCGTTGAAGCGCGGGTTCTTCTCATACGGATGGATCTCCGAGAGTTTCATCATTTGAATCTGCATAAAGGTTCCTTTCCTGGAAAAATGATTTGCAAAAGCAAGATTCGGAGCTACTTTTGCAAGGGTTGAAGAATTGAGAATTCCGGAGAAAGACGATTTCGCCGGAAACGGGGCTGACAGCCCCGGTGTCGCGTTCGATTCCGACCCGCTATACAGCCCCGGCGAACGTGCTGTCGCGCGTGTAAGAGGGCTGTCCCGGGGCGTGTTGGCGCACTGTCGGATCGGGTCGCAAGTCGTTGAGAATCAACGAGCATAAAAATTTTATCACCGGCAAGCAAGTCTGCTTATAACGCCGACTCCTTCCGCGCGCCCTCGAAAAAACCCTTTCAAGGGGGGAACCGTTGACTCTGGAATGCGCATAAGCCTCGCCGCCTCATTTTCGCCCCCTCGAACTTTCTGTGCTTCTATGAGGCTGGAAATACCCTTAAAATAAGTGACGGATTCTTCCGTCATTTCGACAAAAGTGACGGAAAAGTGACGGAAGGCTCATAAGTGCATCGGCTATTCCCGGTTTTTCTTCTGGATCTGATAAATCCGCCGTGGGGTGAGTCCGATCATATCTGCGACCTCGCCGATGGGAGTGCCGGAGGCAACCATGTTCTGCACGAAGTTCTTGTCTGCCTTTGACTTGTAGTTCACCTACTTTTTGTGTTTGAACTCACCGCACCAGTCATCATCCTTGACGACCGGCCACTCTATGTACGGGGAATGTGCATACCTGACAGTTGACGGTGCGTGGCGGCGGCAAATACTGCCGGAGCCTTTGCCTCTGGAATCAAAAAATTTGCATTCGGAACATGTCTTAATGTGCCGATCTTCTGTTTTCATAAAAATCCTTTCAAAAATGTTGTTCACGGCTTTCACGGCTCTTTATATGCAAATGAAAAAAAGAAAGAAGTCCGGGAACAGCTGTGAAGTGGTGAAAAGCTAAAAAAAACAGAAGAAAAATAATATATTTTGAGGGTAAATATATATATTATTATTTTTTTCTGTTCTTCTCTTTTCATTCTGCTATTCACACTTTTTTCCTTCACTTTTCCCGGCATTTTGCATCTTTTTTTCCGGGAAGCCCTGGACCGTTCACATTGTTTTTTGTGAATCATTCCACGAGCCGGTATATTTTTGCCGCAGGTCTGACGGAAGAGTCATATTCTACCTGAACAGTGCCCTTTTCCTGCAGGGTTTCTGCGATTTTCTTCATGGAGTCCGCAGACTCGTGCAAAAGCCGCAGAAGTTTGCTGTGCGACAACCGGCCGCCATGCTCCTGCAGTTTGCGGATTGCTCTCTGACATTTCTCATCGAAGATGTTTTCATAGACATAGCGGTCAGCCATGTAAAGCATCCGCTGCGTCAAATGATCAATGAACTTCCACGCCCATCGCACGGATTTCTCCGTGATCAGCGGATTG
>CAJMAW010000078.1 GCA_905211485.1 uncultured Lentisphaeria bacterium | reverse complement strand
CAATGAGAACGCGAGGGCTGAAAGGTTTGACAATATAATCGTCCGCACCGATTTCCAGCCCGACGATGATGTCGCTTTCCTCGCCTTTCGCCGTCAGCATGATCACGGGGATCCGTGCCGTGGAGGGGTCCTCTTTGAGTTTTCTGCAGAAACTCAGGCCGTCCATTCCCGGGAGCATGAGATCCAGAAGGATGAGGTCCGGGAGGGATTTTTTGATTTCCAGCAGTCCGGACTCGCCGGAATCGGCGCCGCGGACCTGTTCATAGCCGTTTTTGGCCAGATTGTACATGATGAGTTCCCGGATGGAATCCTCGTCCTCGATCACCAGAATTTTTTCCCTGCTCATAAAATGCCGTCTCCTGTATTTTTCCCGCGGGGATTGTCTTCTTCTCCGGAAGAGGAGAAAAAGACGGGGGGCTTGGAATGAATGTCGTACTCATGAATATGGCGGATGATCCGGCCCTGTTCAAGATAAATGACATCTTCACAGATATTTGTCGCACAATCCGCGATGCGTTCCAGATTTCTGGAAACGGTCAGAAGATTCAGGTAATACGCGGCCGTCGACGGATCCGATTCGATTCCCTCTCTGGCTTTACTATAATTCGCTCTGTGGAGCCGGTCAACCGTGTCGTCACGATTTATGACATCCAGAGCGTCAAGACAGTTCCGCCTGATTAGGGAATCCAGCGCCTTTTTCAGCATAAGACGCACTTCCTGCGTCATTCTGTGGAACTCAATCCCATAATCCGGAGATTCTTCCGCGGCGAGTCCCGCCAGATCGACCGCCCTTTCCGCAATGTTGACCGCCATGTCCCCAATCCGCTCCAGCTCCGAATTGACCTTGAGAAGCGTCACGACATAACGCAGATCCCCCGCCACCGGCTGATACAGCGCCAGCGCTTTCAGACATTCCTCTTCGATTCGGACCTCCTCATGATCTATGAGAACGTCTTCCCTGATGATCCGGAACGCCAGGTCGGCATCCTTGCGCCCGACCGCCCGGACCGCTTCCGCAAGCGCGTTTTCCACACGGGACGCCAGAGCGGCCAAAAGATTTTTCAGATTTTCAATTTCATTTTCCAGATGCGCCTTCATACACTCTGTTCCTTATTTGTCTGTTTTCTGTTTCCCGTTTTTCTTGTTTTCTGATTTCTCTGTTTCTGCCTTTGAAATCCTCAAGAGTCCCGGAAAAGCATCCGGGAAGACGATTTCAGCCGAAACGGCCGGTAATGTACTCCTCTGTTTTGGGATGGGCGGGGTTTGTGAAGAGTTTGTCCGTACGGTCAAACTCCAGGATTCTTCCCTGATGGAAAAAGGCGGTGCAGTCGGAAATCCGGGCGGCCTGCTGCATGTTGTGAGTCACAATCAGAATCGTGAAGCGTTTTTTGAGTTCAAAGAGCAGTTCCTCGATTTTCAGAGTCGCGACCGGGTCGATGGCGGAAGTGGGTTCATCCATGAGCAGGATTTCCGGTTCGGCGGCAATGGCCCGGGCAATGCAGAGACGCTGCTGCTGGCCTCCGGAAAGAGCCTGACCGCTGTCCCGGAGCTTGTGTTTCACTTCCTCCCAGAGGGAAGCGCCGCGCAGGGCGGCTTCCACCCGGTCCGCGATCTCGGAACGGGAAAGCTTGAAGTGAAGACGGAGCGGATAGGCGATATTGTCGAAGACCGACATGGGGAAAGGTGTCGGCTTCTGGAAAATCATGCCGATTTTCCGGCGCAGTTCCAGCAGTTCCACTCCCGGCCCCAGAATGTTCACTCCGTCGACGATGACTTCCCCTTCGGCACGCTGCCCCCGGTAAAGTTCGTAAATGCGGTTGTAAATCCGGATATGGGTGGATTTCCCGCATCCGGAAGGCCCGATCACAGCGGTGATGCTTCCTTCCTCCAGATCCAGATCGTTCTCAAAAAGCACCTGATGCTTTCCGTAGTAGAAGTTGACCTTGCGCGCGGAAAGTTTGATCTTCCCGCGGGAAGACGGCAGGAGGGGTGGAAAAGCTTCTTTTCCCGTATCAGACATTTTTCTTCTCCCTGAAGCAGATTCTGCATAACAAATTAAGAATCAATATCAATATCGTAGCTACCAGTGCCGCGGCCCATCCGATCCGGTGCATTTCCTCAAACGGCGAATTCGTCATATATTCCGTAATCAGGACGGGAAGATTGGATGTGGGTTCCGTGAAATACCCCTTCGGCCATCCGTCGCTCCAGAGCGCCGTAAAGAGCAGCGGAGCGGTCTCTCCCGCAACACGGGCGAGCGACAGGAGCACGCCCGTCATCAATCCGTTCCTCGCGCTCCGGCAGACGATGCACACAATCGCCCTCATCCGGCTCATTCCCAGCGCCAGCGCCGATTCACGGAGCGAATCCGGCACCATCCCGAGAATTTCCTCCGTATTGCGCATCACCAGCGGGAACATGATGACCGCAAGTGAAAGCGAGCCCGCCAGTCCGGAAAAGCTTCCCTGCGGCACCACCCATATCGCATAGATAAAAAGTCCCGCAAGAATCGAGGGAATTCCCATCATCACATTGCCGGAAAAACGGATGACAGCCCCCATTCTCGTTTCCCGCGCGAATTCCGCCAGATAAATTCCCGCAAGCAGGCCTGCCGGCAAGGCGACTGCCACGGCTCCGGACGTAATCAGAAGCGTCCCGAGCAGAGCGTTGGCGATTCCGGAATCCTCCACCCCGAACGGTTTGCTGGGGTCAAGAAAAAAGGAAAGCGAAAGTTCTCCGCATCCATAGCGGAACACGTCCGCAAGAATCCAGAACATCGCTCCGACCGATAAGCCGAGGACGGCATAAGCCAGTCCGCGGGCAATCAGATCCGTCAGTTTTCTGAAAAGGATTCCTCTTTTTTTCATCTTTCCTGCATCAGAAATCATCCGTTTTCGCACTCCTTCTTTTCTCCTTTCCTTCCATGGCGACACTTCTCGTGAGCCAGTACTGTGCCAGAAACTGCGCGCCGAAAGACATCAGCAGCAGAATCAGCCCGAGGGCGAACAGGGCGTTCCGCTGAATCCCGTCCGCTTCTGCGAAATTGTTTGCAATCGTGGATGCAATGGTACTCCCGCAGGAAAAAAGGGAATCGGGAAGAAGCGGGATGTTCCCGATGACAAAGAGCACCGCCATGGTTTCTCCGAGAGCGCGGCCCAGTCCGATGAACACTCCTCCCGCCACGCCTCTGGCCCCGTGTTTCATCACAATGTCCAGCGCGGTTTCCCAGCGGGTGCATCCGATCCCGAAGGCCGATTCCCGGAGCATCGGGGGAGTCATGCGGAAAACATCGCGCATGACGGCGGAAATATAGGGAAGAATCATGAGCGCCAGAATCAGACCCGCCGTCAGGAAGCCGAAGCCGCTGCCGGGTTCGCCGACAAAGGGGAGATACTTGAGTTTGAGCGTCTCCGCCAGAAACACCTGCACATGATTCTGCATCAGGGGCGCCAGGACAAAGAGTCCCCACATTCCGTAAATGATGCTGGGAATCGCCGCAAGGAGGTCCAGGGCGCAGCCGAGTACGGCGCCGACATACGGAGGCGCCTCCGTCAGACAGAATGCCGTGACAAACGCCGCGGGAACGGCAATCGCCATGGCCAGCGCGGACGTCAGAAGCGTCCCCGCAATGGCGGGAAGCACTCCGCAGCGCCCCGCCTCCGGATCCCATTCACAGGACCAGATCATGGAAATCCCGAATTTTTCCCAGGCAGGATACGAGCCGATCCCCATCTGGAGAAAAAATCCCGCCGTCAGAAGGAGTATCAGAAACGCGGAACAGAATGCCAGAATCCGGAATGAGCTGTCTGAAAAAGAGACAGCGGAAAAACGTCCGGAAAATACCCCTTTTCCTCTCCGGTGTTTCATTCCGCCGGAACTGAATTTGAAACAGGGAATCCTCTTCTTCATGGCGTCACCTGCTCTCTTTTTCCGGCCTGACGCTCCCATTCCGTCCGGATCAGATCGCAGAGAAAATCCGGAAGCGGAACATACTTGAGCTTTTCCGCACTCGCAGCTCCGGATTGAAAACACCAGTTGAAATATCGGAAGAGAGCGTCGCTGCGGCTCTTCTCCAGAGACTGCTTCCTCACCAGAAGATAGGTGACTCCGACAATGGGCCATGCCGTTTCTCCCGGCATGTCATTGAGATTCATGCAAAAGCCCGGCGCATTTCTCCAGTCCGCGTTTGCGGCGGCGGCGCGGAAGGAATCCGGCTCCGCCTTCACGAACTGTCCGGACCTGTTCTTCAGCCGAACGCAGCTGAGTCCTCCTTCGGAGGCGTAAGTGTATTCCGTATATCCGATCGCGCCGCTGATCTTGCTGACGCTGTTGCAGACTCCGGGATTCTTCTGCCCGCCCAGGCCGACCGGCCATTTCACGGCGGATCCACGGCCGACCTTTTCCGCCCATTCCTTTGAAACCCGGCTCAGATAATCGGTAAAGATGAAACTGGTCCCGGAACTGTCGGAACGCCGGATCACGGTGATTTTCAGGGACGGCAGTTTCAAGTCCGGATTCAATGCCCGGATTGCCGGATCATCCCATTCCCGGATTTTTCCGAGATAAATCCCCGCAAGAACATCGGAATCCAGCTTCAGTTCATGATTCCCGATCCCAGGAATATTTACAATCAGCACCACACCCCCGGTCAGCATGGGGAACTGAAAAAGCCCTTCTTCTTCCAGAACGTCCGCTCCAAGGGGATGATCTGTCCCTGCGAAGTCGACTGTCCCGGAACGGATCTGATTGATCCCCGCTCCGGATCCCAGCCCCTGATAATTCACCCGGACTTCTCCCTCCCGGATTTCCGTATACTTGTAGGCCCAGACCCGGTAGACAGGCGACGGAAATGTGGCGCCCGCTCCGTTGAGTGTGATGATTTCCCCAGTCTCTTCTTCTCCGGATGCCGACGGCAGCACCCCCCACAGAATTCCGGCGGCAATCAGAATGATGACTGCCGCATACACTGTCAGAATGATTCTCACACTTCCTCCTGAAACTATTGAGCGTTCTGAATTCAGAAATCCATTTCCCTCTTCACTTTTTGCAATATAAATCCCGTTTGTTGCAATTCGGTGAAAGGAAAATTAGTTTTTTGTTAAACTGGGAAAAGCGGAGAAAATTCCTCCGGAAGGGGGAAATGAGGAAAGAACAGAATAAGATACGGAAAGTAAGGAGAAAACGACTTCAGAGAGACGCTTTTCTTCCATTCAGAATTTCAGGAGAAAAAAAGGCTCTCCCTCCCCTTCTCCTCTCTTCAGACCGGATCTGAAGGAAGGAATACGGGTGGGTGTAAAGAAGTTTCATTCCCCCGTGAGGAATCAATCAATCGGGGAAAAAAAGGAATCACCCATCCTCTTGCAAAGGAGAGAAAGGGGGACAAAAACGCGAATCAGAGCTGAGTGTTGAAAATCCGGGCGGGATCCGTGTTTGACTTGCAATAGTAATGATCCCCCGCATCCAGAGAATTCCAGGATTCCAAATGCCCATCATAGAAGGTGATATTGACCATATTCTGGTGACGCCCATACATCATATCCTTCAACTGGAGCATGCCAGATTCTCCGGTAAAACTGGCAATGCCGCTGGACACATATCCCGCAATGATGGGATTTTTGGAAATCCCGACTCCCGGAAGATAGCGCGCAGGTCCAATCACATTGTTGAAACGGGAATTGTAGTTGCAGAAATCCATCAGCCCGGAACGGCTGGACGGCTTTTTGATTTCAGATATCCGGATCCCATGCCAGGCCCCTGGTTGTATGCTCGAATTCATATGCAAGGCGCCGTAATGGGTCTCCTGATAAAAGAGAGGAACCCCTTTGGTAATACCGTTCGGACATCTCATGAATTTCGGAACTTTTGTGCTGGAATTGATTGCGATTCCATGCATGGAGTCATATTCGTAGCGGATGCTTTCCTGCCATTCGGTTCTGGCTGTGCCGTAATAAGGATTGATACGGGAGGTGTTCCAGTTGGGAGTTATATATCCGTAATACGACTCCATATATCCGAAGTCCAGCAGGGAAATATTCTTCAGATTTCCCATGCACTGCACCCGTTTGGCGGTTTCTTTGGCTTTTCCCAGAGCAGGCATCAGCAAAGAAGCCAGAATCGCAATGATCGCAATGACGATCAGAAGTTCAATCAATGTGAATTGGAATTGCCGTTTTCTCATTCCTGGAATCCTCCCTGATTTTTTCTGAGCAGACGGTCTTGCAAAACAGGAATATAACTTATAAGATTTTCCATGTCAAGAAAAGAGGCAGCAGCTGAAATCCTGTTTTACATAAAAACAACAAATACTTCTTTCTCTTATGATTGACCTTTCGCACTGGGAAATACAAAACGGACCATTTCCCCCGATCCGCGGAGGCTCTTTCCCGCTCAGCATGACGGAATCAGAAAAGGACACATCCTCAGTTGAAAATGGAGAACATGCTCGCCTTGTTGCTTGTCCCGATGGCGCGGTGCCGCCATGCTGTGTCGGAAGCGAAATTATCCACATGACCGTCAAAAAACAGTCCGTTGATCGTGCGGACATGCCGTCCGTTGTAGAAGTCTTCCAGGTATCCGGAAACCATTGAATTGCTCGGACTGGTCGTGCATCCCGGAGTTTTCCCCGTCCCCGGCAGATACGCATCGGCATTCCCGGAGTCATACAGAAACAGTTTGGAGGAAGGATATCTGACTTGGGAAACCCTTGCTCCGCGCGTATCCGAAGCCGCTGGTTTTTCCATCCAGATCACCGGAACATTGCAACGGTAATGACAATTCACTGTCTGATAGAAATAAGTCTCACGCGTCCATGACTTCCCGCTGGGGCAGGAGAAAATGGTCGGGTCCGAAGGATTCTTCGCAGCCCCGCCCGGACGATACAGCGCCTGGGGGGATCCACAGGACTTCCACCCCAGCTGCTTCCCCATCAACTCATACCAGAACACATTCGCAAAATTCGCATTCCCATTGATAATCATATAATTCGGCACAAAATATTCATAATCGTTTGCATAAGTGATATTCACCATACCCAGCTGTTTCTGATTGCCGATACAGGTCACTCTTTTTGCCGATTCTCTCGCCCTCCCCAGCGCGGGCATCAGCAAAGACGCCAGTATGGCAATAATCGCAATCACCACAAGAAGTTCGATCAAAGTAAAAGCACAGACACGGCGTTTCTTCATCGACGCCTGAAGCAGCGGAAACGGCTTCATCATTCCTTCTCCTTTTTCACCTTTTTAGCTCTTGGAGAGCGGGGAAAGCCCCGGCCCGTGATGTTCTCCTGTCGTGGTCGCCAGAAAAAAGCTGCGGGAATCACACTGTATAAGGGACAATGTTCTATTTCAAGGGCAGGAAATCTTTTTATCCAGAGAAAAGCGGTCTTTCATTTTACGATGCTGAACATACTTCCCGGACTGGAATAGGCAAGATTTTTATGCTGCCATGCCGAATCCGAGTCAATGTCTTCCACATGAGCGTCGAAAAAGACTCCGTTGATCGTGTTGTGGTCATGACGGCCGTCATATAAAAATTTTTCAGCCAGTAGCGGACACAGATATGCTCCGGATTGGTCGTGCATCCCGGCGTTCTCCCCGAGCTGGGAATAGAGAAAATCGAATCTTCCCACATCGTTGCAGAAAAGTTTGGCGGAAGGGTTCCGGAACCGGTGTACTTTATCTCCCCGCAGATGAAAATGCCAGGCGTCTCAGCTGTACTGCTCAAAGGCTCATTGCAGATGTACCTCATGGATTTATAAAAATACGCGTTCTCCATATCATTCCGGTATCCGCTCGGACATAATATGAAAGGGGAAACGCCGTCTCATCCATCCCTTCCTGTCCTTATCCTGGCCTTTTATGATGTTTCTGTTTCATCATAAATCAGATTAAGGAACGGGAAAATGTTCAGTTGAAAATGGAAAACATGCTTTTGCTGTTGAATGCCGGATCCGTCCCGCCGATTCTTCTGTGTTCCCATGCGGTGTCGGAAGGAATGTTTTCAACGTGGCCGTCAAAAAACACCGCATTGATGTTGCGCACGTGTCGGCCGTCGTAAAAATCCTTGAAATACTCCGGATTGCTGACCACCGTTGTGCAGCCTGGCGTCTTTCCGCTCCCGGGAATGTAATGAACGCTGGCTCCGGCATCATAGAGAAAAATTTTCGACGACGGATGACGGACACGGGAAACTTTTGCTCCACGGTTGTTTGGCATCAGCTCCCAGTTTGTGTTGATCAGGGGAACATTGCATTCATAACTGTTCGCCTGATAGAAAAACGATTCCTGATTTCCGGACCAGGTCCCGTTCGGGCACATGAAAATGGTCGGCCCCATCCGTTTGCTCTCGGGTCCGTTCGGACGGTACAAACCGTAGGTCCCGCAGGACTTCCACCCCAGCTGCAAGCCCATTTGCTCATACCAGTAATAGAGAACATGAGATCCGACATCATAAATCCGGATTGACACAAAATAATCATAATCATTAGCATAGGAGTTATTCACCATCCCGAGCTGTTTCTGGTTGCTCATGCAGGTTATGCGTTTTGCGGTTTCCTTTGCGGCCCCCAGAGCCGGCATCAGCATGGCGGCAAGAAGTGCAATGATCGCAATCACGACCAGAAGTTCGATTAAAGTAAAAGCGGCGGTACGGTGTTTCATCAACGGTCTGTCCTTCCAGGGTTTTTTCCCTTGATTTCTTCATACTGCAGTCACACCTTCCCGATTCCTGTCCAGTCCTTGGAATCGGGAAACGGAAAGGGGAAAATGAACTTCTCAGACACAGAATGACAGGAAGACCTGTCAATGTAAGAGAGAAGATTAGAAAATAAATATATCCCCTGCCCTCTCTCCTGTCAAGTTTTTCTCCGCTGAGGGAAAGAGTCAGTTGATAATGGAAAACATGCTGTTGCTTATGACACCCGCGGGATTGCTTCCGCTGATTTTTCTGTGTTCCCAGGCAGTGTCGGACGAAACGATTTCCCCATGTCCGTCAAAAAATACCGCATTGATCGTACGCATATGGCGGCCATTGTAAAAATCATCGAGGAATGGAGCGACGCTCGAATGCCCGGGGTTCGTCGTACAGCCGGGAGATTTCCCAGAACCCGGAATATAATAGTTATAAGCTCCCGAGTCAAAAAGAAACACTTTTGCAGACGGATATTTCACCTGAATCACTTTTGTTCCGCGATTGTACGGGAGAACTCCCGTTGCCATGTCGATCCAACACGTGTTGCACTGATAACTGACCGCCTGATAAAAGTACTCATCCTTGTTGCCGCCCCAGATCCCGTTGGGACACATGAAGATGGAAGGGCTTGTCCGTGGTTCCGTACGTCCTCCAGGGCGATACAAGCCACTGGTTCCACAGGACTTCCATCCCAGTTGCTGCCCCATCAGTTCATACCATTGACATTTGCGTGAGGAATACACCGCATATGCGGGAACATAATATTCATAATCATTGACATAGGAGGCATTCACCATCCCGAGCTGTTTCTGGTTGCCGACACAGGAAATTCTCTTAGCCGTCTCCCTCGCCTTGCCCAGCGCAGGCATCAGCATGGCCGCAAGAAGCGCAATGACGGCAATCACCACCAGAAGCTCGATCAATGTAAAAGCACAGATACGGCGTTTCTTCATCGACGCCTGAAGCGGCGGAAGCGGCTTCATCATTCCTTCACCTTTTTCCTCTCCGGGAGCGGAAAACTCCACATCATGTTTTTTCCCTTTGGGCACGGTAAAAAAACTCAGTCTGAGGAAAGACAGTAAAGGAAGAGTCTTATTCTGTCAAGGGCGGAAAAATCCTTTGTCCCGGAAAAAAGGCATTTCATTTTAAGATATTGAACATGCTCTCTGTACTGTTCCCGCCGAGGGCCTTATGACGCCATGCAGTGTCTGACGCGATGTTTTCCACGTGTCCGTCCAGGAAGGCGCCGTTGATGCTGCGCAGATGCCTTCCGTCATAAAAGTCCTCCAGCCAGGAACGGACATAGGCCGCGTTCGGATCTATGGTGCAGCCGGGACTTTTCCCCGTACCGGGAATATAGGCATCAAACATGCTCGAATCATACAGGAAAAGTTTTGAGGAGGTTTTTCGGACCTGCAGAACTTTTGCACCTCTATTGGAAAGAGTCGGCTCCAGATCAAATCTAATGTAAGGCACATTGCATCCGTAGCCGTAAGCCTGATAGAAATACGCGTCCTTGTTGCCGCCCCATTTCCCGCTCGGGCACATGAAAATCGAGGGAGTCGTTCTGGGTTCGACCCTTCCTCCGGGCCGATACAAGCCCTGAGTCCCGCAGGATTTCCACCCCAGATGCTGACCTATCAGTTCATACCAGTACACTTCCTGATACTGTCCTGGCCGATAAATACTTTTTGGAACAAAATATTTGTAATCATTCCCATAAAGAATATTCATCATTCCCAGCTGCTTCTGATTGCTTGCGCAGGAGGCTTTCCTTGCCATCTCTTTCGCCTTGCCCAGCGCAGGCATCAGCATGGCCGCAAGAAGCGCTATGATCGCAATCACCACCAGAAGCTCGATCAATGTAAAGCTCCGTTTCAAAGGGCTTTTCATTTGAAATTTTCTCCTCTTCTCTTTTCAAGTATTTCAATTCCGTATAACTGGACGCAAGAAAAAAAATGAAATTTATTTAAAAATATTGAAAACACTTGCCGTACTGTTCCCACCGAGGGCACGGTGACGCCATGCAGTGTCTGACGCGATATTTTCCACGTGTCCGTCAAAAAACACTCCGTTGATGGAGCGGACGTGTCTTCCGTTATAAAAATCATTCAGATAGGGGGAAACATACACATGGGAAGGATTGGTCGTGCAGCCCGGCGTTTTCCCTGTCCCGGGGAGATAGAAATCATTGGATCCTGAATCGTAGAGAAAGAGTCTGGACGCAGGTTTCCTGACCTGCTGGACCCTGGCTCCCCGGTTGCTGTCCAGATTCTGTGTTTCATCCATTTTCACGCGCGGAACATTGCTGCGGTAACTGATAGTTCCGTAAAAGAATTCATCTTTGAGGTCGCTCCAGATTCCGCTGGGGCACATGAAAATCGAAGGGCTTGTCCGTGGTTCCGTACGTCCCCCCGGACGGTACAGAGCCTGGGTCCCGCAGGATTTCCACCCCAGTTGCTGCCCCATCAGTTCATACCAGTAAACGCTTTTATAATTTCCTGGGATATAAATGAGTTGGGGGATATAATATTCGTAATCGCCGTATTCCGTTTCTTTGCCCCAAGGACCCCTCATTGAAGAGTTAAGATAGTAAATGTTGGGGTTCCTGCTGCTCTCGTTTACACCGCTGCCGTAAGGATTATTTCCCGGAACAGCAGGAAATTTTCCGTCTGCTACACAATCGGCATATTCGCTTGACGCAAGCCACTTCTCTGTCTCAGTGCTGTAATTTTCAGGGGGCGTACTTGTTTCTGAGTGTCCCGCCGAATCGGTTGTAACCTCCTCGTTCTTGCTCGGAAAAGTATGATAAGAAACTATGATTGCAACAGTTTTATCAAACGTGTCTCCCGCACGAAACGAACCGTCTCCGTCAATAGTTACTTCTTCTACTTCCCCATCTTTCGTCAGCCATCCCGTAACGAGGTCCTCTATTGTTTTTGCCTGGATATTTACGAATCCTGCCGCAGATATATCGTTCACTACATCTTGATAATTTTTGCCTTTGCAATCATTTGCAGACACTGGAACTTTCAGAAGATCCGAGGAATCCTGCGAACAAGCAGCTAATAACAAACACAACATTATGGATAGCCACAATGCGATAGTACGTTTCATAGAATAGCCCTCCAAAATCGTCAGAGTGTGTACACATATTATAGCACAATAACAAGAGCTCTTTCAAGCTGTCTGCGGAAATTTATCGTTTATAGCAGGTCATTTGCTACAAGCATTCGGCGTTTGCGCGTTTTTGATGAAGTCGTGTGTACTTCGCATCGATCCTTGATCTATCAGCTTTACGATTTATAGGGAAAGTTATTGCAAACGGAAAAGTTCATTCTATTCAGCGAACGCTGTTTATTGTAGCGCGATTCACTATTCAGGAGTGCTTTCATTACCGAGATGACAACTATTTCACCCTTTTCACTATCCTTACCTTACAGAACAGAAAATAGGCGATTTTCAACCCTTAGATGTACAAAAACAGGCAGCACCCAACCGAAGCTGAGTGCCGCCTGTTTTGTTGTCCAATCCTGCTTAGCAGATGCCGATTTTGTAGTTTCCTCAAATTACTGTCTTATCGGCACACGGCAAAACATCTGCTTTTATATGTTTTTAACTCTCAAAACCTTCTCTTGCGCGCTCTCCTCTTTCTCCTAATCCAATGCCTAAGGTTTATTATACCGTATATAGCGGCATAGGCCATCATGCTGATAACAGATAATGCTACTGATACCATCACAATGTAGGATACGAGGTCTTCGGGGAACTGCTCCTTGACCCCAAATATATCTCCGTATAGATAAACAAAGAATAAAGCATAATTCCCAACTTGTAAAAAGGCAGCTGGAAGGCTGGATTCTTTGTAGGGTGTCCATCCAAAAAGCAGTTTTCTAAATAAGCACGGCAGCGCTATCAAATCCGCATATGTAACCATAGGACTTCTATAAGCTAATATTTCAAGCTTATTGAAGCCGGCGATCATAAGCCATGCTGCAATAAATATCAATATTCTGTAGACCAAAGGCAATTGGCATATTCCATAACGAGTCCTTTTCTGAGTGCTATATTGCATATAATTATGAACGGCAATAATTATATCTACCAAGGCGCCCCTTGGAACTTGCTGGGTTGTGTCCAGCACCAGATATAGCAGCCTTTTTCTTCGCTCTTTTATATATGCCACTCATACCCGATTTCGTCACTGTCACCGTTGCAGAAATTCGCGCTGACGTACATAGCCTTGATAACCCCTTCTCAGAATTTGGTGTAAAACTTTTATCAATGATTGAACCAAATGAAGCGTTCGTAATTTCACTTCCGGGCACTTTGCTTAATACGCCAGCTCCCCCAAGCAGACCACTAGCAAATCCCCAAGCTGTTTCCATACCAAACTCCAGCCAATCGAATGAATTGCCAGATTGACTTTGTTGGTATATATTTGTCCCCGCGCTTATAATAGCATTACCAATTGCTTGCCCGACAACGCCCAGGCCACTAGCAGCAAGCAATCCCGATGCAGCACCGGATATAGTCGCAAGGGCCCAGCCATCAAGGATATTATCGCCAACTATCAAATTGGTGATGCAATTTCCTATGAAGCCAAAAGCGGCACCTATCGCTGTACCTATGAGCAATGTGCCCAAAATTCCTATTTTCCCCTGACTATCTTCATAAATAAGGGGATTATTCAAACAATACGCCCACATATTGCCGCCGAGGACGCCCTGACCGGTGGACATATATACGTCGGCAGAGATGAAGCGGCAGACTTCGGGGTCGTAGTAGCGGGTGGTGAGATAGTAGAGGCCGGTTTCGGTATCGTAGTAGTAACCGCGATAACGGAACGGGTTGTCTGCGCCAAGTGTAGTTGCCAAGGTGCCGGTGGTGGATATCAGCTTGCCCCACGCATCGTAGATATATTCTACCACACGCACGCCGCTTTCGTCCATAAGGCCAACTATATCATTTTGGCCGTATATAAAAGCCGAGGCAGTTGCTCAACTGCCCCGGTCAATATCATATCCCAAAATTCCATGTGATTGAATTATATTTTACCTTTAGGCAATGCGGTATCAAATTAAGCAAAACCCAAGATGCTGCTTAGTGATAACCTCGCGTAAAACGCTTTTTAGTCTCAACCAAACATCAAGCTTCTTTTATGCTCTAAATCACCTCCCATATGATATAGTAAACTTACTAGTATGCAAAAGAGACTATTTATTAGTGTTACTTAGATTATCTTCTTTCATAATACATATGAGCTCAATCAACCTATCAATATAAACGCCATATTCATTTATGTTACCTTCAGCATCTATGCCTAACTCCATAAGTTCATCAGATAACACATCGTTGTAATTATCCATTATGTCAGAAGATGTGTCCGATTCAGATGTTAATAATGGCAAGTCGCTTTTACGTTTTAGCAATATTTTGTTTATTGCATTAATATCTTTTTCTCGCCTAGCCTTCATGAAATATTCCCTCGTTATTTTAACATTATACGCCATGCAGACGAATGCTTTGCCCAAGTCGTAACTACTTTGCCCGCTTTGTTCAAAACAACAACAGCATTTTTTCCTATAAACTTAATTGTGCCTGTATTTTGTAGTACCTTTTTAACTGGATTATTAACAGTGTTTGCAATTTCTGATGTTTTTACACCAACACCGTTATGGTTTATAGCGGAATTAATTCCGTGTTTAGTATAACCGGTGATTTGGGTGCAACTATTATGCACCAATACGCCGCACGAGCCAACAAAATACGTGTGCAGGTCTTCGACTTCGAAGTTATAGACTGTTATAGGACTTTCAAGCAGTTCGTGCTTTACTTGTTCGATTACAATCCTTTCTCCGTTTACGGTGACAAGAATATCACCTGCCCGAAGGTCTATAGCGGCAGTCCATCCATATGCAGGCACATAGAACGGATGCGTAGGCGTGGTAACGATTTCTTCGCCGTTGCTTAGGGAGATGTAGGTGAGCTCATCTGTTTCGTTTACAAATGTTTGAACGACTTTGTGAGACTCAATTTTACCGGTTTCAGGGTCGCTTGCATATACAAGCATATCAGGACTTATGCTTTCTATAGGTTTAAGCCCATCGTTAGTTTGTACAAGCGTTCCTTCAACAAAGCAGACCGGAGAGTAAGCATTAAGTCCAGCACTACCCATCATAGCGATTGTTCTTGATGTATTTTTAGTCTTTTCGTAACGCTCGGTATCGCCTTTTAAGATATCATCCCTAATGAAATTGTGATCTGTAAACGCCTCTACTACTTCCGCTGTTCCACAGGCGGCCGAAATAGTTGCGGCTGAT
>CAJMAW010000077.1 GCA_905211485.1 uncultured Lentisphaeria bacterium | reverse complement strand
CCCGCCACAGTGGAAATGCCTGTCATCAGAATCGGGCGCAGTCTTAATTTGGATGCCTCGAAAAGCGCTTCCTCGAACGGTCTCCCCGCATCCCTGAGCTGATTGGCGAATTCCACGATCAGAATGCCGTTTTTGGCGGCAAGGCCGATGAGCATGATGATTCCGATCTGGGTATAAATATTCATGGTCAGGCCCATCCAGTTCAATGCGGCGACCGCTCCGATCATGCCGAGCGGGACGGTCAGCATCACGATGAACGGACAGACGAATGACTCGAACTGCGCCGCAAGAGCCAGATAGGAAACCATCAGCGCCAGGCCGAAGACCAGCACCATGGAACTGGCGCTCTCCCGGAGATCCTTGGATTGGCCCTTGTAGAAGATCTGACGGTATTCCGGGAGTTCTTCGCGAGCGGTTTTGTCGAGGAAATCCAGCACATCGCTCAGGGCGTATCCCGGGGCGACGTTTCCGCTGATCGTGATGGCGCGGACACGGTTGTAGCGGCTGAGCCTCCCCGCGTCGCCGACTTCCCTGATTTTGACGAGATTGTCCAGGGGAATCAGTTCACCGGAATTCTGGGAGCGCACATAGATGTTGCTCAGGTTGGTCGGTGTGGCGCGGCTGAAACGGTCCGCCTGGAGGATCACATCGTATTCCTGTCCGCGGTCGACGAAGGTCGTGACCTGTTTGGATCCGAGCATGGTTTCGAGAGTGGAACCGATGACATTGGCGGGAATGCCGAGCTCGTTTGCCCGTTCGCGGTCGATGTCGACATGGAGCTGGGGAGTGGTTTCCTTGTAATCGTACTGGATGTCGACGAAACCGGGATAATCATTGCACTTTTCCAGGATTTTGTCACGCCACTGGACGAGTTCCTCGTAATCCGGCCCGCCGATCACAAACTGCACCGGACTGCCGCGGGAACCGATTCCCGGAGGCAGAAACGGCTGAACGTTCACCCCCGGAATCTTCGACAGTTCCGCCCGCAGTCCCGGCAGGATTTCAAACACGCTTTCCTTGCGCTGGTTCCATTCGACGAGTTCCAGAATACAGAATCCACGGTTCACCGCTCCGTCCGCGTCGCCGAATGTGGGGACCACGACCATCAGGTTTTTCCCGAGACCGGAATCCATCACCGGATAAATGGCGTCCGTCACCTGGGAGTCGTAATGAGTCATGGCATAGAAATTGGTTCCTTCGGGCGCCTGTATCTGCATCATGATGACCGCGCGGTCCTCGTCGGGCTCATACTCCGAGGGAATCTGTTTCCATCCCCAGACCATCAGAACGCAGATCCCTGCAAAGGCGAGAACTGCCAGAATTTTGCAGGAAGCCACCTTGCGCAGCGTGTAGTCGTACACGTTTTCCATTTTCCCGATGAAAAAGTCGACCGCCTTGCTCAGTACGGAATCCTGCGCTTTTCTGGAAAGCATCTTGGAACAGAGCATTGGAGTCAGAGTCAGCGCGACGAAACTGGAAAAACAGACCGCCGACGTAATCGCCACCGCGAATTCCGTAAACATCCTTCCCGTCTTCCCCGACCACAGGCAGATCGGCATGAACACCGCCACCAGCACCACCGTAGTCGCGATCACGGCGAAGATCACCTGATCCGCGCCGCGGGTTGCCGCCAGCATCGGGTGTTCTCCGTCTTCGATCCGGCGGTGGATGTTTTCCAGCATCACGATGGTGTCGTCCACCACCATTCCGATGGCGAGAACCAGTGCCAGAAGCGTCATCAGGTTCACGCTGTAGTCCAGCAGATACAGCACGATGAAGGACGCCACCAGGGAAATCGGCACCGTGAAGGCCGGAATCAGGGAGGCTTTTACACTGCCGAGGAAGATGAAGATGATCAGAAGCACCAGAATCGCCGCGATGATGAGGGAATCCTGAACTTCGAGGATGGAGGCTTCAATGAAGAGCGAATCGTCGCGCAGGATGTTCATGGTCATGTCTTCGGGAAGGTCCTTCCGGATTTCCTCGGTCAGGCGCTTGGCTCCTTCGGAGACGGTCAGCGTGTTGGCGGTGGACTGCTTGTAAACCCCGATGCTGATCATCGGTTCGCGGTTTGACTTGAAGGTCTGGCGCTGCTGACGGGGGGCGAGAGTCACTTTCGCCACATCCCCGAGCCGCACAAAATCCCCTTCCGCATTCCGCTTGATGACCATGCTGCTGAAGTCCTTCGGCGTATAGTACTGGCGGTTGACCCGGACCACGAATTCCCGGTCCGCAGATTCAATTCTGCCGCCCGGATTTTCCACATTTTCCCGCTGCAGCACGTCCTCGATATCGGCCACGGTGATTCCGCGCGCGGCCATGTTTTTCCGGTCCAGCCAGATGCGCATGGACTGCTCCTGCGCGCCCAGAATCTGCGCTTCGGCAACGCCGTCGATGACGGAAAAGCGGTCGAGAAGATAGCGGTCCGCATAATCGGTCAGCTCCATGGGGGTGCGCTTGCTGCTGGTGAGGGCGATGATCAGAACGGGCATGCCGCCGGAATCGTATTTGGCGATGATGGGGGAATCGGCTTCGTCGGGAATGTCGCGGAGAACGCGGCTGACTTTGTCGCGGACATCGTTGGCGGCTTCGTCAATGTCGCGGGAGGTGAGAAATTCCAGAGTCACTCGGGATCGTCCGTCGGAACTGTTGGAGGAGATGGTGTCGAGCCCTTCGATTCCGGCAACGGCGTCTTCGATGATCTGCGTGATTTTGGTTTCCACGACACTGGCGGAAGCTCCGGTATAGGTCGTCGAAACCGAAACGGTCGGCACATCGATATCCGGGTACTCCCGCACCGCCAGACGGCTCAGTGAAAGAAGTCCGAACACGATCAGCAGAAACATCATGACAATCGTCACGACGGGGCGGATCACCGAAAATTTGCAGATCGTCATAACGAATCCTTTCTTTCGGCGGAACCGCTTCCGCCGGCGGCGGGGGATCCTTCATTCCCTTCCCGATCTCCGGTGGTTCCGGAATTGTCCGGCGGAACGGCGGTTCCTCCCCCCGGTCCGGCGGACGTGGAGGAGGATTCTTCCGGAGGAGAAGCGGATTCCCCGTTTCCTGCGAGTTTCACAATCATATTGTCGGAAAGTTTGCTTACTCCTTCGATCACGTATTTTTCCCCAGGCGCGGCGCCGTCAAGAATTTCGACTTTCCCCCCCTTGCGCTGGCCCAGAGTGACTTCCCTGCGGCGGACCGTGCCGTTCTCCGTATCGTAAAAAAAGAGAAACTGCATTTCCCCGAGACTGGTCACCGCTTTCTCCGGAACCATCAGCGCGGACTGATTCCCCAGCTCCAGAGAGACAATGAAAAGCATTCCCGGGCGGAGCATCCATTTGCCCTGGGCGTCCTTTACATTCGGCACGATTCCCCGGACGTCCACACTTTTCGTCACATTGTTCAGACGCACCGATATCATGCTGATTTTTCCCGGAAACTCCATCCCGGGATAGGCAACGCTGGAAACCTTGAGCGCCTGTCCGTCATGAATCTGTGAAAAGTATTTTTCCGGCACGTAGAAATCCACTTTGATTTCGGAAATGTCGTCCAGCGTGGTGATGAGCGTACCCGGGGAAACCAGGTCCCCCACCGAAACAAGGCGTTTCCCGAGCTGTCCCGAAAACGGTGCGCTTACAACCCGGTCCCTCAGCGCGGCGTTGGACATCGCAAGAAGCGTTTTTGCCCGTTCATATTCGGTTCTGCGTTCGTCGTAATCCTTTTCGGAGCTGACCCTGGCCTCGTAAAGCGGCTTGATCCGCGCCAGCTCGCGCTCCTGTTCCTCCAGATTGACTTTCGCCTGGCTCAGCGCCGCGAGCTCCTCGTCATTTTCCAGTTCGACGAGGACCCGCCCCTTCTCCACATACATCCCGTCTTCAAAATTGATCCGGATGACTTTCTCCTGCGCGTTCGCGCTCAGATCCACCGACTCCTTCGCCTGGCCGGAACCGAGCGCTTCCACTTCCGTTTCCAGATTCTCTTGCTGCAGTTCGTCGATCATGACCACGGGAACCGCTCTCTGTCTAGCTCCGGACAAGCCTGCCCGACCGCTTGACATATAGAAATATACGTAAATCGAAGCCCCTAAAATGACCAGCCCCGCAATCAGTTCTCCGAATCTGGCCATCCATTCCCTTACAGACATGTTTCCTCCGTCATCCGTTTTATGACTTTCTGTCTTATTGTCAGTCTCTTCTGCTTCCGCAGTTTCTTTTTTCCGTGTTTCTGAACTGTTTCTGAGTCTTTTCCTTTTTCGGGGTTTTTTGCTGTTTCCGTGCCGGGAGCGCTGTCTCTCCCAATGGGCAGAAGAGCGTTTTCCCGCGGCACTGTGTCATGCCTTCTTTCACGGATATTTTTCTTTCTCGCGCCGGCGTGTGAGGGAGAAAAAAGCCTTATGCCCGGCTTCCGAAAGCAGGGGAAAAAACCGTCTTCCAAAAGAAAAAACGACAACACACGCCAATATAACGCTTCCTTTCTGAAATTTATTGCGTTTCTTTTTGTTTTTTTCAAGTTTTTTCTGGAAAAGAGATTGACGAAAGGTTTTTCTTCTTTTATTGTGTGTGCCGTGGATCCTGTGGATCCTGGAAAAAGGATTTGATTCATTCTGAAAAAACACAAGGGTGGAAGCTCCATGAAAAATTCGCCGTCTTTCTTCCGTAACTGCAGCCGTGCCTGGGAAACCACGGTGCAGAGGCTTTTCAAACCGTTTTCCCTGACTCTCTGGCTGAAACTCGGCTTTATCGCGTGGCTGGCGAATCTGGGCGGCGGATTCGGTGGATGCAATCCGCCGCTGGATTCCTTTTTCAAAGATGCGCCGTCTCAGCGGTCCGATGTCTTTACTTCGGACGAGCTTTCCTGCAGTGAAGACGAAGGCGGGACGGACTCTTTCCCGATTCCTGCAGAACAGGACTCCGGCTCCTCCGCTCTTCCGATTTCCGTTCATGCTGAAAACTCCATGGCTTCTCCGCTTCCCTCCGGGGAGGAGCCGCTGCCGAGCATCGCGAATGCAGACGAAAATGCTGCGGTGACAGACGGAGACTTCGATCCGGAGGAAGACTTCGATCCGGAGGAGGACGGAGAATTCGTCTGCGATTCCTCAGACAGTTCCTCCGTCTTTTCTCTCCCGGAAACACTTCAGAAGATTTTTTCCTCCTTCCAGTCATTGAAAGGGAAGGAAGCATTCTGGAGTATTCTCAGCGCAATCATAGTATTCACTCTTCTGATGGCACTGGCAATCTCGCTAGTCATCTGCTATCTGCGCGCGCGGGGAATTTTCATGTTCATTGACGCACTGGCTGTCTGGGATGACGCCATGCCGCTGAAGGAAAGCTGGGCTCTTTCCCGGAAATCCGGCATTGCTTATTTCAAACTGTTTTTCTGCACATGCTGTGCTGTATTTCTCCTGATACTGGCTGTGCTTTTCGTCCTGTGCGTTTTGTTTTTCTGCCTTTTCCACGGGAATCCGGGGGGAGCAGGCGGCGCTCAGGGGATGGAAATGCTGCTCGTAGGCGGAATCCTGATCTTTGTCTTTTTCCTGATCCTGCTGCTGTTTTCCTTCTTCACTTCCATTCTGACAGTCATTGCGCCGCTTTACATGTACCGCACGGGGGAGGGAGCATGGAAAACATTTCTCCGGATTGTCCATCTTGTCCGCGAACAGCCGGGAGCCTGTGTGCGCTTTTTCCTGTTCATGTGCATTCTGAACGTCCTGATCATGTTTGGAATCAGCGTGTTCCTGATTCTGGGCTGCTGCTGTCTCTGCGGGATTCCGCTGATCATTTCGGGGATTCCCTATCTGTGGGCGGTTCTGTATCTGCCGGTTCTGGTGTTCAGCCAGTATTTCATTCTGTATTTCTGTGCTGAAATGAATGACGATTTCAACGTCTTCCCGCCTCCGCCCGGAGAGCAGGAAACTGCGGAGACGATTGAAGTCCATGCGGAAGTCCTCAACTCGGAGCCTGTCCCGGGAGAAGAAGGGAAATAGGAAAGAGCCACTCCGTCCCGCAGAAGGGACGCGGGGGGGGAAAAAAACGCGGGAAACGGGGAGCGCCTTCTCCCGCCCTGCGGAGGCGGAGAAACCTGGAATGCGGGAGAAAACCGGGAGAAAACCGGGACGAAAAAAAGGAAAAAAAGAAATGAAGGGGATCTCTTTCCCCGGCCTGAAGAAGAAGGAGGAGGATTCTTCCGCAAGGATCTTTCCGCTTTTCCGGGAAAGATCCGCCGGGAAAGTTTTTTCTTTTTTTCTTGTAAAAACGGGAGGATCCCGCTCTAAGAAAAGTCTTTTCCGATCGTCTTTCCCATGGAAGGACATGACTGGATGAATGTCTCAAAGAAAGCGAACCACAAACTTGGAAAGGATGTGAAGGAAATGAAAGGGACAAGATTTTATCTTCCGGGTGCGCTTGCATGCTCTCTGCTTCTGTTTCCCGTGCTGATGAACCGCGGAGAGGCGGCTGAGAAAAAAACGGATGAGGCTGCCGCGGAGAAGCCGGAATCTGCTGTGGCGGAAAGCGTGCTTCCGCTCAAGAACGTGGTGCTTTATTCCTCCGGAGTGGGGGCCTTTGTCCATGAGGGGGAAGTGGAGGACGGGAAAACGGACATCCGTTTCCGGTTCGATGAAAAACAGCTCAATGATCTTTTGAAAAGTCTCTTTGTGACATCGTCCGGGAAGGTGTCGATAGATTCGATCAATTATCCATCCAAGCTTCCGCTTTCGGAGCTTCTGAAAAATGCGCGTGTGAATGTGCAGACTCCTGCCACGCTGGCGGAGGTTCTCGGTCAGCTCCGCGGATGCGAGTTCACCTGCCGCCTCGGCGACGGGAGCGAATTCACGGGCCGCCTGACAGGCACGGAAAGCAGACTCACTCCCGTTTCAGACCGCGGTTCCGGAGCCGCAGTGATGGAGGAATATGCTTCGTTTGTTTCAGACGGCGGCCTGAGGAGAATCCGCCTTTCCGATCTTTCCCGCATCGTTCCGAAGGACAAACGTATTCTGGAGGATCTTCAGAAATCCCTTGCCGTTCTTGCGGAGAATTCACAGAAGAGCGCCCGCGACATCCGGATCCGCCTGACCAGCGAAGGCAGACAGAAACTCCGCAGCGCCTATGTCATAGAAAGTCCGGTCTGGAAGACTTCCTACCGTCTGCAGCTTTCCGATGATCCTGAGAAAAAAGAAGGCTTCCTCCAGGGCTGGGCGCTGGTGGAGAACCCCACGGATTCTCCATGGAACGCCGTCCGTCTTTCCCTGATTTCCGGGCGTCCTTCCAGTTTCATACAGGATCTGTATTCGAGTATTTATCTTTCCCGGCCCACGGTGAACCGGGAGAATTACATGGCGCTTGCGCCGGTCCGCCATGCTCCCTCGGCGCTTTCTTTCTCCAGGGAAGAAGAAGGGTCAGCCGGCGGAGTAGTCCCTGCCGGTAAAATGAAAAGGGCGAGAGCGGCGATGCAAAGCAATGCCATAATGGAGAGCGTCTCCGCCGATGCGGTCGTCATGATGGAAGAAACTCAAAGCGACGGAACGTCTTCTTTAGAGAGGAAAGAAAATTTTTCCCGTATTTCTTCGGCGGATTCCTCGGTCCAGTCCGGCGCGGCGGGAGAGCTTTACCGTTATGACATTGTCAAACCCGTCACGCTCGGCAGCCGCGAATCCGCGATGCTGGAACTGATTGGGGAGAATGTCGAGACGGAAAAGAAAAGTATATACAATCCCCGGCTCAATGCCCGCTGCCTCCTGAACGCAGTCGAATTGAAGAACACCACAAAACTTCTTCTCCCCCAGGGGCCTGTGACGGTCTTTGCGGATGATTCCTATGGGGGCGACGCCAGTCTCTCAGACCTCCCCTCCGGACAGAAGCAGATCCTGAGTTACGGTATTGATCTGGAAGTCGAGCCGGAACGCTCTTCCCCTTCCTGGAGCGAGGGAATTACCTCGAAAGTCTCCCTCCGGAACGGAGTCCTTTCTCTTGACGAAGCCCGCATCTGCACATGGAAATACACCTTCAGAAACAAGTCGGACAAATCGAAGAAGATCATTCTGGAACATCCGAAGATCCCCGGTGCGGAACTGGTCTCCGAAACGAAGCCCACGGAAAGCACTCAGGATCTCTATCGTTTTGAAACGGAAGTCCCTGCCGGGGATTCCGCCTCCATCACCGTGGAGGAAAAGCAGTCTGTCGTCCAGACCTTCAACATCGCAAACAACCGGAATCTTCTTTCCAGGCAGTTCGTGTCCAGGGGGATGGAACTCTCCAAAGAAGCCGAGGCCTTCTTCTCCAAAGCCGCCGCAATGAACAGCTCCATTGAGGAACTCCGTCAGGAAATCTCCGACCTTGAAAACGAGATCAACAATTCCTCTCAGGCCCATTCCCGCACCCGCGATGCACTCCGGGTCGTTTCCACGACGGAATACCGCAATACCCTGACTGCCCAGCTGGCCGCCATCGATAAAAAAATATTGGAAACCACTCAGCTCAAGGAAGAGAAAATTTCCGAGCTCCGCAAATTGGAAAAAGATTTGAACAGCTATATCCTGAAAACGAATTTCTGAGGTAAAGAGGCGGGGAGAATGAAATAAGAAGAAAACCTCTTATTTCATTTTTCCCCCCCCCACCTGTTTTCATTTTCTTCCATTGTCATTCCCAGATCCTCATCCCGTTCCTGTTATTGAGATGGCGCGGGGAGGGGAGGGGGGAGTGCCTTTTTTCCTTTTTCCCTTTTCCTTATTCCTTCAGAAGCATTGCGGGAAAGGTGTCAGGCATATGCCTCCTGGCTCCGGCAAAGGAGGCATTTCCCTTTTTCATTTTTTCTCCGGGAGCGGAGGCTCCGGCACGGATGCGGGCGGGCAGGATCCGGCATTTGTTGTTCACTGTGATTCTGAATCCGAGCTCATCGAGCGGGATCCGGAGGATTCCTTCCCAGCTTTCGCTGTTTCGTCTGGAAAGGAAATCCCATGAGGGGAGATTCCATCGGTGATTATAGCCTTCGGCGTCGTATCTGGCACCGGAAGGGGTGGCGGCGAAATGATAATAGGTTTTGGAATCTTCGGGCTTCAGAAAGAGTTCGACGCAGTCTCCGGAAGGGAAACGTCCTGGAGAGGGATCTTTCTGAGAATCGAGACGTTTCATGTCCGGTTCCCGGCAGATGAATTTCACATAGAGATTCCTGCGGTTGTGAAGGAGAAGGACGCGGGTGTCTTCCGCGATGCTTCTTCGCTCCTCCCTGTTTCCGCTTTCTTTCCCGGGGATTTTCAGCTCTTCGATCCGGGCGGCGGAATTCCAGAGAGGGGAGTCGAAATCCGGGATGCCTTGTTTCTCAGCATCGGGCAGGAGCGGGATTTCAAAGAGGTCGGGACGGATTTTTCTGGCGCTGTCCACGAGGAAATCAAAACGTCTGCGCTGCTTCCGGACGAGTTCCCGGGCTGTTTCCCCGGCGGCGAGTTTTTCCGCTGCGGCGAGTTTTTCCCGGAGCTGCTGTTCCAGTCCGGTCCGCCGGATATAGAGTTCCGTGCACCAGACGGCGTTGTCATTGTACATGGAAATGCTTTCATCCGCATGCCATGCCTTCCGGATGGCGCCATAGTATTCCTGCAGGACGGCTGCGGCGGCAGGGCCATAGACGCGTTCCAGATATTCCCTGCGCAGCGTATCGGGATCCTGAGAGGAATCCAGCATCAGACGGCTCAGGACCCAGTATTCCATTGCCGAAACATCCCAGGCTCCTGCAAGCGAATCCTTTTCGGGGGGGGTCTGGCGGACGTCCGGATAGGTTTCGGTCATGATGTGATGGTGGAAACCCAGGGCGTTCCAGATCTTCAGGTTTTCCGCTGCGGCGTTGGCGACGGGCCGGGGAAAGTCGCTGGCATCCCCCCAGTATTCATAAATTCCGATCCTTGCCCCGGATTCCGCCCATTTGCGGCTGCGCGCGCCCCATTTTTCATTGCCTTTTCCATCGACGGGGAGTTTGTCGTTTTTCGGATAGGGGCAATAGATGACCGTGAGTTTTGGATGAGGCTTCACTCGGGGAGGAACGGCGGCATAGAGATAGCCGAGCGTTTCCGCCTCCAGCTGCGGATATTTTTTCACCATGGCCTCGACGATGGCGTTCAGATACAGAAAATACTGGGTGGAACGGAAGGCGTCGTCATCAGGGGGGAGGCTGGTTCCGTCCGGGAGCGGGATGGCTTTACGGCATTCGGTGCAGCTGCAGAGACTCCAGGTATCTCCGAATCCGAAATGCACTTTCCTGATTTGCGGGGTCAGATCCTGTTCCAGTCTGGCGAGCATTTCCCGGATCAGTGCCTCGCGTCCTTCCGGATTGGTATAGCAGAGCTGGGGGCCGTAATGCTCGTAGGGTTTTCTTTTCCCTTCCTGCCAGGCATAATAAGTGGGGTGTTCCGCAAAGTATTTCGCGTTCGGGAGGAAACTTCCGAGTTCATAGGTCAGTGAACCGGTGAAGAAGAGATCCAGAGTCGAACGGATGTGGTATTTGTTGTAGAACATGCCGCGTGAATTGGAATAGTTGCGCCGTGCCCAGAGACTCGTCGGGGGATCGAAGTGCACATTCACCAGCGAAAATTCCCGGAAATTCCAGGAGGGCTTTCCACGGAAGTCCGTTTTCCGGAACGTCAGATCCGGATCCGGAGTGAACAGCGCCTCCTCTTTCAGGTCCGGACGGGGAAACACTAGATCCGTATTCAGATCCAGAAGTCGGAAAACCCCGTTGATGACTCCTGTGTCCTTCAGTCCGGAAAGATACAGATTCCTCCCCTCTTCCCGCACGACCCATCCGTCGGAATCCCCGATGAAGCGGAAATCCTCTTCCGGTGCGTAGAATTCTTTCCCGAGGAAGATTTTGGAATTATTTTCCCGTGTCGGCGCATGATAGATTCCGGGACCTTCTCCGCCGGAAATGCGTCCGATCCACATCTGCAGCTCCCGGGCGGCGAAAAGCAGTTCTTCCGAGGGATCCTCCGGGACAATGATTTCAGAAACGCTTTTTCCCCCTTCCGCAACCTGAAATGCGGCGTTCAGAAAGCTCAATGTCCCGCCTGCCAGAAAAAACAGAAATGTCAGAAATTTTTTCATCATGAATCCGGTGCGCTCCTCATGGTCTCTTTTCCGTGATATAGAATCCTGCGATTTTCCCGTTCGTGATCAGGCATTCCAGAAATGCGGCGCCTTCCGGAGCTGTGAAGTCTTTTGACGCCGGGAAATCGCTTTTCCAGTTTGCATAAAACAGAAATACCTGCTTCCAGTAATCCCGCTGATTTCCGAGAATACGGCCCGTTTTGTCCAGAAAACGGATGTAGACACTGATATTTTCCTTTGCCGCCGCCTCATTGCCGCTCTTCTCCGCCGGATCTTCCCTGCGGAGGGAAATGCGGTAGCTCCGCCCGGCTGTCACAGGAAGCGGATCGGTCATCACCATGGCGTAACGGGAATTGGAAATCTCCAGATAATTCCCCCCTTCCGCCCTCTTCCTGATGCACGACTGGAAGGAACGGGCATACCCTGAAAGATTCTCCGCTCCAAGTTCAAATTCGGGATTGATATTCCGATATTCCGATTCCGGAGCGATTTCAAATCGGAAATCTTCCGCTTTGTGTTTTATCCTGATGAGCGCCTTCCTGGCAAAAACAGGCGTATAGAATTCCTGGAGATAAGACATGTTTTTTCCCTTCTTCTTTTCCTCTCCGCGGTATTTTTCCCCTTTTGCATTCAGAATTCCGCCGAGCGGGAGCTTGCCTTCAGCATCGGGGAAACGGATCTGCCATTCCGGAGATGCTGCGGGACTACTGAACATAACCCGGTACCGGGTATTCGGGAGAACGTCCGCAGTGAACTCAGAAAATTTCTTTCCGCTGTGATGATCCGCAGCGGATGCGTCTTCCGCTCCTCCCGCAGCGGGGGACGGAAGAGAGGAGGAGGAAGAAGACGACGTTGTCTGAGTTGCCTGTTTTGTCTGAATTATCTGAGTTGTCTGACGGATGTCTTCCTGTTTCTGCTTTTCTCTCCCTTCTTCACCGTTCCCCATGGCTTCCGAAGCCCTCAGAGAAGGAGTCGGAAGAATCATGAGGAAGAGCAGAAGAAGCGGCAAGAGAAGCGGCGGATGAAGCCGTGTGTTCTTCTCCGTCGCGGCTGGAAACACTGCATGCCTGACGGCGGGACTGGAACGGGAAATCCTGCCACCCGGACGAACGTCTGTGACGGGACGACAGCGTGTGAGAGATTGTTGTTGTACTGCTGGAAAGCGTTTTTTCATTGATCCATCTCCATATCCTGCTGAGTCATGCGGATGTATTCAAAGGCGCAGTCTTTTCCTCCGTAGATGAGCATTCTTGCGAAGGCTGCGTTGTCGGGTGCAATGAAATTGCCTTTTCCGGATCCCTCCGCCTTTTTGACTGGGACTGAGCCGCCCGCATTGCGTATTTCTTTCATTTCCTTGTCGAAGAAAGTGATCTGGATCCGGGCGCCCCGTGGGGGATTCGGAGCCAGACGCGCTTCAAAGACATAATTCTTTCCCCCTTTCACCGGCACGGGATCACAGCTGGCCCAGCTGTTGACGTTCAGAAAAAATCCTTTCCCGTCCGGACGTTCCGTCATGCGGATGTCGATCCCGTATCCCGCCTGCCCGAATCCGGAATGGTTGAATTTTCCCAGTTTGAATTCGGGGTTGATGTTGAGGGCGCTTTCCGTAAAGACTTCCACTTTCAGGTCGTCAATGAAGAGCGTGTTTTCGGGAGAGGGATTTTCAAAACGGATTTTCATCCGCGTCGATCCCGGAGCCGGGTAGAAAACATCGCTGCAGATCCTGAAATTCTCTGAAAGAATGACCTTGTGATACGGGAAAAGAATATAGGTGTTGCAGTAGGTCCTCTCAGCAGAGGAGAAATTCAGAGACCACATAGGAAGTTTCATGCCTTTGCTGCTCCGGTTCGCATCATAAAAGGCTTCTTCGAGCTGGGGATTTTTCTCCAGGGAATCGGGCCCGGAAGACCGGGCGCGGAAACTCAGGCGGTATTTTGTCCCGGGATCCAGCTCCACGGCTTTGAAGATGGCGGAAGAATTCGGCTCAAGTACCAGAAGACGTTCGCCTTCTTTCCCGCCGGGAACCTTTGACAGCGAGGCTCCGCGGGAGATTCCTTCCAGTGTGGATGGCATTTGTTCCGTCCCGTCAAAATTTTCCTCCAGTACCGTGTTTTTCTCCGCACCCGATGCGGCAAAGACAAGGAAGAAGAGACCGATGATCATTGCAAGGGGGTTCATGTAGGATCCTTTCCGTTTTTTCTGGCTGTTTTTCCATCTCTTTTTCTCGTATTTCCGGGGAAGGGGAAGAGAAAAGGAGAATGGAGGGGTGAGAGGAAAAGGGCAGGGTGCTCTTCTCTTGATAATAATATTTTATATTTGCGTTTGTGTCGGAAATGTTTCTCCTTATTAGACATTTTTTTACAGGCATTTCCCATGAGCTCTGAGTTTTATCCTGTTCCTCCGATTCTCTCTTTGATCTCGGTTCCCGGGAGAGGTGGCGCTTATCTCCAGCCGGATATGACGCTGCTGCTGACACCGCTGATATCGAATGGCTTGCTGTAAAGTGAGCCATGATTCCAGAGGAGGAGTCCGGGCAGATTTTCCGTATGTCCGTCCGCCATCAGATGGCCTCCGTATCCGTTGTGCCAGTTGGCCGCGTAGTTCAAGGACCAGAATCTTGTATAGGGTCCGGCTTCCGGTTTCGTGCTGATATCCATGGCGCTGTCACCGAAAATCATCTGCATTGTCGGGATTTTGATTCTGGAGTAAAACCGGGCATTGCTGCTGCGGTTGGAATAGAAATGAAGATAAAAATTCGCTCCGTAGGTATGATCACTTCCCAGAGTCCCGTTGACCCTGGAAGATCCTGTTGGACAGTACCAGACCTTTTCATAGACCGGAAGAGACGTTGCAGGAGAATATCCTTCCGGCTGTTTTCCTGTCACATATTCCACAATCAGTCGGTTGGTATTGTCGTTTTTCCCTTCCATGAAAGGAAGATGATCGTTGTTGTCATGCACGTAGTTCAGATATCCGATCCCGATCTGTTTGAGATTGCTGAGGCAGAGTGCGTTCCTCCCCAACTCCCGTGCCCTCCCCAGCGAGGGAAGAAGCAGCGCACTCAGAATCGCAATGACCGCAATGACCACCAGAAGTTCAATCAATGTGAAACTTTGTTCATGCAGAACCTTGAAGCACGTCATTTTCCGGGCGTTCCTCTCCGCTCCTGCTGATGCATCGTCTGCCGACGACTTCTCCGCCCGTTCATCATGAGAACGCATTTTCCTTGCTCCCTTCGTATAAAACAAGACAAGTTTTTTATGCTTTTACGTTACAGCCCGATTCTATTATATCTTTCCAGAAGGGATTTGTCAAGTGCGGATTCTGAGAAAAGCGTTGAAACATTGTTTCCCCGGGAGGATGGAGCAGAGGGGGGAGTCGCGGAAGCGTTGAATTCCGCAGGAGTGAATGAAATTTTCAAAGAAGAAAACAAAGAATGCCTGAAGTGAATGGAATACGACTGAAAAAGATCGTGTTCACAGCATTTATAACCTCACAGCATCTCACAGCATCTCATGGTGTCCCGTCTTATCCAGCACATCCCGTCTCTCCCTGTTTTTCCGTTTCCAGACCCCGTTTCCATTTTTTACTCCTGCGTTTTTTTACAGGAAATCCTGAGGGGTGAAAAAATCCGCAAAAAAATCCGCTCCGGATATGAAGATCCTGAGCGGAGAAGATATCGGGAAAAATGGCTGCCCAACAAGGATTCGAACCTCGACAAACTGAACCAGAATCAGTTGTGCTACCGTTACACCATTGGGCAGTACGCGAGGGAATGCCATTCCCTTGACAGTGCCAATAAGATATCCCCTGAACTGGGAAATACAAGTTGAAAAAAGAAAAAAAGATCCTTTTTTGTGAAAAGTTCTTTCCGGATTTGAAGGGCTTCCGGATCCGGATCCGGGAAGAAAAAAAACAGGCCCGGGAAATCTTCTCCCGGACCTGTTCCATGCCGTTCCCCCGGAAAGGGAATACGGATTCATGAATCATTCCATGAATTACTTCATGAATTCACCCACCTGCTGATAGAACGCCATGCGGCGCGCCGCATCCTCCTGCGCCTTCTTGAAGAGATTTTCGACCTCTTCCGGAGCCGTCTTGTAGAGGGATTTGTAACGGCCTTCACTGCGGATGAATTCCTGGAAGTCCCCGGTGGGAGCCTTGGCATCCCAGGAGAACTTGTTTTCCGCGGCGGGATTGAAGCGGTAGAGCGGCCA
>CAJMAW010000076.1 GCA_905211485.1 uncultured Lentisphaeria bacterium | reverse complement strand
ATTATCAAGGCTTCGATGGGGCATGTCCGGGATCTGCCGGAAAAAACTTTCGGCGTTGATATCGAACATGATTTCGCTCCGCAGTATGAGGAGACGGGAACGCGTTCCAAAAATCTGAACGACCTCAAATCCGCCGCAAAAAAGGTCGGGGACATTTATCTGGCTTCCGACCCTGACCGCGAAGGAGAGGCCATCGCCTGGCATTTGAAGGAAGTTCTCCGGCGTGCCAATAAAAATGCCTCCTTTCACCGGGTCAGTTTTCATGAAATCACGGAATCGGCCATCAGCCGCGCCTTCCGGGATCCCGGGCAGATCAACATGGATCTGGTGGATTCCCAGCAGGCAAGACGGGTTCTGGACAGAATTGTGGGATATCTGGTGAGTCCTCTGCTCTGGTCCAGAATCAAACGTGGGGTGAGTGCCGGGCGTGTGCAGTCGGTGGCGCTGCGCCTTGTCTGTGAGAGAGAGCGTGAGATTTCGGCCTTTGTCCCCCGCGAATACTGGAATTTCCGTGCTCAGTTTGAAGCGGAAAAGGATGCGGGCAGGGAACGCCGTTTCACCGCGAAGCTTGTACGGGTTGATTCCCGGAATGTCGACATTTCCAATGAGGCGGATGCCGGAGCACTTCTGAACTCCATCCGAAGCGCTTCGGACTGGAAAGTGACTTCGATTGAAACCGTTCCCCGCAGAAAAAATCCACCTCCGCCCTTCATCACGAGTACGCTGCAGCAGGCGGCAAGTTCATCTCTCGGATTTTCCGCGAGTCAGACAATGCGCATCGCGCAGCAGCTTTATGAGGGCGTGGAGGTCAACGGGGCGTCTCTGGGGCTGATTACCTATATGAGAACGGATTCCGTTGCCGTGGCGGCGGAAGCAGCCGGCGCCGCGCGCTCCTTCATAGCGCGGGAATACGGGCAGGACTATATGCCGGAGAAACCCAACGTCTACCGCTCCAAGGCCAACGCACAGGGCGCCCATGAGGCAATCCGGCCGACGGATGTGAGCCTGACTCCGGAAAAACTTTCTTCCGCGCTTGATCCCCAGCAGAAGAAACTGTACACTCTGATCTGGAAGCGTTTCCTTGCCAGTCAGATGACTCCTGTTCGGCAGTCCAGGACGACTGTGGATGTGGAAGCTTCCTCTTCCTCTTCCTCCGAATCTCCTCACGTCTACACCTTCCGTTCGACCGCCACCGTGACGGTCTTCCCCGGCTTTCTCCGCGCCTACAATCTCCTGGAGGAGGGCGCTCCGCAGGAAGATGAGGACGACACCCCCGATGCCGGAATTCTTGCCGGACTCACTCTTCAGGAGCGCTGTCTTCTTGTCCAGTCCGATTCCGAACAGAAATTCACGGAACCCCCGCCCCGATTCTCCGAGGCGACGTTGATCAAGGAACTGGAATCCAACGGCATCGGCCGTCCTTCGACCTATGCTGCGATTGTCAATACGATTCAGACCCGCAAATATGTTTCCCGCGAGAAAGGCAAACTGATTCCCACCGATCTGGGATTCCAGATCAATGATTATCTGGTGGCGACTCTTCCCGCGCTTTTCCAGGTGGGGTTCACCGCCTCCATGGAAGAACAGCTTGACAGTGTCGAAGAAGGGAAAGTCGTCTGGACCGACATGATGCGGGACTTCTACGGCAAGTTCTCCCGCTGGCTGAATGATGCGAAAAACGCCGGCGCTCCTGAGAAGGGCAAAGCTTCCGCCCTGATTCATCTCATGCGTGAGATCGTCTCCTGGGAGAAGCCGGAAAAGATTCCGGGAAAACGTCTTTTCAACGAGAAGAAATTTTTCGATTCCGTCTGCAGCAAGTATGACAAGGACGGCACTCTGAGTGAGAAGCAGTGGAATACTCTTCTTTCCCTGGCATTGAAATACCGTTCGCAGCTGTCCTCGTCTCTGGAGGAGACGGCGGAGGCAAACGGCTTCTCCGATGATTTGCATCGTGCGGAGGAATTGAGGGCCGGGAGAGAAAATGCCCGGGAGGAACGTCTGGAGCGTCTTGCGGCCGCGCAGGCATCGGCTCCTCCGCAGGAAGATATTGCATCTGTGCTTTCCGCTCTGGAGGGGGTCGTCTGGGATCCTCCGGAAAAAAGACGCGGAAGAGTGTATGACGACGGGAAATTCTTTGAATCTCTGAAAAAACAGTCTGCTTCCGGGAAACTTCTTTCCGAAAAACAGCTCGGGGCTCTGGGCAAACTGCTTCTGAAATACCGTTCCGCGATTCCGTCCTGCGACGAGTTCTTGAAGAAGCTGGGGAAAACGGCTCCTTCTTCGTCCGTTCCCGCCGACAGTGTTTCCTCCGCCGTTCCGGGGGAAAGCAGTGCGTCTTTTCCTGACTCCGCTTCTTCTGCTTCTTCATCCGCGTCCGTTTCCGCCGCCTCGGCGGAGGGCGATGCCGCAGGGAAAGAAGAAGGAAGAGGAGATGAGGATGCCGTCCGTCAGGAGACGGCTCTTCTGTTCCGGAAGATGGAACATGTCCGCTGGGAGGAGCCCGAGATGAGGCGGGGGCGCGTCTATGACGATAAAAAATTCTTTGAATCGTTGAAAAAGCAGTTCGACCGTTCCGGGACACTGACCGGAAAACAGACCGCGGCTTTGCTCAAGATCGCAGGGAAATATTTCCCGGATGAGAATGGAAGACAGACAAATGCTTCCGAAAAGGATTCTTCCGTCATGTCTGCCGTTTCCGGCGGAGGCCCGGGGGGGACCGGGGACCGTCTCCGGAAGGCTGAGACTCTTCCGGCATCCGGCGCTGACCTCCCCGCGGACAAGGCAAAGTCTTTGCTTGCCTCTTTTGAAAAGATAACTCAATGGGCGGAACCTGTGAAACGCGGCGCGAGAACCTATGACGACAGGGCATTCGTTTCCTCCATCCGTGAACAGTTTGAAAAAGGAAAGATTCTGAGCCCGAAGCAGCTTGCCGCGCTTGAAAAGCTGGCTGCGAAGTATTCGCTCTGAATGTTTTCTTCTTCCCGGCGTTTCCCGGCTTTCCATTTTTTCTTTCCCCTCCCTTTGACGTCTTTTACCGAGGGGAGGGAAAAAGGCCCGAAATCCCCCGGCGCAGCAGAGGAAGAAGCAGAAGCTCCCTGAAAATCAATGCAGAAGAAAACTGGAGAAGCTGCGGAGGAGGGTGAAAAATTTTCCCCCCCTTTCCCTGAGAATCAGAATGGTGCGCGATGGTATGTGATGGTGCGCGGCGCGGGAGTCGAACCCGCAAGCCTTGCGGCAAAGGATTCTAAGTCCTTCGTGTCTGCCATTTCACCAGCCGCGCCCGGGAGACCGGAAGAGGAAGAGAGAAGCGCCATACTATATTCTTTTCAGGGTGAAAATCAAATAAGGGAACTTTTTTTTCCATTTTGAGTTTTCCGAGCTTGAGGCTTTCTTCCCCGTACGGGAGAAGGAAAAGGGCGGGGAAAGGGGGCCGGAGCCCCGTTTTTTGACGGGGCCGATGGAATGAAACGGAATCTATTGGATTCAGGGGATGCTGCGGATTGATTTCCCGTTTCGGAGGCTGTATCTTACCTCTCATTTTCCGGAGAAGGATCCGGAGATTGATCCAGAGGGAAGAAGCCTCTTTCTTCTCCGTCAGTGGCGTCAATCCGGAGATGGGGGAATCCGGCGGCGGAGGAGTGATAATCAGGCGTAAAACCAGAAATAACAAGACCGGAAATACCAGAAATCAAGAATGGAAAATCAGGAAAGCGTGTAAATATGAGACAGACTCAGCTTTGTTGTTCCGGATGGCTTTTTTCCCGCGGCGGGAGAAAGGACGCGGAGGGAAAAGAATGGGAATCCGTAACGCTGCCCCACAGCGCGTTTATCGAGCCTGAAATTATCGGTGAACCGCTGCTGGGGAAAGCCTGTTACCGTTTTTCCGTTCAGGCTCCGGAGGAATGGAAGGATAAGATTGTTTATTTTGAAATCGGAGCCGCCATGCAGACGGCCGGGGTCTTTTTGAACGGGAGGAAACTGTTTACTCATTACGGTGGATACCAGCGTTTTTTCATTCCCCTTTCCGATTATCTGAACTACGGGGCGGAGAATCTTCTGGAGCTGGAACTGGATAACGCCCCTTCGTGCGACATGCCTCCTGGAAAAGAGGCGGACAATCTCGACTTCTGCTATCACAGCGGACTGTACCGGGATGCGAAACTGCATCTGTACGATCCTGTGCATATCAGCGATGAACTTGCGGTATCGATTCCGGCGGGGGGAGGTGTATTCATCCGGACGGAATCCCTGGAGCCGGAGCGGGCGCATCTGACACTGAGCTGTCATGTGATGCATGAAATTGCTCCGGCGCGGCGTTTTGAACTTCTGGAAAAGAGCAAGGGGCCGAATGAGGTGGCTCTTTCCTGCCGGATTTATTCTTCGGAAGGGGAATGCGTGTTTTCAGCGGAGGCCGTGGAGTCTGAAATCCGTCCGAATTGCGACCACAGCTTCCGCTTTGAAGCGGAAATTTCCAATCCGGAACTCTGGAGTCCGGAATCTCCGAAGCTTTACCGGGCGGAATTCCGGGCTTTTCACAACGGGTGCGAGACGGATCTGCGTTCGGAGGATTTCGGAATCCGGACAATCGACTTCCGACAAGACGGTTTCTATCTGAACGGGAAAAAAGTTTTTCTGAACGGCACCAATCGTCATATGGAATATCCGTTTGTGGGGAATGCCGTCCCCCGGAACGCGCAGTGGCGGGACGCCCGTCTGATCCGGGACGGCGGCTTCAACTTCGTGCGGCTCTGCCATTACAATCAGGACCCCGCTTTCCTTGACGCCTGCGACCGACTCGGACTCTTTGTCATGCCAGCCATTCCCGGCTGGCAGGCCTATCATCCCAACTCGAGTTTCATTCAGAATGCCTTTCGCGACTGCCGGGAACTGGTCCGTTCTCTGCGGAACCGGCCCTCGGTCATTCTCTGGGAACTGTCTTTGAACGAGGCCTATCCGCCTTTCTGGGTGAATGCCGAATTCCACCGGATCGCGCACGAGGAGTATCCCGGGCCGTACTGCTTCTCAGCCGGCGACACCTGGGGGCTTTTCGAGGGATGGGATGTGCTTTTCCCATGCAGTCATTTCCGCAATGTCGAACACAAGGCTCTCTTTCTCCGCGAATACGGAGACTGGGTTTTCGGCGGAGACAGGAGCACCTCCCGCCAGAGACGCGGCGCTCCCATGGCAGACCAGCTGATTCAGACCTGGAATTTTCTGTGGACTCTTAACCGCCTGAGCGCCGTCCCCGGCATGACGGGCGGCGCGGACTGGGGGTTCCTGGATTACAACAGAGGATTTTCCAAGGATATGGAACGTTCCGGATCGCTGGATCTCTACCGCCTTCCGAAACTCAAATACTTCTTTTATCAGAGTCAGCGGTCACAGGGGCCGATGCTGCATGCCGCTTACGATCCCGCGGGGAAAAAGCTTGTGGTTTTTTCCAATTGTGAGGAAATTGAGATGTCGCGGAACGGGCATGCCGTATGCCGTCAGAAGCCGGATTCGGGGCCGGACACGCCCTATGGCGTCCAGGGAAGTCCCGGATGGGAAACCGCTCTGCCGGAAGGCTTTGACCTCAGCGGAGGAAATCCTTTTGATGGAGGAAATGTCTCGCATCTGAAGCATCCGCCTTTCACCTTTTTCAACATTGCACCGATTGCGGAGGGGGAGGTCCTGACTCTGCGGGCCTTCTCAGGGGGGAAGGAAGTCCTGAAGCAGGAACTCCGCAGGCCAGGAGAGGTCCATCATGTGGAGACGCGTCTCAGAACGGAGGGCGTGGAACCTGTCATCGGCGATCTCGTCTTCGTCGATGCGATCCTTCGCGATGCCTCCGGAACGCTTGTGCCGGAAGAATATCCTGTCGCACTGGAGCTTTCCGGAAACGCTGAACTGGTCGGAGGCATGAAAAAGACGGAAGCCGGAATCGCTTCCTGGCTTGTCAGGATAACAGGGGAAAAATATGAGTTCCATGCGTATCTGCCTTTCCGAAGGAAGGAAGACTGAACAACCTTTTTTCTCCAGCGTTGTTTCCCTCATGCCTCCATATCGACATTCTCCCTCCCGTTCTTCGGCGGGAGGGCGGATGATTTACCCCTCCTTCCCATCCCTTCTTCTTTTCTTCCGTCTTCCGTTCCCCCACCACCGGGGGGAAGAAGGAGAGGGGTGAAGAAGAGGGGAAAGCGGGGGCTCTTTACGGCGGATGCAGAAAAGAAGAATACATCCGGGAAACAGGAAAAAACGGCTCCCCCCTCTGGATTGGAGAAGTCTTGCTTGAGGCTTCCCTCTATGATCGGAAATCGCTGAAGAAAACTGAATTCTGAACAGGGAAAATCCAGCTCCGGACGAGCTTTTTTTCTCCTCCTCCCCCCGTGGAAGTCGAAATCCGACAATTCCACGGAAACCCTTTCTGAAAAGAATAAACAGGGAATGAGTTCTTTCCACAAAAAACGAAAGAGAAAAACTGTTTATTTGATTCCCTTTTTCCCCACCCTTCCTGCTTTTCTCCAGAAACGCCCGAATCCCCCGAATCTGCCCCCGGGGAACCTCTTTCTGAGGATTTTTGAATAATTTCTTGCTTATGAAAAGTTTTAGTTTTTTATCAAAAAAAAGCGGGATCCCATGGGAAATGAGCGACCGAAGTAAAAAAACAGCTTTTTTTTTATTTTTTTTGATATAAATCATTTGATTTTTCGTATAATGCATAGAAATTTCAAATAACGCCAAATAAAAACGGAGGTGTCTACAAATGGCAACAGTGAAAAAAAGCGCCAAAAAAGTCGTATCCGCTGCGGATGAAAAGAAAACTCCGGTAAAGAAAAGTTCAGCTTCTGTCAAAAAGGCAGAAGTGAAGGCCGTTGCGAAGAAGGCCGCGGCTCCTGCGAAGAAAGAAGCGAAGACTGTTGCAAAGAAGGCAGCGGCTCCCGCGAAGAAGGAAGTGAAGACTGTTGCGAAAAAGGCCGTGACTCCCGCGAAGAAGGAAGTGAAGACTGTTGCGAAAAAGGCCGCGAAACCAGCGGCTGCAAAGAAGGCTCCTGCGAAGAAAGCGGCCTCGAAAAAATAAAACCGTGACGCAAGGAATATGCGGTTTTTCTTATGCCGCAGCTTTCCCATAGTTACATGAATTCCAGGAACATCCGTATCAGGATGTTCCTTTTTTTAGTGCTTTTTTCGCACTTTTTATGCGTTTTTTTCGTTCTTTTGTCTGGGAATTGTTTCCCCCTGCGGGGGATGATTTCAGCCCTTGTCAGGGGTCAGGCGGGGGAAAAGAGTCTATGAGATGGGAGAAGAGAACGTCTGGGAGGGAAAAGCAGGCGGGAAAGCTGTCATTTTCTTTTCCCGCTGCGGCAGAGTGGAGGAGAGCAGATTTGCTGCTCCGCCACTCATTTTCCCCATTCATCCTCTTTCTCTTGCGGCGAGATGCCGGTGTCAGCGATACAGCGCAAGCTCCTCCCGCACTTTTTCCGCAATGCGAGACGGTGCTTCGGCAAGAGGAATCAGTTCCGCATCGCGCGAAGAACGGCGTTTGAATTCGATGCAACCCTTTTCCAGGGTTTTAGGAGAAAGGACGGCACGGAAAGGAATGCCGAGGAGATCGGCGTCACTGAACATGGAGCCGGCTTTTTCGCCGCGGTCGTCATAAAGGACTTCCACGGATTCGGTCTGAAGTTTCTGATAGAGCTGTTCCGCCGCGTCACGGACGGAGCCTTTGTCGGGAGTCAGCGCACAGATTTCAACATGATAGGGGGCGATGGAAATCGGCCAGATAGGACCGTAGTCGTCATGGGAATCCTCCACGACGGAAGCCATGGTGCGTCCGATTCCGATTCCGTAACAGCCCATGATCATGGGCTGTGATTTGCCGTCCTTGTCCAGATAATTGCAGTTCATCGGAGCGGAGTATTTGGTCCCGAGCTGGAAGATGTTCCCGACTTCGATGCCGCGTTTGAGCTGGAGCGGCAGGCCGGTGACAGGGCAGGGATCGCCTTCCCGGACACAGACAATGTCACTCACAAGAGCGCCGTCGAGATCCCTCCCGTAATTGAAATTTCTGTAATGGTAGTCCGCTTCGTTGGCTCCCACTACAAGGTTCGGGCTTTCCGCCGCGGACGGGTCGAAGACGATTTTCACCTTCTTCGGATCCATGCCCAACGGAGACGCATATCCGGGAACCGCACCGGCCTTCCGGATCTGTTCGTCATTCGCGAAGACCAGTTCGGAAATCCCGAGCAGCTTCTTGAGTTTACTTTCATTGACCTCGAAATCCCCGCGGACCACGGCAAAGACCAGGTTCCCTTCCGGATCGGCGTAGAAGACCGCTTTCGCCGTATTTTCCGCCTTGACTCCGAGAAAAGCGGCCACTTCTTCAATGGTTTTTGCCCCGGGTGTGTGAACCTTTTCCAGAGGAAGCGCTTCGGCGTTTTTTTCAAATTTCAGGCCGGAAACGGCAACTTCGCGGTTGGCTTTGTAACTGACCCCGTCCGGCGAAAGAAAGAGCGTATCCTCCCCGCAGTCCGCAATGGACATGAATTCATGAGAAATCTTCCCCCCCATCATGCCGGAATCCGAAGCGATGGACACCACATTGCGCAGGCCCACCCTGCGGTAGATCCTTTCATACGCCGCATGGACCTGAGCGTAGTATTCATCCAGCGATTCCTGCGAGGTATGGAAACTGTAGGCATCCTTCATGGTGAATTCGCGGACGCGGATCAGACCGGCTCTCGGACGGGCTTCGTCCCGGTATTTCGTCTGAATCTGATACACCATGACCGGGAGCTGTTTGTAGCTGCTGATTTCCGAGCGGACCAGATGCACCACGGCTTCCTCATGGGTCATTCCCAGAAGCATCGCCTTGTCGTTCCTGTCCTTGAAACGCAGAAGTTCCTCCCCGACCGATTCATAGCGCCCCGATTCCTCCCAGAGTTCCGCGGGCAGCACCACCGGCATCAGGACCTCCTGCCCGCCGACCGCGTTCATCTCCTCCCGGACAATCGCTTCAATCTTTGCTATAATGCGTTTCGCAGGCGGCAGAAGCGAGTAAATCCCCGCAGAAACCGGGCGGATGTAGCCGCCGCGGACCAGAAATTTATGACTGACCGTCTTCGCATCCTTCGGATCTTCCTTGATCCGGCGGCCCAGCATTTGAGACATTCTCATGGTTCGACTGTTCGTCCTTTCTTTGAGATCGAAAAATCCTGTATCTCTGGATTGATTGAATCCTGTTGACGTGTATTCTGCATGATTATGATTCTGTTTATTCTATTCCGTGCGGAGCAGTGTCCTCCGTTTCAGACGTTTCATCACATGATGCCTCCCTTCCGCCCAGTCAAGCCCGATCAGAAGCGTCATCAGAATGAAACAGCCCGGCACCAGGAAAAAGGACATCTTCAAGCCCACCGCATCCCCCAGAATCCCCATAAGCATGGTGCAGATCCCCGCTCCGGGAACTCCGGCGCAGGAAAGAAGAATGAAAAGCATAGTGTTGTCCACCGTCATACGGGTGGCGCAGTAGCTCTGCACGCTCGGCCAGAACGGCCCGATGAAAATCCCCGACAGAAACAGAAGCATAAACAAAACAGGAAGCGAACGCAGAAAGGGGAATGTCAGCGTAATTGCCGTCGCCGCCAGCGCCGACAGGACAATGAGTTCCTTCAGCGCCTTCTGGCGGACCAGATACCCGGAACCCAGTCTCCCGACGATCATTCCGCCGGCAAAAACCGCCGTCCCCAGGCCCGCATCCCACATGCTGCTGTTGTATTCCAGCTTGATGAAGCTTGCGCACCAGAACGTCAGGCAGTATTCTCCTCCGCCCGCCAGGAACATTGCCGCAAAGAAGAGCCAGAAGCGGCCCCGTTTCAGAATGTCCACGCTGTTGCGCCAGACTTCCGCCGCACGGAATGTCTCCCTGACCGCAGGATACGGACTCTTCTTCGATGGAATCAGGTACATCAGTGCCGGCACCAGGGTGAAGATCCCCGCTCCCGCCGTAATCCAGCGCCAGTTGACACCGAGATTCAGCAGCAGACCCGCAATCAGGACCATTCCGAGAACCCCCACAGACCAGAAACCGTGGGAAAAATTGATATAGCGGCCCGGTTCATCCGGATGCAGGTCCTGAACCACCGGCGTCGCCAACCCCTCGATCACGCCTTCGCCCAGACCCGCAATCACCAGCATGCAGAAAAGAAGTCCGTAAAACGGCGAAATCGCCGCTCCCAGGATCCCCGCACTCATGCAGAGAAGGGCCAGCCCTAGGGATCTTGCCTTCCCCCAGCGCCCGGCAAGAAATCCGCAGAACAGCATCGCAAACACCATGGAGGAACTCCTCGCGATCTGGAGAACTCCTCCCAGCCCCATGCCCCCGTCCTCAAGCGGAAAGTTCAGAGACAGCGCAAGGGGAACCAGAGACACCGGAATCACTACGGAACAGCATGCGTAGGCGCAGAGACAGAGAAACGTGGCATAATCGTATCTGCCGAATATCATCTTTTTCGTCATGATGTACAAAATCCTTTTCAGAATCAGTCAATCCTGTCAGGAAACGGAGAGAAAAAGAAGGTGTGGGAAAACCCACACCCCTCTTTTCATTTCAGTCCTTCAAGGTATCGAAGAATTCCTTCAGCGGATAGATTTTCCTGATCGACTCCACGTTGGAGCCGACCATGTACAGACCATTTTCGGTGTCTCCCATCCAGGTCGCCAGCAGGGCGCGGGCAATGCAGAAAAGAGATTTCCGCGGATCACAGGTGCGCAGACAGCGGTAGGGACAGGAGAATTTCTCCCGGTTCCCCGCAAGAACACGTTCCACAAGCGGAGTCCGGAGAACGCGGACGGGAAGACCGACCGGACTCTTGATGACGACTACATCTTCACTTTTCGCCTTCACAAAGACCTCTTTGCTCTTCCTGTCGATTCCGGCTTCTTCCGCAGTGATGAAGAAGCTGCCGATCTGGACCCCGTCATATCCCATTTCAAGGAAATGTTCGATATCGGCGCGGCTGGCGACTTCGCCTGCCGCAATGAAGGGAATGTCGGCACAGCCGTATTCTTCGGCAACTTTTTTCACGTCGGCAAGGAGCATGTCGAGCGAACAGGTTTCCGGATGCTCGATCTGCTGCATGGTGAAGCCGAGATGTCCGCCGCATTTCGGGCCTTCGATGATGACGGCGTCCGGCTTCCTGTCATATTTGCGTTTCCAGGTTTTCACGACGACTTCAAAGGCACGTCCGCTGGAAATGACGGGAATCAGCGCAATGTCGGCATTACCCACGAATTCAGGCAGCGGCAGCGGCAGTCCGGCGCCGGAAATGATGAAGTCGACTCCTTCCCGGACCGCCGTCCGGATGATTTCCTCATAATTGGAGAGCGCGACCATGACATTCACTCCGAGCGGCTTTTCTCCATTCAGCAGCTGCTTCGCCTTCCGTATTTCATCGGCGAAGGCATTGTTGCAGACGTCAATAAAATGAATTTTACCTTCTTCGATGTCTCCCATTCCGACGCTGGCAATCGTTCCGAAAGCTCCCTGTTTAATCGCTTCCGCCGCCAGTGTGGCCGATCCGATGCGGACTCCCATGCCCGCCTGGATGACCGGATATTTGGATTCCAGATTTCTGATTCTGAGTTTCGGTAATTTCATATTGAATACAAATCCATTCTTATTAGTTTTTCAGCATATTTTTAAATTCATTTAAAATAGCATGGGAAAGCAATTTTACAAGCGCAGAGGGGGGATTCAGGGATGAGGCCGTTTCTTTTCTTCTCTTTTTCTGATAAGCAGATCCGCAGAACTGATCAACCAGACCAGACAGAGTCCGCCCAGATTCAGCAGTACACGCATCACCTCAATCCGGAAGACCTTCCCTTGCTGCGGATTTTCCAGAAGCTCACGGAACGTGAGAACGATGGGTTCAAGCAGTTCCCAACACGCGGCAAAGAAGAAAAACAGGGCAATGAGAAGAATGAGGCATCCTGTCATTTTTTCTCCCAGATAGAAGTGACCCGTCCCGGGGAGGAAGAAATTCAGCAGAAAGGCTTTTTCCCGTTTGTCCATTCAAAGAATCCTCCGGATTTTTATTTTATCCAGTTGCAGCCAGCGCTTTCATGCGCTCCCGCTCCGCGTTTTTCAAGCTTCTTCTTACCATGATGCTTCCGCTCTGTCATTTCAAATGCTCTTTCCGGAAAACTTTTGCGCTATGATGCTTTGAATGGATTGAAGCGGAGAGGAAAACATGCTAATATTCTGAAGAATCAGGAATCCCCGGCAGCGCTGTCCGCTGTCCGGAGTACGTCCGGCATGTATTTCTCCATTTCCAGGACTCGCGTGCAGGTTGCTTTTTCCTGTGACGCGGCAATTTACACCGGAAACACGGCTTGGCTGTTCCCGCAGCACGATGCCTCCGCTGTGCTGCTGTGCTGCATGATGAAGCCGGGTGATTCATCCCATGGAAAGAAACGGAAGGGGGGAGAAAGGAAAATCATGGATTCCAGTTTGCTCCGGAAGCTTGCGCCGTCTCTGCTGTCCAGTGGAACAACTCTGCTCCAATTGCTGAATTTCCATGACCTGGCGGAAGAACTCCGGCAGGCGGGAAGAGTTTCAGGAAATCCTTCGTTCAAAAACTATATTTCCCGTCTTGAAACGCTTGCTTCGGAAGCGGAAAATTCAGCGGATGAAACTTTCCGCCGGGATGCCGCGCGCAGAATCGGATCGGCTTTGCGAGTCCTGGCGGATCTCCAGGACATGGGGAAAACAGAGGAAGCCCCCTTTACGTATTATGTCGTGGAGCCGTTGAGCAATATCAAGAGGCTTCCGGACGTCTATCCCGCCGGCGGGAAGGCGGAATCCACTCTCCGGATCCTGGCTGCAAAAGGAGAATTCGAGCCTGCTTCCTTTCTGTTTTATCCCTTTGCCGATGCAGAGAAGGTGGAACTGAACGTATCGGACCTGAACGGGGAAAACGGGTCGATCATTCCCGCATCCGCCGTCCGTTTGAAGATTGTGAAGTGCTGGTATCAGGGGGGAACCGCATGGTACAGCTACTTCGCGGATTCGACCGCACGTGAATTGATCCCGGAACTCCTGCTGAATGATGAAAAAATGCTCAAGGTCGATACGGCGGAGAGGAAAAATTATCTGCGCGCAAATGTGGATGGGAAGACGCTGTATCTTCCGGTCAGCGAATCCGAAGAAACGGATGTTTCGGGAAATGTCGCGGGACGGGCGGTGGACTCCATGTATTCTGCCCTGCTTAATGAGAATGTCATGGAAATCCGGGATGCGTCGGAACTTCAGCCGTTCCGGTTGCGGACGGGCGACTTCAAACAGATCTGGCTGACCTTCAAAGCCCCTGAAGAGGCGGAAGGGATCTATTCCGGCAGAATTCTTGTTCTGATGGACGGGAGACCTGTGTCTTCCATTCCCTTGGCAGTCCGCGTGCTTCCCTTCCGTCTCCCGGAGCCCATGACGAATTACAATCCGGAGCGCCGTTATTTTGTATCCATATATAATTCTTTGAATTTGAAAACATATATTCAGAAGGGAGCTTCTCCGGAAAACGCGGAGAAACGTCTTTACAACGAGTATCTCAGTCTGAAGGAGCATAATCTGCTCAATCCGATGCTGCCCTGTCTGCGGGAAGTCGGCAGGGATGACCGCTTTTTTGAAAAACAGCTGGAAATCTATCGGAAGGCAGGGATGGATACCCGCGTGATCTTTGACGGGATTCAGGGATATCCCGGAGAAGAATACCTGAAGTCAGACACTGTGTCCGGGAAATCCCTTTCCGAGCAGCCCCCTCCGCCCGGAGAATGGCTCCTTCAGGTGAAGCGCGCACTGGAACTGATTCGAAAACATTTCGGCCCAGAGAGCGTCATTTATGCTTTCGGTTGGGATGAACCTTCCATGACTCTTCTGAAAAACGAGCGGAAACCCTGGCGCCTTCTCCATGAACTCGGTCTGAAGACCTACAGCACCGCCCATTCCGGACATCTGCTTCATGGAACTTACAATGAGGATTTTGTCAATCTCGGCGGCGCGTACCGGAAGGAGGATTTCGACCGCTGGCACGCATGCGGCGTTCTTGCCGCAAATTATGCGTCTCCGCACATAGGGCCGGAAAATCCCGATTTCATCCGCCGGACCCACGGACTGGACCTCTACAAGGCAAATGCGGACGGAACGCACAACTATGCTCTGAATGCAAGTCCATGGAATGATTTTTCCGGCACCCAGTATAATTACCGCTCCTTCAACATGGTGTATCCGGCCAGCGACGGATTTGTTGAAACCATCGAGTATGAGGCCTTCCGGGAGGCCGTAGACGACGTCCGTTATGCGACACTCCTGAAAACTCTGGCGCATGCGGCGCTTTCCTCCGGAAATGTGGATTCTGTCTATCTGGGACGCAGGGCGCTGCAGTGGCTTGCCCTCCTGGACACTTCCGTATGTGATCTGAATCATGCAAGGCTGGAAATGATAAACTGGATTTTAAAACTCAGGGAGAACGGATCGAATGAAAGTTCCTCGTTATGTCTGTAATTTCATGGAAAAGGCTCCTTCCTGCGTTTGCGCCTGGGAGGATTCTCTCCTTAGGAAGGATTCCGTCGGAAAGGAGAGCCGCTTTGAAGAATACGACAAAGAGTCCGCGGCGCTTTTATCCACAGACGTGAATATGCTCCGTTCCGTTTCTTCTTCTTCCTCTTCCGCATCTTCCGATGCGGGAATCTTCTTCTGCGCCGCTGCCGATCAGGAAGGACTGCATCTCTATCTCCGCTACAGGGAAGAAAGAGTGGAAGAAGTGCTTGCGGGACTGGCTCCGGGAGCGATGTTTGAAATGTATTTCCGCCCGGGGGAGGGGGAGTGTTACTTCCAGTGGATGGAAAATCTTCATCCGGAAAAAACGACCTTTGTCGCCTGGACTTCTCCGCACAGATCTTATCGGAAAATGGACTCTTTCTACAGAAGGGAGATCGCTCCTGTCGCAGACGGCATGGGAATTGCCATGTTTCTCCCCTGGCTCCTGATCTATGACAAATTGCCCACGAATGACTCTGAATGGCCCTTGGGAATCATTGTGTGGGGACCCCGCGGAGGATATTCATGGGGGGGAGGAAAAGTCCATGAGCTGAACCGCTTCGGGCGTCTGGTCTTCCGGGATGCGGAAGCATGGCTTCCGCGGATCCGGAGAAGCATTGTGTTGAAGGCGTTTGGTGCTTTCCGTCAGGCGTGTCCGGATGTCCGGAATTTCTGGGGGGATGAGGTGAAGGGGGATCTTCCTTTTTATGAAGAAGTCCTCCAAGGCCGGATTGAGCGACTCCTGAAGGGGGGAGAAGCTGTTTCCCCTGGAATGTCCCGGGAAGATTCAGACCGTCTTTTCTGGGAAGCCGTCCCCGACTGGATGGAATTCCCTTATCTGCTTTCTGAACTCAGGAAGTTCTGGCTGAAGGAACGCCTGTTCCCCGGATGAAGATGATGATGTGGAATAGAAAACTCAATCCGTAATTCATATTTCCGGGAACGGATTTTCTTTTCATGGCTTTGATCCGGAAGAAATGTATTTTTATATGTTTCTTAGTTTATGCAGTTCAAGCATTCTGAAGCATTTCAGAATGAAAAAATCCATTTTTAGATTTGGAACCGCGGATCTTTCCCCCGCGGCGCCTTTTGGCATGTCCGGGGAGCTTCAGGGAACCTCTATCAATGCTTTTTTTGACAGAAATCTCGTTTGTTTCTATT
>CAJMAW010000075.1 GCA_905211485.1 uncultured Lentisphaeria bacterium | reverse complement strand
GGCTGGTGCGGAATTTCCCGTGGAGGCACAGATCGAGCTACGCGGGCACGCGTGCCCCTACGTCAGCCGCGGCGGTCTGAAACTGGAAAAGGCCATGAAGAAATAAAACCTCGGATGTTGCAAGTTTATGAAAACGAAGTTTATTGTTTATTTTTTTGAAGAAGAGAAGCAAAGACCCATTCTCTTATTACAATGATCAGGAGATGAAAACATGTCCGCATATGAAGCAGTGATCGGCCTGGAGGTGCATGTGCAGATCCGGACGGAAAGCAAGATGTTCTGCCGCTGTCCGAACCGTTACGGGGCCGAACCGAACACCCTGACCTGTCCGGTCTGCATGGGATATCCCGGGGTGCTTCCCGTGGTCAACCGCGAGGCGGTCCGGAAGACGGTCGTGGCGGGAATGATGTGTTCCTGCGCCATTTCCCGCCGGAGCAAGTTCGACCGGAAAAGCTATTTTTATCCGGATCTTGTGAAAAACTATCAGATTACTCAGTATGATCTTCCGCTCTGCCGGAACGGGAAAATCCATATCTCCGGGAAAGGTTTTTCCGGAGAGATGCTTCCCGACAAATTCATCGGAATGACCCGTATCCATCTGGAGGAGGATCCCGGGAAATCCACCCATTATCATTCCTGCACGGGGCTTGACTACAACCGTTCGGGAGTGCCTCTCATGGAAATTGTCAGCGAACCGGACATGCGCAGTGCCGATGAGGCGTATGCCTATCTGGCCGCGCTGCGTCAGATCATGCGCTATGCCGATGTCAGCGATTGCGACATGGAGAAGGGGCAGATGCGCTGCGATGTCAATCTTTCCATCCGGAGACGGGGCGAAACCGCTTTCGGGACCAAGGTGGAAATCAAAAACCTCAACAGTCTGCGTGCGGTTCACCGTGCGGTTGCGCATGAGACGAAGCGCCAGATCCTCCTGCTCGAATCCGGCGGCGTGGTCACGCAGGACACTCGCGGCTGGAATGATGAAGCCGGCGATTCCTATCTCATGCGCACCAAGGAAAATGCCAACGACTACCGTTATTTCCCCGAACCCGATTTGCTTCCCCTGGAATTCACCGAAGCCGAACTGGAAGCCATTCGATCCGCACTTCCCGTGCTGCCGGAGGAGCTGCGCAATTCCTTTGTCGGCTCCTACGGAATTACGGATTATGACGCGGGGGTGATCACACAGGAAAAGGACTGGGCTCTCTTTTTCGATGCCGCAGCCCGTGCTTCCTCCGCTCCGAAACTGGTGGCAAACTGGTTCATTTCCGAATTCCTCCGTGAACTGGGTGAAAGCGGAATGCCGATTGCAGAATCAAAAGTGTCGCCGGAGAATTTTGCGGCCATGGTGGATCTTGTCGCAAAGGGGACGATCAACGGAAAAACGGGAAAGAGCGTCTTTTCAGAAATGTTCGCCACGGGGAGGTCTGCGGATGAAATCGTCCGGGAAAAGGGGCTTGTACAGCTTTCCGACGAATCCGCGATCCTCGCATTCGTCAGGCAGGTGATTGATGCCAATCCCGCTCAGGTCCGTCAGTACAAGGAGGGGAAAACCAATGTCCTGCAATACTTTGTCGGCCAGCTCATGAAGGCCAGCAGGGGCAAGGCGAATCCCCAGACCGCCCTCCGGCTCCTGAAGGAGAAACTGGACGAAATCTGAGGATATCCTCCCGCGGAAGAGATTCCGTCAGTCGGACATTCCCGCTTATCCAGCCGGCCCCTTGGATCGGATGCGCGGGAAATGTCCGGTCGGCAGAGGACTTTGTCCCTGTTCTACCGCAGATTTGTTCTGCCCTCATCCCCGCGACCGCTCTTTTCCTTCTTCTCCCCATTGCTCCCTTCTTCCGAAGATGCTCCGGGAACACTGTTGTCTCCCTGGAAACGCGAATTCCCTGAATCCCGGGAAAAGACGGCGGGCCGGGATTCTTTTTTTTCACTCCCTCCGGTGCTGGTAGGGGGGAGAGGCCGCGAAAACAGCGGCTTCCGCCGTTTTTCCTTTTTCCTTTCCCTTCTTCTGCATGCGGGGCGCGGGGAAGACAGGCGCTTTTCCCCCTCTCCGCGCGCACAGGCCGTTTTTGCGAAAATCAGTCAGAGAAGATCAATCCGGAAGAAAACGCCCTGGATTCCTGAAAAACTTCCCGGAGAGTCAGAAAAATTTGAGAGAATCAGGGGAAAAAAGAAGCTTTGGGAAGCACAATGCGAAACGGTGGAAGTGAAGACGGCAGAGGAAAGGGGGGACGGAAAAAGCGGAGGCAGACAGAAATCCGGAAAGGAATTCTGTATGAAAATGGGAAGTCTGGATGATTTCATCAAAAAACAGCATTATTCTTTCAAATCTCCTGTTCCGTCCTTGCAATCGCTGCGGAAGCGACTAGCTTTTCCCCCGGAGCGCAACACGGGAGAGAGTGTGTGAGAGAGAATTCAATCATTCGAGCCAGGATCTTTTTCCCCGCCCCGGAACAATTTTCATGACATACGGGACTCCCTGTGATCTTTCAGGCCCCGGCGCTTGAGGAAACTTTGCCAGAGGAAAGGATGGATACACTCATGATGATGAAGGATTCACAGCTGGAAGCGGCATATCGGGCCGCACGGGAACTGTATGGGGAATTCGGAGTGGATACGGATCTGGCGCTGGAACGTCTGGCGGAAATCCCTGTTTCCATGCACTGCTGGCAGGGGGATGATGTGGTTGGTTTTGAAAAGAACGGCGCATCGGGTGCATCGGGGGGGATTCTGAGCACGGGGAATTATCCCGGACGCGCGAGGAATCCGGAGGAACTGCGTGCCGATCTGGAGACGGCGTTTCATCTGCTGCCGGGGAAACTCCGTCTGAATCTGCATGCGGTTTATCTGGAATCTCCGGATTCTGTCGGACGCGACGAGATCGGGGCGGAACATTTCCGGAACTGGATCGGCTGGGCCCGGGAACAGAAGATCGGGCTGGATTTCAATCCGACTTTTTTTTCACATCCGATGGCATCCGGCGGTCTGACCCTGTCGAGTCCGGATCCGGGGGTGCGTTCCTACTGGATTGCCCATGCGCAGGCCTGCCGCGGAATTGCGGAGGAAATGGGGCGCTCTCTCGGGACGCGCTGCATCATGAACACCTGGATTCCGGACGGGTTCAAGGATATTCCAGTGGATCGCCGAGCGGCTCGGGAACGTCTGGCGGAGTCTCTGGATGAGATTTATTCCGTCCGGCGGGATCCGGCTCTGATGAGAGATGCTGTTGAGAGTAAGCTTTTCGGGATCGGGGTGGAAAGCTGTACGGTCGGATCTCATGAGTTTTATCTGGGCTATGCTCTGAAGAACGGTCTGATGCTGTGCCTGGATTCCGGACATTTTCATCCGACGGAGCAGATCAGCGACAAAATCAGTTCCGTGCTGCTTTTTCTGGATGAGATTCTCCTGCATGTCAGCCGTCCCGTCCGCTGGGACAGCGACCATGTGGTGCTTTTTGACGATGAACTCCAGATGATTGCTTCCGAAATCGTCCGAAACGGTGTTTCCCGTGTGAACATCGGTCTGGATTATTTTGACGCCACAATCAACCGGATCGCCGCCTGGGTCGTGGGCGTCCGGAATATGCAGAAAGCCTTCTGCAAGGCGCTGCTGGAACCTGCCTCCGTACTCCGTGAGGCGGAAAAAGCGGGGGATTACACAAAACGTCTTGTCCTGACGGAGGAGCTTAAAGCGCTCCCATGGCAGGCGGTGTACCGGTATTTCTGCCTGAAACATTCCGTCCCTGCGGGCTTCGACTGGATGGAGGATGTCCTCCGCTATGAATCGCAGGTCCTTTCCCGGAGACAGTGAGTGCCGCGAATGACAGGGGAGTCACGCAGGAGAGAAAACTCGGGAGAGAAAACTCGGGAGAAAAGGACTCGAACCGGGGGTAAAAAAAGAAAAAGGAAGGATTGCAGGACTTCATCATGCCGAAAATTTGTCTAGCTTTTGACCTGGGCGCTTCAAGCGGGCGCGCCATCACCGGGAAAATCGTCGACGGAGTCCTGACTCTCCGGGAGGTGCACCGTTTCCGGAACTTTCCGGAAGAACGGTCCGGGCATCTTTTCTGGAATCTGGAGCGACTTTTCCGCGAGATCAAGACCGGAATAGCGAAAGCCTGCGCCGCGGAATCCGCCCCCATTGAATCGCTTTCCGTGGATACCTGGGGAGTGGATTATGCCTTTTTCCGGGATGGAATTCCTGTCCGGGATCCCTACTGTTACCGGGATTCCCGCACGGCGGACATCCCGGAACGCGTGCACCGGATCGTTTCCGAAGAGGAAATGTATTCGATCTGCGGCATTCAGGAAATGCCTTTCAATACGATTTACCAGCTTTTTGCGCACAAGGAGAGCCATCCGGAAGATTTTCTTCATGCTTCTCGGCTTCTCTTCATGCCGGATGCTTTGCTGTATCTGCTCTGCGGCGATCTTTCCTGCGAGTACAGCATTGCCTCCACGGGGGCGATGCTCGATGCGCGGAGGGGACAGTGGTGTCTGCCTCTGCTGGAACGCCTTGGAATTCCCGTATCCATTCTTCCTCCGCTGAAGCGTCCGTTATCCGCTTCCCTGCCGCTCAGGAAGGAAATCTGCGATGAACTCGGGATCCCGCCGATATCGGTGGTGAAGGTCCCTTCGCACGACACCGCCAGCGCCGTCGCCGCGCTTCCGGTCCGTGACGATTCCCTGAACTGCGCCTATCTGAGCACCGGCACCTGGGCCCTGCTCGGCACCGAGCTGAAGCGCCCCTGCCTGAGCGAATCGGCGCGAATCGCGCATTTCACCAATGAAGGCGGCATCGGGGAAAGCATCCGTTTCCTGACGAATATCGCGGGAACCTGGCTCCTGCAGGAAACTCGGCGGACCTGGATGGAAGCCGGACGCGACATTTCCTTCCCTGAAATGAGCCGTCTTGCCGATGAAACCGGTCCCGTTCCCTTCCGTGTGGATCCGAATGCCCCTGAGTTCCTGAGTCCCGGAGACATGCCGGAAAGAATCCGAGCCGGCTGCATCGCCTCCGGACAGGGCGTCCCGGAATCCGAAGGGGAACTCCTGCGCTGCATTTACGACTCGCTGGCGGATTGCTTCTTCAATAAACTCAAAGAACTTGAAAAACTCCTGAATCTGAAGTTCGATGTCCTGCATGTGCTCGGCGGTGCGACCCGGGATCCTCTGCTGATGCGTCTGACCGCTTCCGCAGTCGGGATTCCCGTGACTGCCGGTCCCGTCGAAGCCACTGCCGCCGGAAATCTCCTTTCCCAGCTCATGGCTGCAGGGGAGCTGAGTTCTCTTTCCGAAGCCAGAAAACTGCTCGTCTCCTCCTTCGGGATTGAAACCTGGCTCCCCGATGCCGGGAAAAAATAGCGATTCCTTCCCCACTTTCCTTTATTTTTCCCCATCCTTTTTTCCCCGAATTTTGTGCACTTTGTATGCAGGAAAAAGGAGCCGGGCTTAAAAAAAAGAGAAAGTGTGCTCCGGCAGACCGGAGTCCTTTCCCTTTTGTTTCTCCTGGGCGCGCGACTGTGCTTCGGAGGCGGCGGAGGGGGGAAAAGGAAGAAGAAAAATTTATAAACTTTCCTTCTCCAACGGTTCTCCTCTCATTCGGCCTATAGGCCGGAGAAGCCGTATGGGAGGAGCCGAAAGAATTCGGGGGGAAAAAAGCCGAAAGAAGACCGGACTTTGCCGGGAACACTCTGTATCGAAATTATTTCCGAAGCGGGAGGCATCCCGGGGGAGCGGAATTATTTCTTCTCTTCCGGGGCAGGCGTAAATTTTGCGACCGTTTTTCCGGCACTTTTCAGAATGAGATTTTCCCCTTCCGTTTCCCAGGCGTCGACCGAGGCAAGCATTTTCAGATAAGCCTGTTCATATTCGAGTCCCGGTCCTGCCATCATAGTGGCGCCGAGCGGCCCGAGACGAAGCTTTTTCCCGTCCATGACAGCCGACCCGAAATAACGGTTCACGCCCGCACATCCCGCCACTCTCTGTTCTTTCGGGAGAATCTGCAGATCCATGGGTTTTTCCGGTTTTGCCCATCCCTTTTCCGTCCCCTGCAGAGAGGAAAGATCCAGAATCCAGCGGTTCTGCGCGATGGCCGGGAGGGGAGTGGTGACATTCTTCCCATCCGCCGCATTCCTGTCAGACGTTTCCGCCCGGGCCTGTGTTTCCGCACACTGCAGATTTCCTGCCCCTTCGTCGCCGCAGAGCCGCTGCCCGCAGCAGCCCTGGGAAAGAAGAAGAATCCCTCCTGCGGAAACGAGTCCTGCGACGGCGGTGGTCATCGAAATTTTCCTGTGCTTCATCCTGTGTCGTTCTCCTGTGTTTGATTTCAAAATGAATGTCAGTTCCTGAAAGTTTAAAGACAGCGTCCCGTTCCCGCGGGTTCCCGCTTCTGCGGAAAGTGCTTTGGAAAATTACGGGAAAAGCAAATTTTCTTTTTCTCTTTCCCTTCTCCTCCCGCTTTTCCCTTCGCTCCTTCCTTAGCGCTCCGGACTCTGGAGATTATGGGAATGATCTTTTCCCCGGAAGCGGCTGTTTCCGTTTCCTCCTGTGCGGGGAAACGCTTCTTCCCGGCGGTGTTTCCGGGACAATCAAATCATACTCCCGGGAGACGGGCTTTGCAATCTTTCCGAAGGGAAAAATATGGGGAAAAAGAGGGGGAGAAGGAAACTCTTCATCCCGTTCCGGGATTCTTTCCTTCTCCCCTGCTTCATGAAGGGACGAGTGAAAGATACTTCCGGAGAAAGGGAGGAACCCTTTCTCCGGATTGGCTCAGTCAGTCCGGGACCGGGTGCTGCAGCGCTTCGGCTTTTTCCGTCGGGGAAATTTGCCTAGGCGCGGAGGGAGGGTAGAGAGACGGGAAAAGCCCGTTCCCGATCCCGATTCCGATTCCGACTCCGGGCGGCTCATTCATGTGACTCAGGGATTGGGAACGAAGTCCCCGCCGCGGCAGCGCTTGAGATAATTCAGTCCGAAGACCTGGCCGGTCATTTCGAGTTCTCCTCTGTAAATGGGGTCGTGCCAGCCTTCGATGTCGATATTTCCCTGATAGTTGTGCTGTCTGAGAATGGAGATGATGTCGGTCCAGTTGCTGTCTCCGAAGCCGGGAGTCCTGTGATAGGCGGGGAAAGCCGCGGCCTTGATCCCGGTTTTTCTCATGCTGTCCCATTCAATGGTGGCGTCTTTCCCGTGAAGATGGAAAATTTTCGGTGCCCAGGTGCGGAGCTGCGCAATGGGATCGATCAGCTGCATCATCTGATGCGCAGGCTCCCATTCGAGACCGATGTTTCCGGCGGGAAGAGCTTCAAACATCAGATTCCATGCATCCGGGTTGACGGCGATGTTCCATCCTCCGTCATACCAGTTTCCGCCCATGGTGCAGTTTTCAAAGGCGATCCGGACGCCTTTTTCCGCCGCACGGGCGGCGAGTTCTCCAAAAACTGCCCGGTACTGCGGAATGGAATCCGGAATGGGTTTCCCGACGAGGCGTCCGGTGAAGCCGCAGACCAGATTCGTGCCGAACTTATGGGCGTTGTCGATGGCAAGTTCCCAGCTTTTGAGCGTGGATTTTGCTTTGTCGTCGCTTTCCAGCGGGTTGCCGTAGACGGCTATGGCCGACATTTCCATGCCGTACTGCTTCAATGCTTTCATACAATCCGCCGCGTATGCGTCGAGATCCGTTTCCGTCAGCCAGGTGCAGTCATGCCCGAAAGTGATTTCCGTGCATTCAAAACCGAGTTTCCCCAGAGATTCAATATATTTCGGAGTCTCCCGATCCCCGCGGGACATCGTGCCGATCAGAATGTTCTTCATAATGAGCCTCGTTTGTTTTTGAATTTGTTTTGAGTTCTATTTTGAGTTTGCCTGAAATGTTGTTGTTTCTGAGAAGCCGTCTCTGCGACGGAATCCTCTGTATTCCGTATCCGGAAAGAAGAATCGTTTTTTTTCTCCCTCTCTTCCGACGCTGCGCTTCCTTTTCTCTTGCGCTTCTTCTTTCCCTTCTCTCCACCTGAGTCCGTCGAGTCCGCCGTGTTCCCTGCGTCGTCGAGTCCGCCGAGTCCGCCCGGTGCGTTTCGCGTGCTTCCCGGCGGGAGACTCTGGCGGCGGACGGGAAGAGGGGGAGGAAGAGAAAAATGCATCACTGGATGAAGACCGGATCTCCGGTTTCGGCGCTTTTGTAAATGGCGTCGAGAATTCTCATGACGAGCAGCCCCTGTTCACCCGTTGCATCATGCTGCGTCCCGTGCACGATGGCCTCCACAAAGTTGTACATGTGGGAATGGGCCGCGGGGACGGGCGGATGCAGTTTCATATCATACTGGCAGCCGTTCATTTCGGTGAAGATTTCGGCTTCAAAGGAATAGGTTTCGTTGACGTTTTTCTGAAGGAGTCCGCCTTTTGTCCCGAGGAGTCGGGTGGTCATCAGTTCGCGTTCCTTGATGTTTGCGAGCCAGGAGGCCTCCAGTTCGAGAGTGGCACCGTTTTCAAATTTGACGAGAGCAACGGCGAAATCCTCCACATCATAAATCCGTCCGCTGTTTCTGACCATTTTGTTTGCGACGGGATCATAGGCCGCATCGTCAATCTGCTTAGCCAGATGGTCATAGGTCGATCCGAGCACCCAGAGCGGCTTGGGATAGCCCATGAGCCAGAGCGCCAGATCCAGACGATGCACTCCGAGATCCAGGAGCGGTCCGCCTCCGGCAAGTTTCTTCTGACTGAACCAGCAGCCGGCTCCGGAGGGTGCGCCGCGTCTGCGCAGCCATTGGGTCCGGGCATAGTAAATGTTCCCGAGCGCTCCGCCGTCGACCGCCTTTTTAAGTGCGACGGACTGTTCGCTTGTACGGTAGGAAAAGTCGATCATCAGACGTTTCTTCATGCGTTTGGCGGTCTTGACCATTTCCTCCGCCTCTTCTGCATTCATGGCCATGGGCTTTTCACAAAGGACATGGCAGCCCGCTTCGAGAGCTTCGATCGTCAGGGGCTTGTGCAGATGGTTCGGAACGGCGATGGAGACGACGTCCGGCTTTTCCGCGGCAAGCATTTCCGTGATGCTTTCATAGCGTTTGTCCACATGGAATTTGTCGCCGACGGCATGGAGCCTGACCGGGTCGATGTCGCAGATCGCGACCAGTTCCGCGTCCGGGCAGTGCTGATACTGATCCACGTGCATCTGACCAATGCCCAGCCCGACGACCGCACATTTCAGCTTTCCCCTCGTTTCCGTGTTTTTTGCAGGGGACTGCTTTTTCTTCTGAACGGTGTTTTTCTTCGCCTTTTTTTCTGCCATTTTCTGCTCTTCCTTGAAAATATTGAGAATACGTTTGGGGTCTTGAGAATCTTTGAATCAGGAAATGCCCCTGATGCGGACGGGTTTCCCCGTTCCGGCGCTTTCATAAACGGCGTCGAGAATCCGCATGACCATGAGTCCTTCTTCCGGACCCGCCATGTGAGGACGGTCGTTCAGGATTGCGTCGACGAAATGATACATGTTGGTCTTCGCTTCGGGGACGGGCGGATGCAGTTTCATGTCATACTGGCAGCCGTCCTTTTCCAGATACAGTTCCGCAAAGGAGTCGTAGACGTCTCCGATATTGTGGTGCAGGAGTCCGGCCCTGCTGCCGAGGAGCCGGGTGGATACGTGTTCGCGTTCCTTGATGTTGGCGCACCAGGAGGCTTCCAGCTCCAGCGTGGCTCCGTTTTCAAACTTGATGAGTGCGACGGCGAAATCCTCCACGTCGAACGCTTTGTTCTCCCGTTCGGCCATGGGTTTCGCAATGGCGTCTCCTGTGGATCCGAGCACCCAGACGGGTTTCGGGAATCCCATGAGCCAGAGCGCCAGATCCAGCCGGTGCACGCCGATGTCGATGAGCGGCCCACCTCCGGAAAGGGCTTTCTGCCCGAACCATCCGCCGAATCCGGGAATCCGGCGGCGGCGGAGCCAGATGGAGCGGGCAAAGTAGATGTCGCCCAGAAGTCCGTCATCGACGGCTTTCTTCATGGCACAGGCTTCCTCGCTCGTGCGGCTGGAGAAGTTGATCATTACTCTGCGCCTGACTTCCCGGGAGACGGTAATCATGTCCAGAGCGTCCTCCGCGCTGAGGGCCATGGGCTTCTCGCAGAGGACGTGGCAGCCGGCACGGAGGGCTTCGATCGTCAGAGACTTGTGAAAATGATTCGGCGTGGCGATGGACACCACATCGAGTTTTTCATGGCGGAGCATGTCGCTTAGGGTTAGATAGCGTCCCGGGATGCCGTATGCTTCGCCGACGTCCCGGATGCGTTCCGGGTTGGTGTCGGCGATGGCAACGACTTCCGCATCGGGGTGGGTCCGGTATCCTTCGATGTGCCGGCGTTTCCCGACTCCCAGCCCCACCACTCCGCAGCGGAGAGTTCTCTTCTTCGTCTTCTTCATGGTGTTCATTTTTCTGAAAATCCCCTTTTTTTGCCTGATGACGGCATGAAAGGTTCCGCTTTTCCAGTTCTCAGAACACGGGGGTTTTCTTTTCGATTTTTTCGATCGGAGGCACCATCGGGCAGCTCATCGGCTTCCGGATTCTGGGGGCGGCCCATTTCGCGGCGTTGGAGAGAACCTTCTGGATGGTGGGATTGTGATAAATGGGGAAGGTTTCGTGACCGGGGGAGAAATAGAAGATCCGTCCGTAACCGCGTTCAAAGGTGACGCCGCTGCGGAAGACTTCTCCGCCTTCGTACCAGGAAATGAAGATGACCTTGTCGGGATTCGGGATGTCGAAGCGTTCCCCGTACATTTCACAGTTGGGGACTTCAAAATATTCGCCGATTCCCTCTGTGATCGGGTGTCCGGGTTCGATGTTCCAGACTCTTTCGCGTTCGGCGAATTCGCGCCACTTGAGGGAACAACTGGTCCCGAGCATTCTGCGGAAGATTTTGGAAAAATGTGCGGAATGGAGGCAGATCAGCCCCATGCCTTCGAGCACGCGCTTCTGAACACGGTCCACAATTTCATCTTTGACTTCTCCATGCTTGCAGTGTCCCCACCAGAAGAGAACGTCTGTGGAATCGAGAACTTCCTCCGTGAGTCCGTGTTCCGGCATGTCGAGCGTGGCGTAATTGACATTGAAGCAGTTTTCCTTCAGGAGGCCCGCACCGATGGCCTTGTGCATGCCTTCGGGATAGATTTTCCGGATTTCCGCACTCTGCTGTTCATGCCAGTATTCGTTCCAGACCGTCACATTGATTTTATCCGCTGCCATAAGACGATTCCTGTTTTTTGTTTTTTTCTGTGATTTGTCTCCCGGAGTATTTTCCGGCTTATTTTAACAATAAAACATTTGAAATTATCTTTCAAAGGGGTATCTGTATACAAAATGTGATATGTTGATACAGTTTGTGAGAATTGATCCATGCGTCTGTGGCAGACACGTTTTCAGGTGGTGAAGGCATTGGAATCGCTGGCGATGCCGATGGAGATTGTGCTGGAGGTCCAGAACAGTCCTGTCTATCATATAGAGGAACGGCACAGAAAGCCGGATTACTGGGCCCAGGTGGTCTGCACGGTGGAAGGGGAGGGGGCGTTCCGTTATGGGAAGGATGTGTATCGTCTGACTCCGGGGCGGGCGTTTCTGGCGTGCATCGGGGATCCTCTGGTGGCATATTATTATCCGGGGCATGCGTCGAATCCGTGGAAATTCATCTGGATGTCCTTTGCCGGAGCTCAGGCGGTCAGGATTGCAAGAGAGATGAATGAACGATATGGATATGTGTTTGAACTCCCTTTGGATAAAGGTCTTGTAAAATATCTGGACTCCTTCCGGAGTCAGCGGGACAGTCTTCAGATGCTTTGTCCGACAGCGGGGGCGAAGATTGTTCACGATGCCTTTGCCGCGCTGGGAGAGACGCTTGAGGGCAATCTCAGCATTTCTCCTCAGGCCCAGCTTACCCGTGCGGCTCAGGAGATGATTACGGGAAATCTGGACCGTTCCATGGATATTTCCCTGATTGCGGAAAAACTTCACGTGACGCGGGAGCATCTGAGCAGGGTTTTCCATTCCCAGACGGGAATGTCTCCTGGCGTTTTTGCCGCGGGGGAGCGGATGCGCGCCGCAAGCAGAATGCTGATGGACAACCGCCTCTCATGCAAGGAAATCGGAATCCGGCTCGGCTATGATTCTCCGAGCAGTTTTGCGCGGGCGTTCAAAGCGCATTTCGGCATGAGTCCGGTGGAATACAAGGAACGCGGAACCGAAAATCCGTGGAAAAATTCTGTCTCCGGACCGGAACCGGAAAGAATGGATTCTTTGCCTGCGGATATCGCGGCGGAAAAGGGGGCGTCCGCCGGGGACCGGGAGGAAGGATCCTTCGGCGATGGAAGAACGGCGGAGGAGGAAGAGGAATCTTATCCTTCCTCTTCCTTCAATCCCTGTGAGTGCTGCGGAGATCTCTATGGCTCCACCTGACAGAATGCGCTGGAATCTTCTTCTATCAGCTTTGGAACAGACCGCAGGGAAAACGAAAAACTTGCGAAGCAATAAAAATACGGGAAAATGCGGGGAGAGCCTTTTCCCGGGGGAGGCGGACAAAGTTCGTGACCGTTCCGCAGTCCGGCCGGGGGAAAGCGTACTTCTCCGGAGTATTGGAATTTTCCTTTTCCCAGATATTGGGAAACAGGATTCATTTTTCATGGAAAGACAATGGGGGCTGCGCAGGCCCTCTTTACAGGCTTTACTGTGCAAGAGATAAAGAAAGGGTGCTCAGATGAAAGGCAAAACAATAGAACTTCCCCCTTGCGGGATTTTTGTGGGCAGTGCCGTGTACAATACCTGTGCGGGGTATCTGATGGGGTCCGGAGTCGCCTACACGACCTGGGCTTCGGACAGCATTTCTCCGCTGGAAATCATTGATCTGACGATTCAGGAGAATCAGGGGAACCTGATTCAGTTCTGGTGGGGAAGCGGCGGGAATGCGCCGGTGACAAAAGCCCGGTATCTGGCATTGGAGGATATCGGAGTCACTATTCCGGAGCCGGACTGGGAAAATGAACTCTATCTGACGGTGAAGGATTGTCCGGAACTGGCCCGTTATTCGGACCGTGCGGGGGCCGGGGTTCTCAAATCGATCCGCCGCTGTGCCGAGAAGGGGATCTGGTCCATGCTTCTTTATTGCGAGGCGAACGAGGAATATTCCAAACAGTTTCAAAGCGCGGGGAAGTATTATCTGGGCTACGACTTCGGAGAACGCTTCACCTTCCGCTTTGATGAGAAATTTGCCGGGAAGGGACTTGTGACGCTTGACCGTCTGGCGGAGCGTTTCTGCGCGGAAGTCAAAGCGCATGTTGACGAACGCCGCGCTTCCGGCTGGGGAAACATCATCGCCACCAGCAGCAATTTCTACATGGATTATGAAGTGGCGGCGGGGACGGATATCACCTTGTATGAAGACTGCTGCATGGAATTGAATTTCATGTCCGCCCTGTCCCGGGGACTGCATCGGCAGTATGAAACTCCGCTCTGGGGAGCGCATATTGCGAACGAACATTACTCCTGGCTTCCGTTCTCGAACCCGCACCGTTTTGAAACTCTGCGGAGCGAAATGTTTTTGAAATATCTGGCGGGGGCGAAAATTCTTGTGAACGAAAGCGGTTCCTGGCATGTCCAGACCACTGCGGACAATTCGCCGATGAACGACACCCCCCGCATCCCGACCGTCATCGGGAAAACGGATCCGCATCTGGGCGCGCCTCTCTATGAGGAGGTGTCGAAACACTTTCCGAATCTGGACCACAATTCCCCGAATGCCCGGAAATACCGGGCGGTGATTTCCGACTTTTACGATTTCGTGAAGAAAAACGGCACTCCTTCCGGACAGCCTTTCACCTCTCTGGCTCTGGTCAAAGGCAATTACGATCTCTGCAGCCTTTCCCTGAACGGATACAGCCCGAATCACGTCATCGGGGGGCTTTACGCGCAGGCGGAAGCCGATCCAAACTGGTTTGAAGGTGCTCCCGAAAGGGGATGGGAAATTGCGCGGAAGGTGTTTTTCCCGCGTCCGCAGGGAATTTATGGGACGAAGGATTACAACCGTCTCTTCTCAGGAACGCCGTACGGGCAGGTGGACACGGTCAGCTTCGCCTTCGATCAGCCGGATGCGTCCTTCCTGCTGAAGAACTACCGCGCTCTTCTCTTCACCGGATGGAACACCTGTTCGGAGAAGCAGTACGGGACACTTCTGAATTATGTCCGGGGCGGGGGGAAGCTCTTCATTTCCATTCCCCAGCTCTCGACCGATGTGACGCGCAACATCTGGCAGTACACGCGTGAGGATCTTGTCCATGGCGGAGATTTTTCCGAACTTTGCGGCGTGAAAGTGAAAGGCCGCGGTCCGCGTTTCTACTGGGCGACTGCGCCGGGAACGGAAAAGAATTGTCTCGGAGTCGACATCTCCCGCCGTTACGGAGTCTTCTTCACCTGTCTCGGAGACCTGGAAATTCTCGATTCCTCCATCGAAACGCTTCTTTTCGATCATGAAACGCTTGTCCCCTTCCTTCTCCGCAGAAAAACGGGAAAGGGCGAGGTGTTTTTCCTGAATTCCTGGGCTTATCCGGGTGCGTATGACCTGGATTACGGTCCGCAGTCCGAACCCGGCGGCGCCGGTCCGATCGGGGATCTGTACCGCTATCTTGCCAGGATCACCCGCCCGGAGGTCTACATCACCGGTCCCGATCAGGAAAACCCCGACGACGAATGCTCCTGTATTTCCTATTCCTGGTTCCCCGAACACGGAGAAATCTGTCTCTTCAACATCGACTTTGAAAAGGAGCACCGCGTCTGGCTTCATTCCTCCGGAGGGACGCGGAAGGAAATCACGCTTCCGCCATCGGGATTCCTGATGCAGAGGGCAAACGGGGAAATCGTCCGGGACGAATTGGGCTGAGGAAATCTCCCCGGCTTCTTTTGTTCTCTGGAGAAACGCGCACAATCACTCTTCACACGAGCGGGACGGCAGGGGAGACGGACTGTTTCCCCGGATATTCGCGTCTCAGTCGTTCCAGATCTTCGGGATCGACTGAGAAATCCGCCGATTCGAGGTTCTCGCGGAGATGGAGAAGATTGTGTGAGGCGCTGATTGTGACGACGTTTTTCTGCGACGTCAGAAAATTCAGCGCAATCTGTGACGGCGTTTTCCCGTATTTTTCCGCCATCCGCCGGAGAAGGAGCGGACAGGAAGAACTGTCCCGGCCATGACAGCCGATGTCCCTCAGCGGACGCCATGCGATCAGCATGATGTCGTGTTCCTGACAGTAGCGGAGCATTCCGCTTTCCTCCGCTTCCCTGATGCAGAGACTGTAGTGCACCTGATTGGCCGCAATCGGGCTTTCCGCCGCCCGAAGCGCCTCTTCCAGACGCAGAACTGCAAAATTGCTCACCCCGATTGCGCGAATCAGCTTTTCGGATTTCAGGCGGTTCATGGCACGGATGCTTTCCGCTGCGGGCAGTTCCGGATCCGCCTGATGAATCAGATAAAGATCCAGATAGTCTGTTCCGAGACGTTGGAGAGATCCTTCCAGAGCCCGGAGGACATCGTCGAAACGCAGATGCGTTTTCCAGACTTTGGAACTGAGAAAAAGGGATTCGCGCCTGAAGCCGCGGATGGCGTTCCCCACAAGTGTTTCGCTGTGCCCGGAGGCATACATTTCCGCCGTGTCGATATGGCGGTATCCCATTTCCAGAGCCTGGCGGATGACGGCGCTTTCCTCTTCGTCTCGGCTGGCCGGATCCCGTTCGGCACG
>CAJMAW010000074.1 GCA_905211485.1 uncultured Lentisphaeria bacterium | reverse complement strand
CACTTAAATAATAAATATCTAATTGCATTAGAAATAAACGAAAAATCAGAGCCTGACATAACAAATTTAATAAAAACACACTTTGAAAAAAACATTAACTACAAATTTATGAAAGACCTAGCAGGAAAAACAAGATATTTATTTATAACAAATGTAGTAAAACAGTTTATGATATATATAATTACATAAAACGTAGAATAGAAATACTAAAAGATGTAGTTAAAAAAGAAAAGAAAGAAACCGGGAAAAGAACTGGAGAAAGATGTGAAAGAAATACGGAATCGATTCAGAAAAGAATCCCCTCCCGCTGGAAACGGAAAGCGTCCGCGCCTGTGTGACTCTTCCTCTGAAAACAGGAAAGATCCTGAATCCGAATCGATTGCAGGATCCGTGGCGTTTGCGGGAACTCCAGTGTGCGGAGAAGAAGAGGGGGAGGAGGAAAGCATTTTTTTCAGAGATCCTTGTCGAATTTCAGAAGATAATCGCTGTTCCCAAAGACTCCGATTCTGATTTTCTCATAGAAGTTGGAATAGGTAGAGGAGGCTTCCCCGTGGACGGGTTCGGCGTGACCGTCGGCAAAAACGGCGTTGACGGCGTCCTGATGCCTGAAATGGGTGGACGGAGTCATTTCATAGCTCCAGTAGGGGAAATAGCCTTCGAGGACATGGTATTCGATGAGTTTTCCGTCCGGCTGATAATTGTCCGTGAAAGCGGAGTCGGCGAAGAGAACCGTTTCCGCCGGATTGCGTACGGCTCCCAGTTTCGTGGAGATGCGGAAGACATCTGCGCTTCCCGCCTGATCCCATGTTTTCCATCCCCCGCTTCCGATATAAATATAGTTGTATCCGTATCCGCCGTTTCCGCTTTCAAAACTGTTGCTCCCCTGGGAGAAGAACTGCTGGATCGAGGGACATTCCTTGATCTGGCCGTTCTTCCCGAGATAGGGCGCGAGCGGAGATTTCGCCGGATCGTAAGGTTCGCTTGCGCTGTTCCTTTCTCCGCACCAGCGTTTGTTGTTGGCCGAATTCATGTCTTCTGCGGCAAGGGGAAAATATTCCTTGGAATCGTTGACGTAGGAAAGGGTGGCTAGTCCCAGCTGTTTGAGATTGCTCAGGCAGTTGAGCGCCTTTCCTTTTTCCCGCGCCGCTCCCAGCGCCGGCATGAGCAGCCCGGCAAGGATGGCGATGATCGCAATGACGACCAGAAGTTCGATGAGGGTGAACGGGGATCCCGGAAGGCTTGAGTTCCCGGCGGACGCTTTGCTTTTGTGCCCGGTCATGATGACTCCTTTGTGTTGCGCGCACGAACGGCCCCCGGATGGCATCCGGGAAAAGCCAGTTTGGGAAACAGGCGGGATCTGACTTTACGCCTCTCGCAAGGCGTATACACAGTGGCGCGACCGTTCCCGATTCTCACGGGATTCACCGGTCCTGTCTCCAGAAAATGAATCTCTAATATAACTTTCCCCCGGGAAAAAGCAAGTCGTTTTTTTCGGGAAAAATGTCCGGAAGCGCAGTGTTCCTGGGTGCGGCTCTCTCTTCTCCGCCCGATTTTTCTTCCTTCACTCTTTTCCTGAGGGAGATTTTTTTCCCAAAAAATGGAAATCCGGGAAATGAAATTTCCCCTCAGCGAAGCGAGAGAAGCGCTCCGGCGCGGGAAAGGTCTCCGGGAGTTGCGGCGGAGAGTCCGACCTTCCTGAAAAGATCTCCGGGGATGGTCAGGAAGCGCCCTTCGCAGGAAATTTCTGAGGAAACGTCGAAAGCCCTTTCCCCGATCAGATCCTGCATCAGGATTCTTCTTCCTTCCGGAACAGCTTCGGGAAGAGCAAAAACGACGGCGTCAAAGTCTCCGAACAAGCCTGCGGTGAAATCCATCCTGTCTGTCTCCATCCGGATGCGTAGTCTGGGAATGCTCCAGATCCCGTTCCGGAAACGGGGCAGGGCGGCAAGGGCCAGAACTCCGTTCGGATGACGCATTGCCGTGAGGAAGGGCCGTTCCTCTGCGGAGGGAATGGGGGAAAGAATTTCGGGAAACTCGCAGTTCCTTGTCATGACGGCAGGCGCGGATTCCGTGAAGAGTCCCTGAAGAAAGGGCCAGGAATCCTCCTGGTGGAAGCTGTGAAAATCGCTGAGAATTTCTTCCGAGCACCGCTTGTCGCTTCCCGCAAGAGGGAAAGGCGGGGCGATCCTCTGGAAGCGCAGGGAACGGAAACTTTCATCGACCGTGAGCTGTTTCCGCAGATGCCCCAGGCCTTTCTCCTTCCAGAACGGATGGCGCCGTTCCCATTCCGCCGCGCGGCACGGATGTTCCGCACGATGACGCATGACTCCGTTTGCACAGCCGAGCGAGGCGGCGATGTACGGTTCATCTTCAACATTCAGGATGCAGCCGCCGTCCGCCGGGATCACGGCTCCGTTTTGATTCCGGAGTTTTCCGAAGCGGCGTTCTGCGGCAAGAAAGGCTTCCCGGCAGCGGGAAAGGGTCGTCACCGTTTCAAATTCCTTGACGATGTCATAGGTCCGGAGGAAATCGCTGAAGGGGAGAATCTCCTCAAGATATTCCAGACGGTCTTTCAGAAAATCAGGGTTTTCCGGTGTCAGCGGGTTTTGAACGAGTGCATGTTCGATCCGGATTTCCGGGGCAAACTCCCTGAGCGCTTCCGTAATGATTTTTCTGTGTTCTGCCGATCCGCAGTTTCCCCAGTCCACTTTCCAGTAGCGGATTCCCGCCCGGGCGCAAAGTGCGGCGCAGTCTTCCCAGTGTTTCCGGAATTCACTCATGCTCCGTTTCGGAGAGGGGGATCCGTCCGGCCAGGGAATCTGAGGCGAAACCCAGACCCCGGTCCCGCGATAGCCGAGCGACAGGATACGCTCGTTCATTTTTTTCAGCGTTTCTCCCGGATTGCCCGGCGACTGGAGAGAGGGAAACTTTTCACCCGCAATGTGAAGAGAACCGAAGCGGTTGGAATGGAAAGGGTTTTCTGTGCCTGGAGGGACGTCCCAGCCATCGTCGAGGACCACGGTCAGGTCTCCGCGGACCGGAAGCATCCGGTTGCCTGCGAGAATGCCGTCTGATTCGCTGAAGAGAAATTGCTCTGTCAGCATGTCTCTCATGGCCGCCGCCTTGTCTTTCCCTCCGGAGGAGGGATCCAGCATTGCGGACTGCGTGCACCAGGTGCAGAAATAATTGCCTGCTTCGGCTTCTTTTTTCCCGGATTCGGGGATCAGAGATTCATTCAGCTGTTTCATGAGTAAAAGTCTCCGTGCCTTGCTTCTGGAATGCTTCCGCTGAGTTCTGTGTCCATTTTTTCAGAAGCTGACTTTGCTTTTGATGAAGAGGACCAGGACGTTTTTTTCGGAAGGATTTTTCAGTTTGTGACGCCGGGAAGGAAGAATGCGGATGGTATCGCCTTCCTGGAGTTCAAATTCGCCGTCTTCAAAGACCATGGTGGCTTCGCCTTCGACGATATAGGCGATTTCCTCCTCGAAATGCCGGGAGAATCCGTGATTCGTCTCCCCGTTCGGCTTCAGAGACATGAGAAGGAGCTCGACATTTGATTTGAGCGGCCCCGGAGTGAGTCCGTAATAGACCGCGTCCTTTTCATTCGGATTCCGGATCCGTTCCCGTTCGGACTTTCTCCGGATCAGCATGGCGTTGTCGATTTCCTCCGCGAAAAGGGAAGCCAGGGAAGTGCCGAGCGTCCGGGCTATTAACTTTAATACATTCAGACTGGGGTTGCCGATTCCCCGTTCCAGCTGGCTCACAAGTGCGGTGCTGATGCCGCAGATTTTCGAGAAGTCCTTGATGGACATCTTCTTGTCTTTTCTATATTGACGGATCTGTTTCCCGATTTTTGTTTCATTCATCTTCTCTCTCCGGGTCATTTCTTTGCCATGGTGAAATATAACACCTCTTTCTGTTAATTATAATTAAATATCATAAAAATATTGAAAAATTGCGAAATGAATGCTATCGTAGAAGGGATCGGATGAGAAGAAGAAAACCACTGAACTTCAGGAAAGGACAGAACAGATCATGGGCAGAACATTGTCTCAGAAAATTTTTGACGCCCACCGGGTGGACGTTCCCGCTCCGGGTGTTTCCGTGATTCGGCTTGACCGGGTCTTCTGCCACGAAATTACAACGCCGATTGCCGTGAACGATCTGGTTTCCAGAGGGAAGGACCGCGTCTTCGATCCCTCGAAAATCAAGGCTGTGATTGACCACGTGACTCCGGCAAAGGATTCCAAAACGGCCGAACAGGGCAAGACGCTCCGGGACTGGGCAAGACGCCATGGCATCAAGGACTTTTTTGACATCGGCGCAAACGGGGTCTGCCATGCGCTGTTTCCGGAAAAAGGATTTGTTCGCCCGGGCTTCACTGTAATCATGGGCGATTCCCATACATGTACGCACGGGGCCTTCGGCGCTTTTGCCGCTGGTGTTGGCACCACGGATCTGGAAGTGGGGATTCTCAAGGGCGTCTGCGCCATGCGGGAACCGGAAAGCATCCGGATTCAGGTGACGGGCAAGATGCGGCCCGGCGTTTTTGCAAAAGACCTGATCCTGGCGCTCATCCGTCTGCTGACGGTCAACGGGGCGACGGATAAAGTCATTGAATTCGCCGGCCCGGTCATTTCCTCCATGGGCATGGATTCGCGCATGACCCTCTGCAACATGGCTGTGGAGGCGGGAGCCACCTGCGGCGTCTGCTATCCCGATCAGATGACGGTCGACTATCTCTGGGAATTCATCCGCAATGATTTCCCGACTAAAGAGGATGCACTGAAGGAGTACAGCCGCTGGCTGCCGGATGAAGACGCCGTCTACGAACGCGTCATCGATTTCGATGTCTCGACTCTGGAACCGATGGTGACAGTGAACTACAAGCCCGATCAGGTGAAAACGGTTGCGGAAATGACCGGAACCCCTGTCGATCAGGTCTATATCGGTTCCTGCACGAACGGGCGTCTTGAGGATCTCCGCGTGGCGGCGGGAATCCTGAAGGGGAAGAAGATCAGCCCGAACGTCCGTGCGATTGTCTCGCCTGCAACGCCGCTGATTTATTCCCAGGCCCTGAAGGAGGGCCTGATTCAGATTTTCATGGATGCCGGATTCTGCGTGACGAATCCCACCTGCGGCGCCTGTCTCGGAATGAGCAACGGTGTCCTTGCCTCCGGAGAAGTCTGCGCTTCCACGACGAACCGCAATTTCAACGGCAGAATGGGCCGCGGCGGCATGGTCCATCTGATGAGTCCCGCAACAGCGGCCGCAACTGCCCTGACCGGAGTCATCACCAATTCTCCGCTTTTTGTCTAACTCTTTCAGGAGCTCTTCACTATGAAAAATTTAAACGGAAAAATACTGTTCCTTGACCGTTCCGATATCAATACGGATGAGATTATCCCCGCAAAATATCTCACGGAACTGACCAAGGAGGCTTTGAAGCCTTATTGTCTGGAAGATCTTTCCATTCCCTCTTTCGATCCGAAAAAGGATGTGGAAGGCAAGGGGGTGATTGTCACCCGTTCCAATTTCGGCTGCGGATCTTCCCGCGAGCATGCTCCCTGGGTCCTGGAATGCAACGGGATCCATCTGGTCATCGCGGAAAATTTCGCCCGTATCTTCCGTCAGAACATGTTCAACTGCGGGATGATGGCAATTTCTCTGCCGGGCTCCATCATTGATGAAATTTTCCAGGTTTTCGCAGGAACGGACGCCTTCTGTAAAACGGATCTCGAAAAATTCACATTCACGATTTCCAATGATTCTGTGACTAAGGTCTATCCCTTTATCATCAGCGAGTTCGATCTCGCGCTTGTAAAAGCGGGCGGATGGGTGGATTTCGCGGATAAGAAATATTGATTCGCCTTTCCTTTTTTCTTGCTCTCCTTTCCCCGTGACCAGAGGAAAAACGGGGAAAGGGGGAAATTTTCAGAAATTTTTTCAGGGAATCAGATTGAGAGCAGGGAAAAACGGCGGGGAAAAATGTGTCCGTTTTTTTGCGCCCGTCGCGGAAATCAGGCGCCCATGATCCTCTGTTGCGGCCTCTTGCTGCGGAGGGGAATGAGTCAGCCGCCGGAAGGCTGTCTTCCGGATCCTCCATGTCGGTCAGATCCTCTTAGAGCATGGCAAACATCCTGGAAACCGCTTTTTTATAATTGAAATCCTTCAGATGAAAAGGGATATACTTGGCATCTCGGAAGAGTTTCAGGTCTTTTTTCTCAAAGAGGACGAGATCCGGCTTGGGATGTTCCGGATGCAGGAAGAAATAGCGTCTGTAACCGGCCAGAGGTCCTCCGCCGATAAAGAGGATTTCCACTTTTTGTTTTTCAATCAGCTCCTCCGTCTCTTTATATCCGTCAATTTCACTGAACCGGAAAAGAGATTCGTCCACGGAGCCGTTGACAAGTTTCCAGGCATCGATCATGGCCTGTCTGCGTTCCCGGTCGCCCCGTGATTCGGGGATTCCGAAAATGGCTCCGATTTTTCTGCCTTTCCAGGCGGGAAGGGTCTTGACAAAAGTCTTATAATCCTGTGCATAGACATTAAGCGTCATCTGCGGATGGGAAGGCGCAATGTTCTGGTTGCCGAAAATGAAATACGGAATCTTGCGCCGGATCAACGGCAGAAGATCCGATTCCTCCACAACGCCGAGCAGAAAAACTCCATCCACATGTTTCCGCTCAAGCCATTCGTCAAGCGTATAGTCTTTCTCGAAATTTCCCCCCAGGAGAATGCTGTAGGAACGTCTTCGGATTTCCTCCGCAAGGGTTTCAATCATGATGCCGGATTGATAAACAGGATAATTCAGAACAAAAATGCCCAGACAATGGAAAGGTCCCGTTTTTTTCCGCTCCGTCACATACATCCCGCTCTTGGGAACCGTATAGATGTACCCGAGCTTTTCCAGTTCAGCAACAGCCATCTGGATGACTTGAATACTCACATCGTAATATCCTGCCAGATCCCGGATGGAATCCATTTTCATTCCCGGTGCATAGATCCCGCGGTTGATCAGCGTAATCATATCGTATTCAATTGTCCGGTACTTCGGCATGGCATCGGAAAATGCGGAACGGACGTCGGTTACTGCGGGAGGCTTTCCTGATTTCTTATGTGCGCCCATCTTGTCCGTATCCTCCTCTTCCTTCTTTATTCTGGAGTAAAAATGAAAAATCTGCCATGCCGGGCTTTTTCACGCCGGGAAATTTTTCCGCCGCAGAGCCATCTGAAAATAGGTTTACTATATCACGCAAAGTTGATTTTCGCAAACGGAGAAAACGCTTCTTCCCCCTGAAGGAAGAGGGGATGGAAGTGGATTTTCTTCAAAAAATTGAAGACGGATGGAATAGGGAAAAGAGAGGAAAGGGACGTGAGTGAACAAGATCAGAATTTTCTTCAATTCCTGTTCCCGCTGTGTGGAGAAGCATTCCGGAAGGAACGGCAGGGGAGTTTCTGAAAGATCCTGAAAGATTTTTCTCACTCGTTTTTGTTTTTTCTTCCTTAGTCCTCCCGACCTCCCTTTTTTCTCTGGCATCTCGGGACAGGGGGCTTTTCTCATCCTTCCAGGAGAATGAATGCAATGGCATAATTTTTTTCATGACTGATGGAGACATGAATTTTTTTGACTCCGAGTCTTTCCGCTGTTTTTGCCGTTTCCGCGTGGAGCTGAACCACCGGAGCCCCTGAGCCGGACTCCGAGGGTAGGATTTCAATTTCCACGAAAGCGCAGGCTTCACACATTCCGCATCCGAGGGCTTTGGAAAAAGCTTCTTTTGCGGCCCATCGTCCGGCCAGGAATTCGGCCTGGTTTTTTCTGGATTTCATCAAATCCAGTTCTTGAGGCGTGAGGATGTTCCGGATGAAATGCTCTCCGTATTTTTCATAGATGCGCATGACGCGCTGACATTCCGCGATGTCTGTGCCGATACCCAGAATCATTGAAAGACCTCCGAACGCATCAGGGCTGGGATGCGGGTTAAACTGTAGCAACTTTGTCTGGAAACGATCAGGTGGTCACGCAGGGCGACACCGATGGGTTTGATGATTTCACTGATTTGGCGGGTCATGAGGATGTCGCTGTCCGAAGGGGCGAGATTGCCGCCGGGGTGATTGTGCGCGAGAAGCAGACCTGTCGCCTTGAGTTCGATGACACGTTCGAGAATCTTGCGCGGATAGACGGAAACGCAGTCCACACTTCCCGTTGCCATGATTTCGGAATCCAGAATCTGATTTTGTGAATTCAGGTAAACCGCAAGCAGTCGTTCCTCCTTGAATCCTCCGAGCTTCATTCTGGCGTAATTCTGAAAGGTCTCCGTGCTGGAAATGACGTCTTTCCGTTCCAGGCGGCCACGCAGATAGACCACCGACAGTTCCCGGATCAGTTTGAATAAAATCGCCGAATTTTCCCCGATTCCGTCGCAGGCGGCGATTTCGGAAATATCCGCGTCGACCAGTCTTTCTATGGTTTTGAATTTTTCCAGAAGCGTTTTAGCCAGCGGTTTCACATCACGGCGCTGGATGGCATAGGTCAGCAGAAGCTCCAGAAGTTCGTAATCGTGGAAGGCGTCGAGTCCGCCTTTCAGGTATTTCTGCCGGAGGCGGGCGCGGTGCCCTTCGTTCAGAGAATTGTTTTTGCCGGTGGATTTCATGTCCTTCTCAAGAGTGTCATGGATTCAAAATGGGCTGTGGCCGGAAACATGTCGAGGATTCCTGTCTGTACGATTTCGTATCTGTTGTTTCCGGGTGCGGTCAGGGATTCCAGATCCCGCTTCAGGGTGTCGGGGGAACAGGAGATGTACAGGATGTGTCCGCTGCGGAGGGAAAGGATTTCCTCCATCTGGCGTTTTGTCAGTCCGCTCCGAGGGGGATCCAGAATGAGCAGGATTTTGTCTGAGTCCGGGGGGTTGCGGTGTCCTCCGGGGAAAAAGACGGAGCGGAAGGAGGAGGCGTCTCCGCAATGGAAGCGGCAGCGTTTTCCCAGACCTCTTCTTTCCGCGTTCCGTCTCGCCGCCGAAATGGCCCTGCGGTCCAGCTCGATTCCGAAGCAGGTGCAATTTCCGCAGCTTTCCGCTGCAACGATGGAAAAGATTCCGGCTCCGCAGAAAAGTTCCAGCACCGCTTCCGGCTGCAGTTCCCGCACTGTTGCCGCTGTCCGACTCAGAAGTTCGCAGGCAACGGCGGTGTTGGTCTGGAAAAAGGACTCGCGGGGAACGAGAAAACGTCCTGCGGATCCCAGCTGTTCCGTCAGCATGACGCCGGAGGGGGGATCCTGGTCGGTCCAGACGGTGACTCCGTCTTTGAGCGTCCAGCGGAAAAAGACACGCCGCGTGTCGGCTGGAATGAGCGTCTTTTTTCCGCTGATCACAATGAATTTGCCTTTTTCCGTTCCGGCGCAGTCGCTGATTCCGCGGATGGCCGCGTCCAGAGCTTTCCGCGCAATCATACAGGAGGAGACGGGGAGAATTGTTTTGTTGTCTTCCGCACGGTAGCCCAGAACCGGGACACCTGCGGAAGGAGTCGTGCATGAGAGCGCGATGCGGTTTCTCCAGTGATAACGCTCCGGAGCGGGGAAGGGGGGAAGCATCCGTTCCGGGGAAACAAGGCCGGGACGGAGGAGAAACCCCTCAAACTGTCTCTGTTTCCATGTGAGTTCCAGATCATAGGGAAGATGCTGGTAGGAGCAGCCCTGGCAGTCGCATCCGGCATTTTGAGGTGTCACGGCAAGCGGACACGCCGGGGGGATGCGCTGGGGGGAGCCTTCCAGAATTTCCCGGAGCCGTCCGCGTGCATAAGATTTTTTCCGGACAGTCACTTCCAGGCGGATCCGTTCTCCCGGGATTGCTCCGCGCACAAAACAGAGCATCCCGTCCGGGAGTCTGCCGAATGCGGCGCCTCCGAATGCCAGTCCTTCCACGTATGCTTCACAGATTTCCGCCATGGATGAGATTTTTCAGCCTTTCTCAAAAAAATTCCTAATAAATATGCTCGAAAGAGCCATAATTTCAACCTGGGAACAGTTTTATATTTGAATTTTGCGGGAAACTCCGCATATTGTAGCCCGGGAAAAAACTCCGGAATCCGGGGGCGTGGTATGGATCTTCTGATCCGGGAATGAAAAATCTCCTCCGGAACACCTTTCCCTTCCGCCGGAGAAACGGCCGGATTTGCTGAAACAGCTTTACACTTTTATCTTGAGTTTTGGGTTTTAATTTAAGTTTTCACTATGGAAATGGAAGCACAATCGAAAAAACAGGAAAATTCCGGGGAACAGGGGGATCACATGAGGAAACGTGGAAATTCAAAGAAAGATTTTTTCCTGACGGTATTGTTTTTTTCCGCCGCCCTTCTCCTGACGGTCTGTTTCACCCGGAATTCCGGCGGAGACGGGGAAAACGGGGAAAACATATTTTTTCATCTGGGGCTGCTCTCTCTCGCAGTGATGGCTTTTTTGTTTGTGTTCAGGCGGATGGACAGAATCAGAAAATCCGGAGACTCCGCAGAAAAAGTCTCCGGATACGACATGTCCCTTCCGTGCGGGGCAGACGCCGCTCTTTCCCCCCCTTCAGAATCTCCGGATCCCCATCCCCGTTTCTCCGGACTGCAGAAGGAACTATGCGGGGACCCGTTCACGAAAGACTGCCTCAAGGAAAAATCTCCTGCCGGAGACTGCCGGGAAGAGGAACAGAAGGACTTGATGCGGAAAGAACAGAAGAAAAAAGAACAGATCATCCGCACAGGACGGCTCGTTTCCCTCGGGGAGATGATTCCTTCCATTGCCCATGAGCTGAATCAGCCGCTCTGTGTCCTGCGCGGATATCTGGAACTTCTGGAAATGAGTTTGAAGGGAAGTCCTTTGCTGCGGGAAAAACAGCTTGACGGTATCTTTTCCATCTGTCTGGATAATGTGGACCGTGCCGCGAAAACGGTGAGGGACATGCGTGAATTTGCTTTTCCGGGGAGAAAAACAATGGCTGCAAGCTCTTTTCCCCCCACCACAACAACCTCCACCACTTCCACTCCCACTTCAAGTTCCTCTTCCAGTTCCTCTTCCTTCGCATCTGCCGAGCCTGCCTTTGAAAATCCCGTGGAGAAAGCCGTCTCCTTCTTTCGGGAGCAGATGGACAGCCACGCAATCCGCTTCCGCGCGGATTGGAAAGTGACTCCGGATGAATTCCGCGGAAAGGAACGGATCCTGGAACAGACCGCATCCGTTTTTCTTTCCAACGCGGTGCGGGCGATGGATGAAAAAATGCAGTCTGAACTGGAGAAAAGGAAGGCTGCAGCGGGAATTGCGGAATCCCGTCTGTATGAGGCGGAGACACTCCATGCGGAGACACTCCATGCAAAGACGCCTGAAGCAGAATCCCCCGATGTGGCCTTGAAACTTTTCCGCGATGAATCCCTTTCCTCTCTGGTCCTGGAAGTGAGGGATCAGGGCTGCGGGATGAATTCTTCTGCGCTGGCAGCCTGCGGGACTCCGTTTTTTTCCGGCTGGAAAAGCACCGGCACAGCTTCTCCGGGGGCGGGCTTGCGCTCCGGGAACTGCTTTCCGTTTCCGGGGGGACTCTCAGTGTCGAAAGCCGGGAAGGGGAGGGGGCCCTCTTCCGCGCCATACTGCCGTGCCTTTCTCCGGACACGGAAGAATGTGGTCGCGGGCTAAACAGCTGCATCGGCAGAAAAGAGAGGACGAAAGACGGGGAGCCGGCCGCATGATTTTTACTCTGGATTCCTTGTCCGTCGATGTCAGAAATGCGTCTCCCCGGATGGATGCGGAGCTGCATTCCCGGATTGCGGCAGCCTGCGGATTGAAAAAGGAGGAGATTCTCTCCTACCGCATTCTCAGACGGAGCGTCGATGCCCGGAAGAAACCGGGAGTCAAGCTGTTGTACCGACTTGTAGTGGAAGCGAAGGACGGGGCGCTTCCGGGAAATGCCTCGCCGATGGCGCGGGAGGATCTGGAGGAGCTTTCCTGGGATCCTTTGCGTTATCTGAAGAAGGGGGGATCTGCTCCATGTCACCCGATTGTCGTCGGGAGCGGTCCGGCAGGACTCTTTGCGGCTTATGCCCTTGCGCTGGCAGGATGCCGTCCGCTCGTCATCGAGCGTGGATACGATGTGGAAAGAAGGAGGAAAGACATCGACCATTTTTTCCGCACCCGGGTTCTGAATCCCGAAAGCAATCTCCTCCGCGGGGAAGGCGGTGCGGGAACCTGGTCCGACGGCAAACTCTACACCCGGATCCGGGATCCCCGCATTTCCTTTGTTCTGGAAAGTTTCATCCGTGCCGGGGCACGGGAGGAAATCCGCTATTTCAGTCATCCGCACATCGGTTCGGATTGTCTGCCTTCCGTGATTGCCAGGATCCGCGAAAGCATTCGCACTCTGGGGGGGACCTTCCTCTGGGGATCGGAAGTAAGGAGTCTGAAAATCAGAGACGGAGTCTGCCGGGGCGTAGTGCTTTCCGACGCTTCCGTGCTGGAAGCCCCCGCTTTTCTCCTCGCTCCCGGGCACAGCGCCAGAACCCTGATTCTTCATCTGATTTCCTCCTGCGGCCTTGCCCATTCCCTGAAGGGATTTCAGATCGGTTCCCGGGTCGAGCATCCCCAGCATTTCATCAACCGCATGCAGTACGGACTTGCTTCCCCGCCTTCCATTCTCGGGGCAGCGGAATACAGCATGGCTTCCCGTCCGTCCGGGAAGGGAAAAGAAGACGCCTCTCAGAAGCATGACGGCTCCGGAGGAGAGAAGGGGGCCAGCACCTTCTGCATGTGCCCCGGCGGAGAAATCCTCCCCGCCACTTCCGAGCTGGAAAGACTCTGCACCAACGGCATGAGCAATTCCGCCCGCAGCGGAGCATTCGCAAATTCCGCCATTGTGGCCACGGTCGATCCCGGAATCTTCAAGGACGCCGCGGAAGCCTTCGCTTTCCTGGACTCTCTGGAGAAAAATGCCTTCCTTGCGGGGGGAAGCTCCTACGCCTGTCCCGCCCAGACGCTCCCGGACTTCCTTTCCGGGACTCTTTCTTCCTCCCTCCGCGTTCCCGGAGGTGCAAAAGCTGGAGAAAAGGAGGGATCTTATGCGCTCGGAAGTCTTCCCGCCCGTCTGGACTCCCTGTTGCCGGGAGATGTTTGTACGGCTCTCCGCCGCGCCGTGCGTCATTTTGAGAAAATCATGCCCGGTTTCATCAGAAACGGCATCTTCTACGGATTGGAAACACGCGTTTCGAGTCCGGTCCGTTTCCTGCGCGATCCGCTGACTCTCGAAAGCAGTGTGAAACGTCTCTATATCGGTGGGGAAGGCGCGGGTGCGGCTGGAGGTATCACTTCCGCCGCTGTGGACGGAATTCGCCTGGCAGAAAAAATCCTTGAAAATTATTCCTGATTTCCCTCTCTCCGCGATTCCCGGATCCCATCCATCCCATCCGGGCCTCCATTTCTCCATTTTCTCCGGATCTCCGGGGGCGTCTCCTCCTCAGGATGGAAAGAATAAAGAGCTCTTCTCTTGGCCTTTCCTTTCGCAGGGGGGGAGAGAAAACTTTTCCCTCTTCTCCTCCGACAACAAAAAATCCCGTATTTTGTGAAATACGGGATTTCCAGGTCATAAGGAGTTCAGGGGAGAACACGCCCCCGGACAGAAACAGAAAAAAGCGGGGGAGAGAAACTTATTTCTGCTTCGGAGTGTTGTTTTTCCCTTTTTCAAGCTCGTTTTTCAAGGCTGAGGGAAGCACCGCCTTTTCATCGCCGGGAGCCTTGGGGGAAGTGACGAGTTCTCTGAGTTTGTCCATGCGGTTTTCTCCGCGGATGACGAATGCCGCTTTCTGGGCCAGTTCCTTGCAGGTGTCATCAATCGCGGCGAGATTTTCAAGGACGGAAGAGACCTGCCCCATCTTCTTGAGATCGGAAACACGGAAAACGGCCACATTGATTTCAGGCTTGTCCGCCTGATTTCTCGGCATGGTGACAATACAGAGGATCTGAGCTTCCGTCTTTTCTCCGAAGGCCTTCATTTCTGCGGGATCCGGAGCCTGGCCGGGAATGAACTTCGCCGTTTTTCTGGCTTCCTCGATTTTTTCGGAAGCGGCGATTTTGATTCTGGAATGAGTGGCGAGTTCGGATTTGAAATATTCATTGACCAGGGATTTGATTCTGTCATCGCTTCCATCCCGTGCAGAACGGACGTCGGGGCCGGGGAAGACCGCAACCGTGATCGGTTTCTGCGCGCAGAGAGTAAAGGCTGAGAGCATGGCGAAAAAGACAAAAACAAGAGTTTTTCCGGCAGACATGGCTTTTTTTCCTTCCTTGATGAACAGAGTTTTGAAATTTTCCGGACTGCCGTCCGTTTTTTTGTTTGAACATTGCTGAGTGGGATATTATACCGTTGATCAGTGATTCTTTCAAGGCGGATTTTCAAAAATCCCGTTTCAAAACCGTTTCTCCGGGTTTCCGCGGGAGAGAAAATCCTTTGCTGCTTCCGGATTTGCGGGGAGCAGTTCTGATGCAGGAATGCTGGAAGGAGAGCGGAAAGGACCCGGGAAGAACAGGAAATGGATGAAAGGTCCGTTTTTTTTGCCGTGGAGAAAGTGAATTTTCAGGAAAGAGGGTTATATTAACACCTTACTTTGCATTTTCTGGGAACTTGTCGTCATCAAGAGTCAGCATATACGGAGAGAATCATGGCAAATACGGAAATGCCGAAGGCGTACGAAGCCGCGGCGGTCGAAGAGAAATGGTATCCCTTCTGGGAGAGCAACGGTCTGTTCAAAGCCCGTCCGAATCCATCGAAGAAAGCTTATTCCATTGTGATCCCGCCTCCGAACGTAACCGGGATTCTGACCATGGGGCATGTGCTGAACAACACGCTTCAGGATATCCTCATCCGCTGGCACCGGATGCTGGGGGATGAAGCATGCTGGTTTCCCGGAACCGATCACGCCGGAATCGCCACGGAGGCCAGAGTGGAGAAATTCCTTCAGGAAAAAGAACATACCGGCAGAGAGAAACTCGGACGGGAGGAATTCATCCGCAGAGTCTGGGACTGGAAGAAGCAGTACGGCGGGACCATCATCCGCCAGCTCCGCAAATTGGGAGCGTCCTGCGACTGGGAACGGGAGCGTTTCACCATGGACGAAGGTCTCAGCGAAGCCGTCCGAGAAGTCTTTGTCCGTCTGTATGAGAAAGGCTACATCTACCGCGGCAGCCGGATGATCAACTGGTGTCCCAAAGCCAAGAGCGCGCTCTCGGATGAGGAAGTCATTTACCGGGAGGAACACGGGAAGTTCTACCATTTCCGCTATCCGCTTTCAGACGGATCCGGGTATCTGGTGGTGGCGACGACCCGCCCGGAAACCATGTTCGGCGATACCGCTGTGGCTGTCCCTCCGGGCGATCCGCGTTACAGCGCAATCGTGGGAAAGACGGTCGATCTGCCGCTCACAGACCGGAAGATTCCCGTCATAGAAGACCCCCATGCCGATCCGGAAAAAGGCACCGGCTGCGTGAAAATCACGCCTGCGCACGACCCCAACGACTTTGAAGTCGGCAAACGCCACAGTCTGGAATTCATCAATGTGATGAATAAAGATGCGACGATGAACGGGCGCTGCGGAAGCCGTTATGCCGGACTGGACCGTTTTGAATGCCGCGAACTCGTCGTGAAGGATATGGAAAAACTCGGGCTTCTGGAAAAGATCGAGGATCTTGTTCACAACGTCGGTTATTCCGAACGGGGCGGCGTGCCGATTGAAACGCTACTCAGCGAACAGTGGTTCGTCCGGATGGGCGAGCTGGCGAAACCCGCGATCGAAGCCGTCCGGAACAGGACCATTCAGTTTCATCCCGAACGCTGGAGCAAAACGTATTTCCACTGGATGGAAAATATCCGCGACTGGTGCATCAGCCGTCAGATCTGGTGGGGACACCGCATTCCCGCCTGGTAC
>CAJMAW010000073.1 GCA_905211485.1 uncultured Lentisphaeria bacterium | reverse complement strand
GGACGCGCACTGGCAACCGCATGGACGGCCATGGCAAGTGCTCTGAAAGCCTATACGGCCGCATCGATTGCGGCAACTGTCGCAGTGAAAGCGCAAACAGTCGCGGAAGCGCTCTGCACGGCGGGAACTGTGGCATTGAATCAGGTCCGCAAAGCCGGAATTGCCGTGACCGCGCTTTTCACGGCGGCGAATCTGAAAGCTGTGGTTGCGGTTTCCGCCGTTGCGGCGGGAAACTTCCTGCTGGCAGGGGCAGCCAAGGTCGCGGCGGCGGCAATGCTGGCTCTGGGAGCGGTCATGAGCTTTATTGCCGCTCACCCGGTGGCGGTTGCTCTGATTGCGCTGGGAGCGGTTCTGGCGGGTGTGTGCATCTATCTTTCCCGCGCCGGATCCTATACCGCGCAGCTTTCGGACAAGATGAGCACGCTTCGGGAAAAGGGAGACCAGCTCCGCAAAACGGATGAAATCCGCATGGAACGGCTCCAGCAGCTGGCGGCAAAGCAGAAACTGACGAATGCCGAGATGGCGGAAGCCCGTATGCTGGCATCCAAGCTGCAGAAAAAATACGGCGACCTCGGGATCACGATCAGCGACAACGCCATGCGAATTACGGCGCTGGGTGCGGCAGCTTCACGCATCGGAGCATTGGAACTTTCCATCAAGGACGACGGCGACCTTGACAAGTTGCTGAAATTGAAAGCGTTGTCACTGGAAGTCACACTGGATGTTGATCAGCAGAATGACGCGGAACGCCTGATCGGAGAACTGTCGAAGAAATATGGTGATCTCGGTGTCGCGGTTGACCGGACAGCGGGAAAGATCGTCAGACTCAACAGCGTTGCGGCAAATCTCCGGGAACTTTCCCTCAAAGTCTCCGGAACGGAGGACGCGGAGAAGGTCAGCCGCCTGCAGGAACTTTCCAAAATACCGAAGCTGGATGCGTCCGGAATTGCGGAGGCAAACACCCTGCTGGAACAGCTCAGAGCAAAATACGGCGAACTTGGACTTTCCGTGGATACGGTCAAAGGACGCATTGTCGCCTTGACGGAAGCACAGCGGCAATTTACCGCAACCGCACAAATCATTCAGGCGGGAAACGATCCGCAGAAGGAGACGCATCTTGCTCAGCTGGAACGGCTCAAACAGTTGGCGGAACAGGAAAAGCTGACCGCCGCGGAACAGCAGGAAGCGCAAACCATCGTCAATGCGCTGAACGGAGCCTACAACAACCTCGGGCTCGGAATCGATACGATCACCGGGAAACTGAATCTTGCCGCTTCGGCACAGAACAAGTTCAATGAAGCCATGAAGGCGGCGACCCTTGGGGAGCTGGATGCGGAAATCGCCGAACTGGAAGCCAACCTCAAGGAACTTCAAGCGGAAAATGAGGCTCTGCTCTCCTACTGGAACAACAACCTCTGGTCGCAGGTCTCCGGCAGACAGGAAGAAGCGCAGAAGAAACTCGAAGCCAACGGTGATCGCGCCATGGGGTACCGTCAGAAGATTCAAGCATTGCAGAAACGCCGTCAGGCGGTTCAGGAAGGAAAACCCGGCGCAACGACCGGGGAAGAAGGTGACGGAACGTCAACCGAGGAAAAAGTTGAGGCGGAAAAACAACGCCGACAGGCGGCATCCGACAACGCGGACGCAGCCGCAAAACGTGTCGCCGAAATTGACAGGCAGCTTGCACGGGAACGCAAAACTGAACTTGAAAACGAGATCGACGACATCATTGCGCTTCGCGACGAATACAAACAGCTGATTCAGACGATGCTGGATTATGAAAAATCCAGGCCGGAAAAAGAACAGGACAAGGCGAAGATCGCGGAACTGGAGGGGAAACTCGCCGGAGCGGATCAGACGGCGGAAGACCGCATCGCCAAGGCACGGGAAAAAGCAGCTCAGAAAATGAAGGATGATGTTGCCTCCTATCAGGAGCGCTTTCAGGAGTCCGAACAGAACATTCAGGATCGGCGCGAGGAGGAGGCGCAGGATCGAAAAATCGATGAAACGCTGAAAAACGATCCTGCCGCCGGACAGCAGATGCTGGAAGGATTGATTGCTCAATATCAGAAAAAAGCGGCGGCGGCAAAAGCGCAGTTCGAAAAGGAACTTCAGGATGCGCAGGCGGACGGTAAAATCGATGATGACGAGCGCAGAAAACTCGATGACGCTCACAGCGCATACACCCGGGCGGAGTCGATGGTGGACAAATATTCCGACCGTCTGCGCTCGGCTCAGGACGGGACCCGGGAGGCGGCGGAGAAAGTATCGAAACCGCAGGGGGGCTTCCTTGCCGCAGCGCTGGAAAATCTGGGGGAATCGAGTGCCGCCGACCGTACCGCCAAAGCAACGGAAACGATTGTCGCCAATACAAAGAAAACCAACACTCTGCTGAAAAAACAAAACGGCATGGGAACATTCGCCTGATGGAAAGGAGCTGTTATGGCAAACGAAATCCGTGTGGAAAAATGTTTTTACGATCTGAATGAATATATGGACTATTCCGGTTTTCTGACCCAGGCGGAAGTTCCGTATCTGGTGTTTGGAGCGGAAGAGGAGCTTGCCGCGCTGAATGCGGTTCGGGAGGCTTCGCCGGAGACGCTGGAAAATCTGACTCGTCAGACGCTGGAAATCTCTGAACGGATCAATCAGGACATCTTCAAGGTTCTGGTCACCTATGAGATGGATGTGTTCGGCGGAAGCAATGGAGACAACGAACCGGAACCGAGTTTTGCATTCGATACCGGAGGCGGAAGCAAACATGTCAATCAGAGCATTGCGACGGTATCCAAAACTCCATCGGACGCCCCGGATTACGGCGGCGCGATCAGCGTGGATTCGGAAGGCAATGTGAACGGGATCGACATCACGATGCCCGTCATGAACTTCTCGGAAACTCACTATTTCCGGGCCTCGAAGGTGACTACCGCTTACAAGAAACGCCTCGCGGAACTGACCGGGACCGTAAACAACGGAAAATTCAAAGGGTATGCTCCCGGCGAAGTTCTTTTCCTTGGAGCGAGCGGAAGCCGTCGCGGCAAACATTCCGATGATGACTGGGAAATCACCTTCCGATTCGCGGTCTCGCCGAACCGGGAAAATCTGAAAATCGGCGACTTGACCATCAAGGAGAAACTCGGCTGGGATTACCTCTGGGTCCGTTATGCCGACGATGTTTCCTCCGATCAGAAAAGTCTCGTCAAAAAGCCGGAATCGGCCTATGTGGAACGTGTCTATCAGGCCGCTGATTTCGGCGGATTGGGGATCGGGCAATGAACAAAGTACAAACAGGCGATCCGATTCAGATCAAGGCCGCGACCTGGAATTCGTTTATCGATGCGGCGGAATATGTGAAAAATCTCCAGTCTGACCAACGCGGAGGTCCGCTCAGAAACGGCAATTACAGCGGCGTGGTTCTGCTGAAAAACGGGGAAAGCACATTGTTTCCCCGGTTTTCGGCCATGGCGATCACAGACGTGCTGATCCGGCCGGATGTGAACGAACCGGAATTTACCGGGAAGTGTCCGGCGTTTCTCGGGAGAAAGGTGACCAACGCCTATGAGGAATATCCATATGCGGTGCTTCTGGAACCTGTTGATGCGGGAAAAATCGGCCGGGCACTTCTGCTGGGAATTGTCCCGGCAAAGGTGAGCATTCTGGATCCGGAACATAAATTTGCCGAACCGATGATCGGGAATGCTTCCGGGGCAATGCAGTCGGCGGAAAACGGTGTCGCCCGGATTCTCTGGAAGGCCGGAAATACCGGAAGTCAGTGGTGCATGCTTCAGCTCGGAGGCGCGGGATCCGGCGGTGGTGGAACAGAAGACAAAGTTTTTCTTTGTAAAGTGACTGGAGGCAGTACCGGAGCCGGTTACAATGTCCAGCTTTTTGCCGATGGAAAAGACAATGCAAGTACCGGCTCCGGCATTCTCTATGTCGCCGAACTTGCTTTGAATTCCACCATTCCCGCAGGAAGCTGGATCATCGGACACCGGATTGCAATTCAGACGACAGGGGGAAACGAGACATGAGTTTTCAATATGTTCCGACGCAACTGCGAAGTCCGACGATTCCGAACTGGAACCCGCAGAAGGGATTCTGGCGGGGAATCGGGACGGATGCCGGATTGCTGGCCTTCAATACGAACAGCGGCTACCTCAACTATTATGTCATCACACAGAATCTCTGGACTTATCGGCTGAAGATTGACAATGCCGTCTATTCTCCGGTGTTCAATGATGTGAACGGATACATCTACTGGAAGAACGGTTCAAACTTCTTTTATTACTCCAGGAGTTACGGCTGGATTCTCCACAACCGGTTTCCGGGATATGAGCCGAAGGAAAACTACAACTCGGAAAGTAAGGAATACGAGGGTGACGCTTTCCACGCGGGGTCCGTCCCTTCTGCCAGGGACGGAGGCTACAGTTATCTCCAGCCTCGCGGAACGAACCGCAACGGGGGCGGAGCGAACAAGACAGCTTATTTCGATTTTCCCCGCTGGCAGAGCGTCACCCGTAACCAGTTCGGGGTGTATGAACCGAAAGGCGGAGTATCCGAGGAGAAATGTTTCGGTCTTCCCCGGTGGCGGGACAACAGCTCCAACTACTACATCCGATCTCTGGAAAAGAAGAACGGACGCTTTTCCTACGGCGGAATTCGTTACGAGGGCGGGAAATGGCTTCTGGGGGAGCTGAACAGCCCATCCGGATGGTGGGAGGGCGAAGAGCCAAATAAGGAAAAGGCTGTGACTTTCCAATTCTGCAAACCTGAAGATTCTGAAATTACAGGGGCCAACCGGACGCTTTCGTTTTACGACTATGTTCAGGGCGACGAAACAGGCGTTGCGTATCTCGGCGAGGTGGCGATATGGAGATGATTCAATATACATCCCCCGTTTCCTGGGATGACAAGAGCATGGACTGGGAATCACCCGATCCGGGAAATGTCGACTATTACCGGGCAATCCGGGAAGCACTTGTCGAAAGAGCAATTCTGGTGGCGCGGTCACCGGACAGCGCACTGTTCGACATCACGCAATTCCGTCCCTGGAGTGTGGCGGCAATGAATGCAATCCGGGATGCTATCTATAGACTTGCTCCGAATTTTGTAAATATGGAATTCACTGACTACAAGGAGGATCTTTCGGACTTTCCCAAAATGTGGAGCTACCGTGAATTGATTGATGCGGAAGGTTGCCGGATCTGCGAGCACCCGGGAACGGGAAGCTGCAATGCAGCTGGATGGGCGGAGTGGTTGAAGGCGGTAAAAAACGTAATCAACAAACTGAGCGCGGTAAATTTCAGCGGCGTTTCAGGTACTTACCTTTCCCGTTCGGGATCGGAACATGATCCCCCGTTTTCAGAATCCATTTCCACGGCATTGAGAGAAGCGTTGGAAGGGGAACCGGACACGGGAACATTTTCCAGTTTCCCGCAGGAATTTTATTCCTGGTCGGGGAATACCGACTACAAGAAAAATTCTGACGGAGAAAAGGGATACTGCGGGTATGCGCAGTCCAGGAGTATCGTTATCAAAACCACTCAGCGTCCGCATCCGACGGCAGAGTGTGATTTGATATTCCGTTACAAAGTGTCCGCTCCAACCGGAGCGCTTTCCTATTCCGAGGAACTGCAGAAGAGCGTCCTTGATCTGGGAAGCAGCGGGCTTTCCACAGGCATTCACACCATCCGGACGCACTGGTCGCCGGATATGGCATTGGATATAGCCCTTGGCGGAGATGTTGATGACATTCCCCGGAATTCCAGCGTGCCTGTAAGCGATTACAGAACAAATTATGATTCAGACGGAAACGTTTCTGGTTATTCCAGGACTCTTGGACGAAGCTGCAAGACCGGTTATGAAGGAATCGCCTGGTGCATCCTGGACTTCGCCGTTGAAAACGGATTCAAATTTCAATGAGAAAGGTTTTTTATGCAGATCATCACGATGTATCTGCGGGCGGACAGCGTCAATGCCCGTCTCGTGGATTCCTACAATCAGACGATCAGCTCACTGCCCGCGCTGACACGCGGAATGCGTGCGGAGCTGATTCTAAAACTCCTTGATGCGGAAGGAGAACCGCTCGATGGAGATCTCTCCGCCTACGCCTCCTGGGATTTCGTGATTGCGGACGATTGGAACACCGCAACCCCTCCGCAAATCCGGGTTACAGAAGGGATCACCGTTTCCGGAAATGAAGTCCATATTCCTCTAACGGAAACCAATACGGAGGAATTGATCTCCGCTCTGGGTGCTGTAGAAAGCAAGAATTTCGGTTGTGAACTTGCCGGATTCGAAGTCGGCGAGACTACTCCGGGATTCCTGATCCAGTTCAACATCAGCATCCGCAACCGTCGAGGTGATGCGGGGACTGGCTCCCCCGTTCCGGTTTCGGACGGAAACTATTCCGCCGCTCAGATCCGGGCACTTTTCGCCGCAAAACTGGAAGTTCAGCTTTCCGATGACGGTTCCATCTGGTATGCCTTCTCGCCGATCCGCGAAGTGACCGTCAAAGACGAGGAGACCGGCGAGGAAACCACAACGGAAGAAAAGGTGGAAGTTCCTCAAACTGCCAGACTTTACCGGTTTCGGAATGCGGCGGTCGGCCAGGAATGGAGCGATCCGCTCCCGCTGATCATCGGTCCGCGCGGACTCCGTTCCACGATCCAGATCGGAACCGTCACGACCGGCGCGGAAACGACTCCGGCAAGCATCACCAATTCCGGCGATGAACACGATGCCGTGTTCGACTTCGTCATTCCGCAGGGAATCAAAGGCGATGCCGCAAGCGTGAGGGTGGGAACCGTCTCCACCGGAACACCGGGTTCACAGGTGTCCGTCACCAATTCCGGAGACGGGCATAATGCTGTGTTCAACTTCTCCATTCCGCAGGGAGTTCAGGGCGTCCCCGGCACGGAATCTTACCTTTATGTAGCTTATGCGGCACAGAATGACGGTCAGGGATTTTCCCTGACTCCGGCAAATTCGCTCAAGTATCGCGCGGAAATCATCTCCCGGACGCCGATCGCCAATCCCGTCTGGTCAGACTTTGCCGATGCGCAGTGGATCAAATATCTCGGCGATGATGCAGCGACCTACGGTGACGTCCTCGTTGCCGACCAGAACACCTCCGTGGCAAAAGTGACACGGATCGTCTTTGAAAATGCAACGATCAGAAAGGGGGTTGACGGCGAAGTCATCGTAAATTTTAACGAGACCGAGCTTTCCCGCGAGGAGTTCAGCAACTATTCCGTCATCAACGGCAGAACCCGTCTCTCTCCCTGGACAAACGGAGGCGGCTCCCCGTTCGGAAATCTCGGTCGAAATATCATCAATATCACCGTCCTGCCGGAAATCCCGGCTTTTGAACCTTATTCCACCTTTATCGGAGTATATGCAGAATGATTTACTCGAATGTCGATTTCAATGTAGTATATGTTGATCCCAGCATTGGTACTGCAGGTGATGGAACAACGCCCGCCGGAGCGTTGAAGGCGCTTCCCGCAAGCGCCGCCGATTTCACGGACAACACCTGCTATCTGATTCGCCGGACCCCGGAGGAATCCGCCGTGATCATCCCGAACGGCGAAAACACCAACATCACCAACCTTCTGCTTCTCGGGATGCCGAATCCCTCCGATCTGATGTATGACTTTGTCCCGGAGGAGGCAAAAACCGCTTGGGGCGCGGACGAGGCTGAATATGCCAATGTGAAAAGCGTTGTCGCGGACGGTCGTTTCCAGCTTCCGAATCTGCGGGTGTTCCTGATGCACCGGGTCTATCTCTTCCGGGACGGCATCGACTCGAACAACTACATGCTGTATTTCTACAATGACAGAGACTATAAGATGTGCATCTCGTTTGAACACTGCAAGTTCGGAAGCAAGGGCATTGATGTGGACAACCCGGAATACGCAGGCGGAGCACTGACAAAGAGCCGCCTCAAATCCTATGTTTACATCTACTATGCCCGGATCCTGAACATTCGTGACTGCGTCATCAATTATGCGATTACGGGCAATTCCAGCAACTGCCACGGTATTTACTGCCGTTTCCCGGAAATCCTGCATGTGGAGAATGTGAAAGTCTATTCTCCGTTGAATTACGGTTCTTATGAATATTATCCGCTCTGTCTTTCCGAGAACAGCGATGATGGCATTGAGTGCGAGATCCGGAACATTTCGCAGGAACTTATTTTTAATGGGACGTATGAATATATTCCGTGTTTGATTCGGATTTCCGGGTATCTCAATGCACGAATTCACAATATTTCCATCAATATGGCGGACCGGGGCCTGAGTGAAGTGCGTCCCGCCAACCTTTATATTCAGGGCTGCCTGATTCGTTTCTCCTACCTGCGGGATTTCACGGTATCGGACATTACGGTCAATATCCCCCGCTGCTGGCGCTGTACCTCTCCAGCAGTCGGACTGTATGACTGCTACAGTTCCAACTACGTTCCTGGAATCGAAAAAGATATCCGCAACATTACGATCAACCTCTGCGAGGACGAGGAAAACGCCATCGGATCCCCGATCAGCTATTCCGACGCCTCCAACTCCGGGGATGATTATGTTGCGCTTTATCTGGAATTCGATCGAAGCGACAGCGATGTTTACGCTAAAGTTCCGGTTGTGGACAATATCACGGTCAACAACCCGCGCGGCAGATCGCTGTATATCTACAATGCCCGGCTGACCAATGCAAGACTGAAAGGGTCCATGACCTGCTACTATACCGTCGCGGACATCGACAAGCTGGAAACATGGTTTCCCGGATATGTGCTCTGGGCTTACGACGGCAGCCATGTCCGGGTCAAGGACATGTTCATCAACATAGACAATCCCGCCTATCTTTACAGTCAGGAACCTGCGGTCGGAACGGATTACAGCAGCCGTGCCAATGTGTTTGCCGACAAATGCAACATTGCGCTTCGCCCGTTGACCTATCTGACATCCAATGATCACTATATTTATCATGGGTTCGGCTGCAACAATGAGGGGGAAGAGGGTCATTTCTGTTTCCGCTGTCCGAATGGTATTGCCGACACCTGGAGTGTTCATCGTACCGGTGGCGGGGCCGCGGCATTGAAACTCTACAACAACAACTACAACACCACCCGGACGATGGTTCTCGGTCGCAAGCCATTCAAGGGGATGGAGCTGCTCCCGACAACCAGCGGACGGCATCTCCTGAAAATGCACATCGCCTATAAAGGTTATACGGACGACAGCGATATGTTTCGTCGTCTGATGATTTCCGCCTCTGTTCGGGACAGCGATGGGCATGACCGCAGCTATTGGAGTACGCTCCACGGACGCTGGGTCGATGATTCCGCCTCCGAATGGATCAATGATGAGAATCTGACGCGGAAGTGTCTGGAAATTCCGCTGGATCTGGTCGAAAACAATCCGGTCGATGTGCGGATTTACTTCTGCTGGTTCAGCTCCTCCGGATTCGTTTATGTTGATCCGGCGCTGGAACTCGAACCGGTTGTTTCGGAGTAAACGATGCAGGCGCGCTACATCCAGCGCGGTGAGTCGATTGATTTCCTGCCTGATCGGGATATTGCGGCCGGTGAGATCGTAATCCGGAACGGCCTCATCGGCGTGGCAAGAATTCCTGTTACAAAAGGAACACTCGGCAGTCTTGCTCTTTCCGGAGTGTTCGATGTGACGAAACCGGTGCGCTGTGCTTTCAGCGTGGGCGCAGCGGTTTACTGGGACATTGTCCGTCAAAGTGCCGTCACCTCCGGAGAGCTGCTGCTCGGACTCGCCGCCGAGAGCTCGAAACTCAACGATTCCCATGTCCGTGTGATTCTGAATTCCGGAGGAATCACGATCAACAACAATGAAGCAACCATCAACTGGCAAACCATAAACTGAAAGGTATCTTCATGTCCGCAGTCAAATTTTTCATTCTTACTTCGGCGCAGTATGCCGCAATGGAGCCCAAAGACGATGGAACTCTCTACTTTGTTTCCGATCAGAACCGGATTTACAAGGGAACGGTTCCGTACTCCCATCCGATTGAGCTGGTGGACGAGTTTCCTGCCGCCGGACTGGTCGGCACACTTTACGTCAATACATCCACCAAAGAGGGAAAAGCGTGGAACGGCTCCGCATGGGTGACGGTACAGCTTGCCGTTTCCACAACTCTGGACGATTCCGACGAAGTAATCCCGACCTCCAGGGCGGTCAAAGAGTATGTGGACGGCGCGGTGGAAAACATCGTCGCAGGGGGCGGAGCCGTGACCGACGTCACCTACGCCGACAAGACGATCACGGTCAAAAAAGGGACGAATTCCGCGACGCCGCTTCAGCTCACGGGGCTGGTCGACGGAGCGGAGTATGACGGGGCAAGCGGGAAACTCACGTTCACAACGAACGGCGGAACTCCCATTGAAATCAATCTCCCTGTCGAACAGTTCCTCGCCGCAGCCGCCTACGATGCGGAAACACATATTCTCTCTCTTACGATGACCGACAACACGAAATTCGATGTCGATCTCGGCGACCTCATCGATGTGTATGAGGCGGGAGAAACGGAGAGTATTTCCGTGAGTGTTTCCGGAGGAACAATCACCGCCTCTCTGAAAGTCTCCGCCGAAGCCGAGAACCAGCTTCAGATCAAAAGTGACGGGGCATATGTTCCGCCGCTCAGCTGGCAGACCGTGGAAGGCGCATGATGCCGAACTTCAAACCGAGGCTTGGGACAAAGTTCCAGGTACAGACCGCTCCCGTAAATGACGGACAGTTTATTGTAGCGACCGATTCGCGCGAACTGTTCTACGACAACGGGACGCTTCGGATTCCGCTGGCGGACATTGTGTTTCTGAACACGGAGGAGGAACGGGCGTCGATTCTCGCTCCGCTCCCCAAATTTTACTTTGTGATTGCAACCGGGAAACTCTATGTCTGGGACGGCGCAATCTGGACGATCATCAACGACGATCCGTTTGATGAGAACTCTCTGCCGCCGGCGGGAAGCCTTCCGACTCTTCTGTTCGTCAAGCATGGAAAAGTCCGGTCTCTGAAACTCGGCGATGAGGGCGATGTTCTGACTGTCCGCAACGGGGAAATCGTCTGGGAACCGCCGCAATATCAATAACGTAAAGGAGGAATATGAATCGTCTTAAGGAAATCAAGGAACTGAAGGCTCTGGCGGAGGAGCTTCAGCTCGAAAACCGCGAGATCATCCGCAAATACAAAATCACCGAACTTGCCGGCATCTACAATGGGATCGGGCCGGATTTCTTTCCCGAATGGCTGAGAGGGCTCGTTTCCGCCCTGCATCCGAGCCTCGCTGTCGTGGCCTTTATCCATGACATCGAGTGGCATGAGTCAGATGGATCGAAAGAGAAATTCACCGAATCCAACAACCGCTTCAAAACCAACGGCTGCACGGTGGCGAAAGCAAATTACAGCTGGTGGAATCCGCTCCGCTACATCGTTATGAACCATGCCCGCAGATTCGGGAACATCTGCCAGCTGTTCGGCTGGGATGCATGGTGTTCCCCATGTGAGTGTACCGTGTGCAGAAAGAAAAGGGGTGAAAAGTGAAAATTGTATCCCTTGTGTCCATGACGTTTGCAGCCGTGCTTCTTCTGACCGGATGCGGTCACAACGCCATTCAGTATGGGGACGGCATCGGCTTTGACGTCGGAATCAATCCCAACAACTACATGCTGTCCTTGAACCTGCGGTATGGCAAAATCCTTTCCGCCGTTGTCCGCGACAATGTCGAATTGGAGCTTTCCGGCAAAGCCGACGCCAATGGGATGAGTGGAGACCCAAACACTGCCGGGGCAAGTTCCGATGGCAGCCTCAAGCTCAAAATCGGCCGTCAGATCAACGGTGCAACTGTCGATCTGGTGAAGACCGGAGCCGATTCCGAAAAAATCATAGAAAACCTGAAATAGCTTCAAACACTCTGAAAGGAAACCTCATCATGACGAAAAAACAGAAAATCACTGCTGTCCTCGCGCTCGCAATCGCCTTTGGTCTCGGAATGGCGGTAATGTGCGGATGCTCTTACTTCACCCAGGAAAAGGTCGCCGAAATCCACAAAACGGTCGGAACCATCCTGGACATCGCCTACACCTCCGGCGGAGCTGTTCTTGTCGAACAGAAGATCGACCAGCTCGTCGCCGACGGCAAGATCACACCTCAGCAGGGAGAAATGCTGAAAGCTGCCGCCCAGAAGTCTTACGAGGCTCTGCAGGCCAAACTCACGGAACTTTCCGTCAAAGACGTGACCGTCGAAGTTTCCGAGTAAAAATGAAGCCCGGCTGGGAGCTAGCTTTCCGGCCGGGCTTTTTTTCTGCGGAAATGGGAAAATACCCCTATGCCGTTGTTCGCGCACAAAGGGCTTTGTCGCCGGGGAATTTTTATACTGCGATCAGGGGCATGCGACCCGGTCCCGCATTTGCGCAACACGCCCCGTAACTTTGCGAACAAAGGCGAATTTATGAGTAGAGCGATGCGAGCAGTGCCCCCATTTTTTTCTGCATAATTTCCCCGGATATCGCTCTGCCATACTTGCATAACTCTTTTGCCATGCTGTCAGGTGAAACTGTCATCACCCCCGGCAGCATCACTTGTTTTTATTGCAAATGCAAATACCTCAAAATCAACGAGATAACCCCATATTTATTATCGCTGTTTCTTTCACAAACTACTGGCTATCAACGAATACCATGGCATTGTATACACTGTGGGCGGGGCGGTAAGGACACCGCACCGACAGAAGACAACCGAAAGGGAACAGAAATGAACAACAGACTCGAAACCGCAGTCAAGGCCAATGCCGCCGAGGCGCGCCTGACGAAACAGAAGGTTCTGAAAGAACTGAAGCAACAGATGGAGGGACTGATTCAGCAGATCGAAAATGACAACCTGTGGATCAGCGACCTGAAAGAGCTCCACAATCAGGTCGCCGAGGCAGTCGCCCAGGTCACCGCCGCCGATGAAAAAATCAAAACGGAAGAACTTTTCAAGGCGTTCCAATAATCAACGTGAGGCGGTCGAAAGGCCGCCCCAAAAAACAAGGTGATGCAAAATGACTCCCGAAGAAAAACAGTCCGGAATTCCCTGTGTTCTGATTGGAACCGATGGAAACATCTATACGCTCTTAGGGCGCGCCCGGCAAGCTCTGAGAAGAGGCGGTCGACCGGATCTGGTCGAACCAATGACCAAAGAGGTTCTTGCAAGCAAATCCTACGAGGAGGCCATTGGACATATTTGCGAATATGTCGAGGCTGAATAAAGGAATTCTGCGAAAGCCGCCCGCACACGGAGCGGCTTTTTTCGCATAGTTTGCCCCTTGTCGCGCCGATCAGGTTAAGTATGCCTCCAGCGGGGTTCGGGGCCGACCGCATAATCGCAACACGAGCCGTTTCCGGCCAAACAACGGCGTTTTACATATCCGAATCCGGAGAGCTCTGCCCCTATATTTTTTCCTCAGATTTCCGGATTATTATCTCGATTTTCACTTGCTTTGCCCCTTATCCATGCTGCCGGGCAAGAGCAGCATCCTTTGTTTTTATAGCAAATGCAAATGCCTCAAAATCAGCGAAATAAACCCATATTTATTATCGATATTTCAGCGCAACTCATTGGCTATCAACAAAATCCATGGCATTGTATGCATTGTGAACGGGAGCGACGACGACACCGCCAGAAAAACAAAAAAGCCAACAACGGAGGCCAAAATGATTCTCACCATGAAAGCAGAACGGGAAGGATACGCCCCGGACCAAATCGCCAGAACCATGACCGTAGGAGAGCTGATTGAGTTCCTCAACAATTTCGACGAGGATGAAAAGATCTACCTCAGCCATGACAACGGCTACACCTACGGCGGAATTACCGCCTACCGGTTCGAAGAAATCGATGAGGAAGCTGAAAAAGAATAACCAACAACCCACCCGAGCGGTCGAAAGGCCGCTCGGAACCAACGGAGAAAAAAATGAAAATCTGCGAAATTTGCAAAAAAACAATTTCCGAAGACGAGGTGTTCGGGGTCGACAAACACGAAAGCGTCTGCTTCGAATGCGCCGAGGCAGAGGCTTTGAAAGCGAAAGAGGAAAAGCGCGAAATTCAAATCACGCATGGAGAATTCGCGGAAGCCTGGAGCCTCTGCCAATGGTGCGACAGCCTTTTCCCGGAAAGCGAACTTCAGGAGGAGCGCGACCTCGGATACCTCTGCGGACACTGCATTTCCGCCATCAGTTCCCGGGGCGAGGAAGTATGGCTGAAAAATTAACCGGGATCTTCCGAAAGCCGCCCGCGCACAGGGCGGCTTTCTTCGCATAGTTTGCCCCTTGTCGCGCCGGTCAGGTTAAGTATGCCTCCAGCGGGGTTCGGGGCCGACCGCATAATCGCAACATGAGCCGTTTCCGGCCAAACAACGGCGTTTTTCATGTCCGAGTCCGGGGAGCTCTGCCCTTATATTTTTTCCGCAGATTTCCGGATTGTTATCTCGATTTTCACTTGCATTGAACCTTATCCATGCTGCCGAGGAAAAAAGCCCTTATCCCCGGCAGCATTCATTGTTTTTTATGCAAATGCAAATGCTTCAAAATCAATGAAATAACCCCATATTTATTATCGCTGTTTCTTTCGCAAATTACTGGCTATCAACGTATTTCATGGCATTGTATGCACTGTAGACGGGGGCGATGGGAACACCGCCCGAAACCCGGAACCGGTCAACAGGCAAAACAACGGAGGCCAAAATGACCAACACGATTCAGACGGCGAAGGAACTTACCTTCGGGACGGAACTCGAGTACACGAACATCAGCCGCGAACGGGCGGTGAAAGCGATCCACAGCGTGGTCGGCGGAACGATCCGCTACACCGGAGGCGGATACGACGAATGGACGGTGATCGCACCGGACGGACGCCACTGGAAAGCGGTCAGCGATGGAAGCCTCGGAAGCCGTTCCACAAGCGCCGAGGTGGTGACCCCGATTCTCAAATGGGACGACATGGACACCCTTCAGGCGGTGGTTCGCGAGCTCCGCAAAGCCGGAGCGAAAACTCCGGAATGCACCAGCCAGCACGTCCACATCGGAGTCCGCGATTTCAACGCCCGGCAGATCGCGAACTTCGCGCGGATTTTCTACAAGCAGGAAGAGCTTCTCCTCAAGGCGGCCGGAACGCTTCAGCGGCGAATCGACAGCTACACACGGCGCACCGACCGCGAATTCATCGCCCGGCTGGAAAAAGCCAAGCCCACCACGCGGGAGGAGCTCAACAAGGCATGGTTCGGATATTCAAATCCGAATCCCGCTCACTACGATTCCATGCGGTACCATGCGATCAACCTGAACAACGTATGGCGGACCGGAACGGTCGAGGTTCGAGCCTTCAACGGTACAACCCACGCCGGGGAGGTCAAAAGCCACATCGTCCTCTGCCTCGCCATCGCCGCCCTCGCCAAGAACGCGAAGTGTGCGAGCACGAAAAACCAGCGTCCCTTCTGCGCCGAAAGCGCGAAGTACGACATGCGGGTTTTCCTCCTTCGCCTCGGACTGATCGGTCCGGAATTTAAAAACGTCCGCATGCACCTCCTCAAGCACCTGCCGGGGAACAGCGCATGGAAAAACGGCCGCCCCGAAGGACGGTAAAGCAAAACCACGGACCGGGGAAGCCCGGTCCGATAAAAAGGTAGCATAGCTTGCAGAAGATGCAAGCGGTTCTTTGAAAATAAAACAGGAATAATTTCCGAGATTTCCGCTCAGCTTGACTTGACTTGTTATGCAAGTCGGAAATCGGAAAGAAAGCAGAATGATAATTGCGGTTTTGACCGGAGCATGACTTGACTGGAATATCCAGTCTCCGTTGAGGTCAAATCCGGCAAAATCGCAATTATTTTTTGACCCATCGGCACCCGGAGAGCATAAAAAAATATGCCGTGTGTCGCAAAGTTTGGGGGCAACGTTCGATTTTATGAGTCGACCCGAAC
>CAJMAW010000072.1 GCA_905211485.1 uncultured Lentisphaeria bacterium | reverse complement strand
GGCCTCGGCGGCGGTCACGACGAGCGCGAGCAGACGCTCAACCAGCTGCTCGTCGAGATGGACGGCTTCGGCACGAACGACGGCGTGGTCGTTCTCGCGGCGACCAACCGTGCGGACGTGCTGGATCCCGCCCTGCTCAGACCCGGACGTTTCGACAGACAAATCGTGATTGACCTGCCCGACATCAAAGGCCGCCGGAAAATTCTTGAAGTCCATGCGAAGAACATCAAACTCGACGAATCCGCCGATCTGGACGTGATTGCCAAAACCACCCCCGGTTTCAGCGGTGCCGATCTGGCGAATCTCATCAACGAAGCGGCGCTTCTCGCCGCCAGGAACGATCGTCGCGCCGCCAATCAGCAGGATCTGGAGGAAGCCAGGGACAAAGTCTGTTTCGGGCGGGAACGCCGCAGCCGCAAAATCACCGAACGGGAACGCCGTCTGACCGCGTGGCATGAGGCCGGCCATGCGCTGGTGACCTTGTTCTGTCCGAATGCGACGCCGCTTCATAAAGTCACCATCATTCCGCGTGGCCGGGCACTCGGGCTCACCATGACCATGCCGCTCGAAGACCGCTACTCCTGGAGCAAACAGGAAATGCTGGACACCATCACCATGACCATGGGCGGACGCGTTGCGGAGGAACTTGTCTTCAAAGACGTCACAAGCGGCGCTTCGCAGGACATCGCCCAGGCGACTCAGATCGCTCATGCCATGGTCTGCGCCTACGGGATGAGTGAAAAACTCGGAACCATTCAGTATGGAGAACGCTCCGAACACATTTATCTCGGGCGCGACATCACACGGAATGAATCCTACAGCGAGGAAACGGCAAGGGAGATCGACAACGAAATCAAACGGATCGTCTCCGAATGCAAAGCAAGAGCTGAGAAAATCCTTACGGAAAACCGGGACCGCCTGGACAAACTGGCCAACGAACTCCTGGATAAGGAAACGCTCGATGTCGCCCACATCCGCGAACTGCTGAATCTCCCTGCTCCGCAGGAGGAAAACACGCCCTCTTCCTCTGCCGCTGCTCCTGCGTCTGATGCCGTTATCAAATCCCCTGATGCTCCGGCGGCACAGGATGCGGCAAAGGCGAATGACGCAAAGGCGAACGACGCAAAGGCGAACGATACAGAAACACCTGCGGAATGAGAACTTCCTGGGGAACGCTTCACTCGAATATGACCTCTGAAGAACAAGCGGAACTCATGCGGATTCTCCGGGTAAGGCCGGAGGGAATTTCGCTGCCGTGTCATGTCTGCCCGCGTGCCTCCCGGAACGCCGTTTCAGGGATCTACGGGAACGCACTCAAGGTAATGCTCGCGGCTCCGCCTGTGGACGGGAAAGCCAACAGTGAACTGTGTGTTTTTTTTTCCAGGCTTCTGGGACTTCCGAAAAGCGCGGTTCTCCTCGAATCCGGGCAGACATCCAGAAACAAGGTTCTTCTGATCAGGCAGATCGGGAAGGAGCAGCTTCTTCATGCCCTCTGCGCAGAAAAATGAAACACTTTACAGACCCTTCCGCCACCTTCAGAAAGGAGCACGGGTTCTGGTCGCCTTCAGCGGAGGAGTGGATTCCGCGGTTGCTGCGGCACTTTGTCTGGAAGCGGGACTCCGGCCTCTCGGGTTGAATATGCGTTTGCTGGAGGAGGAAAAGGCGGAAACGGAAAAAGCGTCACTGGAAAAAGTCAAAAACGCCGCGGACGCACTCGGAATAGAGCTGGAAATCCTGGACCTGAAAGCGGAATTCCATGAGAAAATCATGCGCGCCTGCTGGGAAGAATACGCAGCGGGGCGGACGCCCAATCCCTGTGTGCTTTGCAATCCCTTCTTTAAATTCGGAAAACTGGCGGAACTTGCCCTGAAACGGGGCTGTGAAGGACTCGTTACAGGGCATTACGTCAGGATTGAAGAAGAAGATGATGATGACCCGTCTTCATCCGCGGAGGAGGGAGGAGGAAGAAGAAGATGCCTTCTCCGGCGCGGAGTCCAGCGGGGAAAAGACCAGTCCTATTTTCTCTACGCCCTTTCAGGAGAACAGCTGGCCTTCAGCCATACCCCGCTCGGAGACAGGACGAAGGACGAAGTCAGGCAGATCGCGGAAAAGCTCGGACTGCCCAATGCCGGAGCCAGGGAAAGCCAGGACGCCTGTTTCACTCCGGAGGAAGGTTCTCTCGCGGAAAAACTGCGTCTGCTTTTCGGCGCCGAAGCACGCCGGGGAAATTTTGTCCATGCACCGACAGGGAAAATCCTCGGGCAGCATCAGGGGATTCACGCCTACACCATCGGGCAGAGAAAGGGAACAGGAATCGCGCTCGGAACTCCCGCCTACATCAAAAAAATCTCTCCCGATGACGGAGTCATCGAAATCACTGAAAATCCCGGGGAACTCTTCTGCCGGACTCTCCATCTCGCCGATCCGCACTGGCTGATGCCGGACTATGCGGCAAAAAAGGAATTCCGGGCCGAGGTGCAGATCCGCTACCGGGCAATGTCCTCCCCGGCAACGGTATCCCTCCGATCACAGGAGAAAGAGTATTCGGTGGAATTCGACTTGCCTCAGCGTGCGGCGACTCCGGGGCAGTCTGCCGTTTTTTATTCCGGAGACACCGTCATCGGCGGAGGCATCATTCTTTCCGCGGAGTGAAGAAAAAGGTCTTTTCCTCCCGCCGTCGCCGAAGCGCGTATTCTTTGCACGCGGGAAATCTCATCCCGCGTCTCTCCTGACATGGATTCCAGAAGCGCATAGATCAGGAAGCGGGCATCTGCCGTACTGTTGCAGCGGATGCGCTGCTGCCTTCTCCTCCGCCAGCAGAAACGGAAGAGGAGGGAACGGGAACAACGCCGCCTGGAGAAGAATGGGGAGAAGAACGGGGAAAAACAGCAGCAGTCCCTGCCGCACTGGTCGCCTCCGAAGCATTTCTCTCACTTCTCATGACAGATGCACTTGTTTTTGCCGCGGAAGTTTTCAAGGGGCCCGAAGAGGAAGAGGAGGAATCCATAGATTCCAGAACCATCATAATCATGGCGTCTTCCGAATAGACCTTGCCATGGAAAAGACGTTTGCTCAGGATGGGAAGACTTGCGAATTCAGCCATCATCGGGGAATCCCGGTCAACGTAGAGAATGACGGTTTTTTCGGCGCCGTCGGGGAGGAGTTCAAAGGCGGCGAAACGTTCGGCGGGGAAATCCTCTTTCAAATACAGAAGGGAAGAGGAGGAGACGACGCCTTGAATGCAGGCGTTTTTCCCCTCGAACGACCTGGAACCGTCGAGATGTTCTGCTTTCAGTGCGGCTTCGCGGTCCGGCATCAGCGGGGTCATGAGAGTCAGGAGCCCCCAGGCGATCCCTCCGGCGAGGAGGGCAGCCGGAGCGCCGATCCGGAACCACTGGAAAAAACCCACATGCACATGGGAACGCTTTTCCAGCATTCCCAGCGCCACAATGTTCGCTGTACTGCCGATCATGGTGATGTTTCCTCCGAAACAGGCGCCGAAAAGAAGAGCCCACCAGAGAGGAAGATCCTTCACGCTTGCGGAAAGCTGTTCGATGACAGGCGAAAATGCAGCGACGAAAATCACGTTGTCGACAAAGGCCGATCCCAGCGCCGAAACAAAAAGAATAAACGGCACCAGCACCGCGTGACTTGTCCCGCAGACCCCCGTGAAATATTCCGCCATCAGACGGTCCACATGGGTGTGTTCCAGCGTTCCCGCAATGGCAAAGAGAAGCATGAAGAAAAGCAGAGTCCACCAGTCGACTTCCCTTTCCACATAATGGCGGGCACGGTCGCGCCGGAGAATCATGACCACACCCGCGCAGATGAGCGGCGCAATCAGGAGAACGCTGTTTTTCCCGATTCCAAGCAGATTTTCAATCTGATGATGAGCGGCAATTGCACAGATGGTCACAAGAAGAAGCGTAAGTCCCTGCTTGTATGGTACTTCCACAACAGGCGCGAGGGAAAGATTCCGGGCAAGACGTTCCTTCAGACTCTCATCAAAACGGGCCAGTTCCCGGCGGTAGAACCAGATGGTCAGTACCGCCGTCCCGAGGAGGGCGACAAGCATCACAGGGAAGGCGTAAATCATGAAATCACCAAAGGTCAGTCCCCCCTTTGTCCCGATATAGATCCCCACGGGATTGCCCATCATTGTCCCGGAACTTCCGATGTTCGTGCAGAGAACACAGATGAGAATGTAAGGGACCGGATTGAGTTTCAAACGGTCGCAGACCTGGAAAATCAAGGTGGCAATGAAAATCGTGGAGGTGACCTCGTCCACGGCACAGGCCAGAAGCGCGGACGCCACCGCCGTCACGGCAATGAATTTTTTCCCCGAAATGTTCGGCATCGAAACGATCAGCTGCACAATCCATGTGAAAAAGCCCAGATCCCTGAGCGCTCCGACCACAATCATCATCCCAACCAGAAACAGAATCACTTCCAGCGCTGACGACTGCACAAAATGAGGAATGTCCAGTGAATTGGAACAGATCAGCACGGACAGCCCCAGAAATGCAATCGCCAGACGGAAATTCCAGAAGAACAGAGTCCCCAGAATAATCCCGAGAAACACTCCCACCGCCGTTGCCTGATGCGCTTCCAGCACCGTCATCCCCCCCAGTATGCCGACTCCGCCGCTCACAACAACTAGAACCAGCAGTTTCCTCACCAGCGCCGATGTGCTCAAACGTGCGGATTCCTCTTCTTCATGCGTCATTCGATCTTTTCTCCTGTGTTCCGGCTTCGGTTCTTTTTCCCATTGCCTTCTGTATGTTGATGATTCTGCGATTCCGAGCACTTCACGCATCGCCGTTTCCGGAATGCGGAGGGGGGAAGAGGAAAGGGAAACCCGTTTCTCCGGGGAAAAGCGTCTCTTCCACAGAAGCTCCCGGGAAAGAATTCCTTCATCCCGCCTCAGAGGCGGGGAAAGCGGGATTCCCCTTCCCTTGATCCGGGGAGAATAATAGCACTTCTTTCCCGGACTTGTCAACAGGAGGGGAAATGTATTTTCAAGATATTCCCCCATTATTTTTGCCCGTTTTCCCCATCCGTCTTCGGAAAGCAGTCCTGCAGCAGGGGGGATCCCGCAGGAAAAGAGGGGACGGCAAAGGGGAAATGGAAACGGGAAGAAAAAACGTTCCAGAAAGTCCCGGCAGTTCCGGGATGAGGAACAGAATGCCATCATGAAAAGGCGAAACGCGCCCCCCACCCCCTTCTCCTCCGGGTGTGTGGAGGAGGCCTGGAGAAAAGGCAAGGAAAAGCAACGAAAAGGCAAGGAGAAAAAAACGAATCAAGGAAAAGGAGAGTGGATTGATTTGAAGATCTCAAAAAAAGCTGTATGTTACACTCTTCTCATTCAGTCAGGAAAGGATTCCGATCATGGAAACGGAAAAGCGCCACGCAAAATATGTCGAAATCATGGATACGACCCTGCGCGACGGGGAACAAACGCCGGGAGTCTCCTACACACCGGCGGAAAAAATGGAAATTGCCCGTTTTTTCATTACCCATCTCCGGATAGACCGTCTGGAAATCGGATCCGCACGGGTTTCGGAGGGGGAAAAGGAAGCCATCCGCGCCATTCTCCGCTGGGCGGAGGATCATGAATGCTCCGAGCGGATGGAACTTCTGGGATTCATCGACGGCGGACGTTCCGCGGACTGGATCCGCGAATGCGGCGGCAGGGTCGTCAACCTCCTGGCCAAAGGCTCCGAAAACCATTGCAGAGTCCAGCTGCGCAAAACGCCGGAACAGCATTATTCCGAAGTCCGCCGCGAAATCGAATACGCCATGAAAAACGGACTTTCCGTGAACCTGTATCTGGAAGACTGGTCCAACGGAATGGAGAATTCCTTCGACTACGTGTACAGCTTTCTCCGCGCGCTCAAGGATACGCCCCCCGAACGGATTATGCTGCCGGACACGCTCGGGATCCTGACACCGGACAAACTCAGACGATATCTGAGACTGATGTATGAGCTCTTCCCGGATCTGAGACTCGATTTCCATGGCCACAACGATTACGGACTCGTCACGGCAAACAGTCTGACGGCTGTTCAGGAGGGAGTCAGCGGAGTGCATGTCACAGTCAACGGACTCGGGGAGAGAACGGGAAATCAGTCTCTGGAACAGCTGGTCGTCGCCATCAAGGACCATACCCATCGGCAGACCCGGATTGTGGAAAAACAGCTTCAGCACGCTTCAGCGCTGGTGCAGACCATTTCGGGAAAACGCATCTCCTGGAACACGCCCGTCGTCGGAAGCGACGTCTACACACAGACCTGCGGCATCCATGCCGACGGCGATAAAAAAGGCAACCTCTATGCCAACAAACTCCTCCCGGAACGTTTCGGAAGAAAACGCAATTATGCGCTCGGAAAACTCTCCGGAAAGGCCTCCCTAGAACAGAACCTCGTCCAGATGGATCTGAGCGAGCTTTCCGAAGAAGTCCGCAAGCTCGTGCTTCAGGAGATCGTACGGCTCGGGGACAAGAAAAAACAGGTCTCGCCCGCGGATCTTCCGTTCATCATTGCCAGCGTCCTGCACGCCCCGATCAAGGGAAGAGTCGCCATCAAGGATTATGAAGTCGTCAGCTCCTCGAAGCGGCTCCCGAAAGCAACCGTGACGGTTATGCTCGACGGAATCGAATACACGGGAAAAGGTTCCGGTGACGGCGGATATGACGCCTTTGTCAAAACCCTTCGCAAACTTCTCCGCAAACAGGGCATCACTTTCCCGCGTCTCGCCGACTACGAAGTGCGCATCCCCCCCGGAGGAAAAACGGACGCCCTGGTCGAAACGACCATCACCTGGGAACAACCCGGAGGCAAACCGCTTGTCACCACAGGAGTCGATTCGGACCAGCTTTCCGCAGCCATCGTCGCCACGGAAAAAATGCTGGACATCGTCATTAAGTAAGCAAATCAGGAGAGCGGAGCCCCCGGCGCAGCAGCCCGCACAGAAACGCCTTTTCCCGGCAAAGGAAGAGGAGGGAAACTTCTCCTTTTTTTCGCCTCTGAACACGTCCTTTCTCTTCAAGAGCTCCTGAGAATAATCGGAAAACCGGACTTGCAATCCTTCTCAGGAACGCTTATCTTATCAGATGTCCGGAGCGGAAAGCCTTTCTCTTTCTCCAACTCTCAGTCTTCTCCCTCTTTTCTCATGCGGAGAAGGCAGAAAAAGCGGAGGAAAAGAGGCTTTGACCGGAAGAGACTTTGACCGCCGGACTTTTTCCCCCCTGTCTTTTCCCTTCTCCGCGGAAAGCAATTCCGCAGGGAAGCCCATTCCGGGAGATTTCAGGGGACCAGCAACGCACTGACAACACAAAAAAATAACAATGAGAGGCTTCCATGACATTCGATCTTCAGCAGAGCATCCGCGAAAGACGCACCCTTCTTGCCGCCCACCGGGGCGTCAACGGCGGCAACATCCCCTGCAACTCCCTGGCCTGTTACCAGATCGCGCTCTCCCAGGGCGCGGACATCATCGAAATGGATGTGCAGAACAGCGCTGACGGAGAACTCTTCATGCTGCATCCGTATATGGAAGCGGTTCATATGGGACTGCCGAAAGGAGAATGGATTGTCGACATGCCGGCGGAGAAGGTCCGGACTCTTTATCTTACCAATCAGGACATCACCCCGACCCAGTATCCGATCGCCTCGTTTCACGAGGTGCTGGATCTCCTTCAGGGGAAGTGTTATCTGAACATTGATAAGTTCTGGCAGAATCCCAGAAGCATTGCGGAAGCCGTCCGGAGCCGGGGGATGCAGGACCAGGTGATCGTGAAGTCCGGATATGCGCCCGAAGTGCTTGATATCCTGGAAAATTATGCGGCCGACATGCAGTTCCTCCTGATTACAAGGGATCCGGCGGATATCGAAAAAATCGCAAAGAGAAAACTGCGCTATGTCGGAGTTGAAATGCTCTGGACCTCCGACAGCGACCCCCTCTGCCAGAGCGAGGTCATCGACGCCCTTCATGAAGCGGGCAAAGTCGTGTGGGGAAATTCCATCGTCTACAATTACAAGGACATCCTTTCCGCCGACCACACCGACGATACCGCACTGCTCGAAGACCCCGAAAAAGGATGGGGATGGTTCTGCACTCACGGGTTCGACATCATCCAGACCGACTGGCTCCTCGCCTGCGACGCTTATCTCAAATCCAGAAAATACCGCATCTGAGCAGCGCACCATAGCCCCCGGAACGCCGTCTTTTCACCGCACCGCTGCTGCTGCACAGAGGGGGAAGAGGAAAAAACGTCATCATACTTACTCCCCCCCTCCTCCTCTCTTCTCTCCACCGCGTCCTCCCGTTTCCACAGGTTCATCGGAGCCGAGGAGGACGCCGCGGGGAAAAGCCCTGCCCAGTTTCTTTACTGTCATCGTCAGCGTCTGCGAATCATCCATCACCCGCCACTTTTCCCCTGCACTCGTCGCACAGGATGTGCAGGCTCTGGAGTGATTCCGGATCCAAGTCCAGCCCATCTCTTTTCCGGGAAAGGAATGAGACTCCATCCACGGGGAGGCCAACGACAGGGAGCAAGGGAAAAACTAACGAGGGGGGAAACCGGGAGGGAAAAACCGGGGGGAAAAAACGGGAGGAAGCGGAAGCGGGGAAAAAGTTGTTTCCCCGCCGTTCATCACAACTTCCCTGTTTTTTCCTCCGCCGGGGAAGGAAGCGGGAGCGCCTCCAGGACACCGTCCGCCCCGAAAGAGACGAAACGGATCCGCAGAAGTTTTTTCGCGAGTGGAGTCCGCGAACGGATGCGAGTCTTCACATAATTTCCGGACCATCCCTCCCATACGCCGGGCGCACGCTTCGTTTCCGGAAGCACATATTCCTCCGACCCGAGCAGGGATTCGGCGTAACGGCGCATGGACTGTTCTCGGAGTTTCTTCATGCGTTCGATCCGGTCGGCGAGGACGGCCGGGGGAGGACAGGAATCCTTTTTCTCCGCGGCGGGTGTCCCTTCTCTCGGCGAAAACGGGAAGACATGCAGATTCGCGAAGGCGGTCTTTTCCAGGAACTGGAAGGAATCCGCGAAATCCTGTTCGGTCTCTCCGGGGAAGCCGATGATGATGTCCGAACCGATGTGAATGCGTGGGAGGAGAGAACGGGCCTGATCCACATAGTCCGCATATTCCGCTGTCAGACAGCGCCGTCCCATGGCCCGGAGGATCCGGTCGGACCCGTTCTGAAGCGGCATGTGCAGGAACGGACAGATTCTGTCAGGATATTTTGCCATGACTTTCAGCAAATGCGCCACCATCGGTCCCGGTTCCGTGGACCCGATGCGGATCCGGAAGTTCCCTTCCATGGCGACAAGCCGTTCCAGAAGCCCTGCCAGGTCCGTTGACCCGCTCCTGTAGGAACAGAGATGAACCCCGGAAAGGACAATCTCCTGAAATCCGGAATCGACAAAATTCCTGAAATCCCGCAGTGTTTCCTCCAGATCGCGTGAACGTTCCCTGCCGCGCGCCCGGGGGACAACGCAATAGGTACAGCACTGATTGCAGCCCTCCTGGATTTTCAGGATCGCACGGCTGCGGAAGGGGAAAACGGAAAGAGCGTTTTCATGGTAGACACCGTTTTCCACAGCGCCGGCAAGGGAGGGAATTTCGGAATTCCTTGAAAGGGAAGCCAGATAACGCGGAAGAATGCGTTCGATGTCCTTTTTGGATTCATTCGGGAGGAGCAGGTCGCAGTCATCGCAGCTGCTGAGTTTTTCCGCGTCGACATCCGCGGCGCAGCCGGTCAGGACGATGAAGGACTGCGGATTCTCCGCCCTCACCGCCCGGAGAGACTGTTTCGACTTCTTGAACGCCGAGGCCGTCACCGTACAGGAATTCACAATGATCAGATTCGGGCTCCGGGGAGAATCCACCGGAACAATTTCAAAGCCCATCCTTTTCAGACGGTCGCAGAGCAAAGCCGTATCCGCCTGATTCAAACGGCAGCCTAGAGTCAGCAGCGCGGCGGTCTTTCTTTCCATCTTGACAACGTTTCCTTCAATAATTTGAACATTTCACCAATGCGTATTCATAATTCACCCGGATCTTCCCCCCGTGCTTTCTCAGCAGATGTCTCAGATGCGGCAGAGGAACGGGCCTGCCCGAGGCGTTCCCTGTCCCCGTATTCCGCAGCGCTCTCCAGAAATCCGGCACGGAAGGAAAGCATTCCTCGTAAGAGTTCCGCTTCAGCACACAGTGCCCCTCTCCGAAAACCCGGGCCAGCTCGCACGAAAGAACTCCCGGATCCGGAAGAGAAAGCCCGGGATACGGGATCCCTTCTTGTTCAAAGATCTTCCGCATTTCACGGAAGGTTCCTTCCAGCGGCACGGAAAAGAAGAACCTCCCTCCCCGGCTCAGCATTGCCCGGAGACGGTTCAGCACATCCGGCAGCGAAGCCGCCCATTGCAGCGCCATGCCGGAGACAAGCAGATCATAGCGCCCGGTCGATTCCGGAAAGGATCCGTTGAAATCATATACGCAGAACTCCACCCCGGGGCGGCTCACAAGTTTGGACCGGACCATTTCCAGCATGCCGGATGAAAGATCCGTCACGGTCAGCTCCGCTTCCGGAAAAGTCTCCGCCAGAGGAACGGACAGGAACCCCGTCCCGCAACCCGCCTCAAAAATCCGGCCGGGCTTCCAGAGCGGAAACGACGACAACGATTCGGAACGGATCCATTCCAGAAGACGCCCCGCCGCATACTTCTGAAACAAAGCGTGCCGATCGTACATGTATGCGGCTCCGGAAAAATTTTCCAGGACCCGCGGATGAAATCGGGGTTCCGTCATTTTCCCTCGGCATTCTCCATCAGAAACGCGGATATCAGATCCGCACACTGTTCCGCCCTGGTCGCCGGCAGCAGGTGCCCCGCCGTTTCCAGAACTTCCACACGCACAGTATTCCTCCCGCGGGAGGAGAGTTCCTCAGCCGCAGTCTTCTGCATAATGGCGCTCACTATGGAATCCCCCTCTCCTGAAAGAAGGCAGAGCACAGGGCAGCGCACCCGGATCCCGCGCACATCGCATTCCTTCAGATAATCCAAGCCATGCACAAGCGCCTCCAGATTCCAGCTCTCCGGCGGATTCAAGGGAAGAGGAAAGCGTTCCGGCGCGGCACAGCGGCGGTAAAACGCACGCAGCAGACTCCCCGGATTCCGCAGAAGATTCGTTTTCATTTCTTCCAGACTCTCCTTATCCCAGCCGGGAAAATCCTCCCCGTCTCTCAGAAAACGGGCGAAGGGCGCGAACAGAACAAGCGCGGAAAAACAATCCGGAAACGCTTCCGCCAGAGACAATGCCAGCGGAGCCCCCATCGAATGCCCCATCAGCAGCAGGCGCCGCCCCTCCTTCCTCCCGGCGCAGATGCGCTCCAGATCCGCCTCTCCGGGAAAGCGGAAGATCCCGGATTCGCCTGAAAAGAATCCATAGTCAAATACGGCGGAGCTTCCTGAACCCGGTCCGGAGACGACAGGAGTTCCGGATTCACTTTCTCCACCAGGAGGAGAAAACCGCGGAAGTTTCCGGGACACCATGGCAAGAACAGAACGCCCGACCGTATCCGGAAGCGCCCAGCCGCCGAGAAATAAACAGGAACAATTCAACATGACTTTTCTTTTTCTCCGGAAGAACTCCGTATCAGAAAACTCCAGCTCCGCATCAAGAGAGGGGGGGAAACTCCGGGAGATCAGCGGATCTGCCCGGAGCCGTATATCTTGTATTTATAGGAGGTCAGTTCCGGCAGTCCCATAGGCCCGCGCGCATGGAGCTTATCGGTGCTGATGCCGATTTCGGCGCCCATGCCGAACTCTCCGCCGTCTGTGAATCGGGTGGAGGCATTGACATAGACGGCGGCGGAATCCACATGATTCAGGAAATATTCGGCATTGGCGGGATTCTCCGTCACGATGCAGTCGCTGTGTCCGGAACCGTAATGGTTGATGTGTTCCACCGCGCTCCGGAGATCGGGGACGATCCGGACGGAAAGGATCAGATCCAGATATTCCGTGGACCAGTCTTCCTCCGATGCTGGAAGCGCATCCTTCACCAGTTCGCAGAAGCGGTTTGCGCCGCGGAGTTCCACGCCGCACGCCCTCATGCGGGCGGCGAATTTCGGGACAAAGGATTCGGCGATGTCCTCATGAATCAGCAGTGTTTCCAGCGCATTGCAAACGCCCGGACGCTGGCATTTCGCATTCTCGATGATGTCAAGCGCCATTTCCATATTGCAGTCCGCATCCACGAAAATATGGCAGATTCCCTTGTAGTGTTTGATGACGGGAATGGTGGAGTTTTCCACGACATAGCGGATAAGCCCTTCTCCGCCGCGGGGAATGATCAGGTCGATGAAACGGTCCATCTTGAGCATGGCAGCGACTGCCGCGCGGTCGGTCCAGGGGATGAGCTGAACCGCGCCTTCCGGCATCCCGTGCGCGACGGCGGCATGGGAAATACATTGGGCAATCGCCATATTGGAATGAAACGCCTCGGACCCGCCGCGCAGAATGACGGCATTGCCCGCCTTCAGGCAGAGCCCCGCGGCATCCGCAGTCACATTCGGGCGCGATTCGTAAATGAAACCGATGACTCCGATCGGCACGGAAACCTTTTCAATCCGGAGCCCGTTGGGACGCAGGATCGTGGAAAGACGGCGTCCGACAGGATCTTCCAGACTGGTCACATGGCGGAGCCCGTCAGCCATGGCCTTGATGCGTTCGGGCGTGAGTTGAAGCCTGTCCAGCATCGCGCCGGAGAGGCCGGCATCCCGGCCGACTTTCATATCCCGGGCGTTTTCCCGGAGGAGTTCGGCGCTGGAATTTTCCAGAGCGTCTGCCATGGACAGGAGCCATTCATCCTTAATTTTCGTCTCCGTATTTGCGAGGATCCGGGAGGCGATTCTGGCCCTTTCGCCGATTTCCTCCATGGCGGAGCGGATTGCGTCTGCAGAAGGGGAAGAAGGAGAGTCTGTGTGTTTTGCCATTTTTCTGTTCCTGTCGGATTGAAAATTCTCCGCTCCGGGAAGCCGGGTGCGGGAAGTATGGAAGAGGGGGGGGAAGATTCGTCTTTCCCCGCCGGATTCAAAAGATACCATTTTTCCGCCCGTTTTTCAAATCGGATTCGCAAGAAAAATTGCAGACGGGGGAAATCTCTGAAAAATCGGGAGATGATTTGAAATTTCACGGAATGTCATTATCTTTAAAGGAAGTATTGCCCGGGCGCGGGAATTCATCTTCTGCGATCCGCACCCCGGCGACGGATAAGAAAATGGAATCGCGGAATCAAACACATGTGGAATCGGAAACTATGTCGGTAAGCGTTCTTGTAGGCGTCCAGTGGGGCGATGAAGGAAAAGGGAAGATCATTGATGTCCTGACGGAAAATGCGGAAATGGTCGTCCGTTTTCAGGGCGGCAACAATGCAGGGCACACGGTGGAGAACGGGAGTGAGAAGTATGTGCTCCATCTGATTCCTTCCGGGATTCTGCGGAAAAACACGGCATGCGTCATCGGGAACGGGGTCGTGGTGGACCCGGTTGAACTCCTGAAGGAAATGAAACATCTCGAATCAAGGGGGATTGACATTTCCGGAATTCAACTCAGTTCCCGCTGCCATCTCATCATGCCCTGGCATAAATTGCTCGACGCCTATCACGAAAACAATGCCGCTCCGGAAAAGAAAATCGGCACCACCAAACGCGGGATCGGGCCCGCCTACGCTTCCAAGGCCGGAAGAACCGGGATCCGCGGGGTCGAACTGCTGGATCCGGAACGGCTGGAAAAGCATTTCCGGGAGGAAGCCGCCGCCTACAACAAGGCCTGTGTGCCTCTGGGGGCGGAGGCGCTGGATGTGGAAAAAGCCTGGCGGGAAGTCTCCGATGCAGCAAAACAGCTTGCGCCCTATGTCAGGGACACCGTCGCAAGCATCAACGAAGCCGCCAGGAACGGGAAGCGGATTCTTCTGGAAGGCGCACAGGGCGCTTTTCTCGACATTGATTACGGAACCTATCCTTTTGTCACGAGCAGCAACACCACCAGCGGCGGCGCCTGCACCGGGAGCGGACTTCCGCCGCGCGCCATCAATGAAGTCTGGGGAGTCCTGAAAGCCTATTCCACCCGGGTCGGAGAAGGCCCCTTCCCCACGGAACTGCACGGGGAAAGCGGGGATTTCCTCCGGAACAAAGGCGGGGAATTCGGCGCAACGACAGGAAGACCCAGACGCTGCGGATGGCTTGATATCGTCGCCTGCCGTTACAGCTGCATGGTCAACGGGATTGATCTTCTGGCTGTCACAAAACTCGATGTCCTCGACGAACTGGACGAAATCAAAATCTGCACTGCCTATGAGATCGACGGGAAACTCCATACCGATTTCCCCGCGGACACAGAAATGCTGAACAGTGTCCGCCCGCACTATGAGACCCTCCCCGGATGGAAGACGTCCACAACGGAAGCAAGATCTTTTGAGGAGCTTCCTGAAAACGCGCGCAAATATCTTGCACGCGTGGCGGAACTGCTTCATGCCGGAATCGGCATTGTTTCCGTGGGGCCGAAACGGGATCAGACCTTCCGCCTGCAGGCGGGGACGGCTCTCCGATGACGTCATCCGATGAGCAGTAAATTTTCCGTTGCCGCCTCGCTGCGGGAGAAACAGTCAGTGGGGCCGAATCCTGTGTTTCAGTTTCTCCGTCGTCTGGCGGGGCGCTTCGATTACATGCAGATTGTCCCGATGCTGACATTGCTTGCAATCGGAGCGCTCTTCATATATGGGACTGGGCAGCAGGTGGGCGGAGTCCATGCGGAAGTCTTCTGGAAACGCCAACTTTTTTATATGGGGCTGGGCTTTACGGCCTGGCTGATTCTGAGTTTCACGGACTACCGCTGGTTCGGACCGGCGTCCTTTGTACTGTACCCGCTGTCCCTCCTTCTGCTGGGCTACGTGCTGCTGAACGGGGTGGAGCGTTTCGGAGCGAGACGCTGGCTGGATATTGCGGGAGTAAGCATTCAGCCGTCGGAGATTGCGAAGCTGGGGATTCTCCTGGGAGCCTCATGGCTTCTTTCCATGAAGAAAGCAGATATCAACAAGCTGCCCTGGGCAGCGGGGCTGTGCCTGCTGACCGCGCTCCCATTCCTGCTGATTCTGAAGGAACCCGATCTCGGGACGGCGCTGGTTCTGATTCCCGTAGTAGGAACCATTGCCTTCACAGGAGGCCTGAAATGGCGTTATCTGCTGATTCTCCTGATTGCCGGAGCGGCTTTCATGCCCACGGCCTATTACATGATGAAGCCGTATCAGAAGGAACGGATCCGGGTGTTCCTGGATCCGGACCGGGATCCGCAGAACCGGGGCTGGAATCAGCTTCAGGCGGAGATGGCAGTCGGGAGCGGGGGACTGACTGGAAAGGGATTCATGCAGGGCACTCACTGCACGCTGGGCTATCTGCCGCAGACGGTGGCGAATTCCGATTTCATTTTCCCAGTCATTGCGGAAGAAACGGGGCTTCTCGGGACACTGGCACTTGTCTTTATCTATGCGGCACTGCTCTTTTCCATTCTGCGCACGGCCATTCTGGCGCCCGATGCCTTCGGCCGTTATTTATGTGTGGGGGTGGCGGTACTGCTTCTGACCCATACGGCAGTGAATATCGGCATGTGCATCCGGATAGCGCCGGTCACGGGTCTGCCGCTTCCGCTTGTCAGTTACGGCGGGACCTTCATGATCGCCACAATGGTGTATCTCGGGATCGTCCAATCCGTTTACATCCATCGGGACAAGGAGACCTTCATGGCACTCTGATTTGCGGATCCGCTTCCCATCCCGGACGTCCGCAAAGGGAAAAAGGAGAGTACAGCAATCATAATCAATATCTATTATCAATACTCTATCAAGAATGCTTCCCGGCACAAAGATGGAAGGGTGTCAGATACGGAAGCGGAAGCATTTCCAATCAAATATTCAAGGAACTTTTCCTCCCTGCCCTGCCTCCATTCCCATTTTTCTCTTTTTTCCGCATCCGGCGGCAGCGCATCTTTTCCCGATCTCATTTTTCCTTTTTTCCCTCGCCGCCGGGACGGGTGCGCAGCGCAAGGCGGAGGGGAAAAGTGGGAAAAAGAAAGGAAGGACTGAAAGGGGAAGAGGAGGACGCGTAGGAAAGATGGGCGCCTCTATTTATTTGAGGGGGAATTGAGTTTGTAACAGGAAAAAGAATG
>CAJMAW010000071.1 GCA_905211485.1 uncultured Lentisphaeria bacterium | reverse complement strand
GCATTCTTTTTCCTGTTACAAACTCAATTCCCCCTCAAATAAATAGAGGCGCCCATTAATCATCGGAGAAGGAAAATACAAGCCCCGCCGCCTTGGAAAGGAGGGATTTTTTTCATTCTCTCTCCGGGAGTCTGCTGCGCCCCGGAGGGATTCCCGATCAGGATTATTCCCCATCCTCCAGCGGATTTCCCTCCTCTTCTTTCCCGGTTTTGAAAAAAGAAGAGCTCTTTCAAAGGGAGGGCGGCAGTTCCCCGGTGATCTTTTCCAGAAGAGCATCCCAGAGTTCGGCAATGTCTCCAACGCGCAGTTCAAGCTGCTCGTACTCCTCCCCTTCCGGAAGTTCCGATGCATTGTTCAGCAGGGCAAGAGTCTCCGTGATCTGGTGGCGGACCGATTGAACAGCTCCGGCTGTTTCCCGGGAAAGCACGTCCCTCTTCTCGGCCGTCTCCCCCTCAGCGCAGACGGAAAAACGGGACAACAAATCCAGACGCTGCTCCGTCATTTCCAGCAGATGCGCTCTCAACGGCATCTTCGCCATATCCGCAACGGGATTGTAAAATTCCAGACTCTCTTCCCAGGCCTCATCCAGAAAATTCAGAAAAGCCGTTTCCTGCGCATCGTCCGCAAACCGGATTCCGGTCAGCGCGATGAAGCGCTGATAAAACGCGTCGAAACCGCTTTCCCCATTGGCGATGGCGTCCTGTATGAAGGCGAAGGATTCCACGGAATTCACCGGTGCATGGGTGTCCGCCAGAATCGACTCCAGGGAATCCAGGTTCCCGGAAGAAGCGGAAAACTGATCCGGCGTGAGTCCATGGATGATTTCATCGCCCTCCTCCGTATGAGTCTGCAGATCCGGATCCTTCTGCCGGAGCCGTTTTCCGGGAGAGGAAAGCGATTCACCGCCGCCTTCTCCGCAGCAGCAGGACGACGTTGTTTCTCCCATCGCATGGCGGTGTCCGCCGGAAGAATGGGAAGGAAAATGGCGGGAACATTCTTCCGTTCCTTCCACCTTTTCCTCCCCGTTGCCCGGATGCGCAGCAAAATTTCCGGAGCCGGGATCGGCCAGATCGTCCGCGGGGACGAGCGTCCATTCCGCATCATCTCTCCGGATGGCGATTTCGCGCATCTTATAGCGGTATTCATCGATGCCCAGGAAGGGCCGGTTCCTCAGATCCTCTCCGTTTTCAAAGGCGAACAGATACGCCAGGGAGATCTGGGCGGGGATATTCCCCTCCGTATGAGAATCCGTATTCCCTGAGGATCCTTGCCCCGGATCTCCGGAGCAGACCTGAAGAAGAGCCTGTTCCAGCGCCGAAATCCAGAGTTCCTGATCCAGGGGGGAGGCCGCCGCGCCGGAGGATCCGGGAAGAATGTCGAGTGTAAAGACGGCGTTCGTCCAGTCCTCCACCGTCAGGATCAGGATGTCTCCCGGTCGGAAGGAATGACGCGCATAGAACGCGGAAAGGTCAAAGACGGAAAGGTCCAGCTGCGCTTTTTCAATATTGGAAACTGTCCGGAGCGTCCGGTAGTTTTCGTCCGATTCCGCCACAAGAAGATCAATGAATTCCGCCCGCCCCAGCATCAGATACGCCGGAGCAATCTCCCCGAATTCCGCACGGATCTTCTGAATTTCCAGAGGCGGCTCCTTTCCCTCTCCCTTTCCCGCGGAGATGCAGGGACGGATTTCATAATCGTCGGGAAACAGTTCCGCATTGCAATACGGGGCGAAACGGGCTCCGGGAAGAAGAATTCCCCGCTCGATTTCAAATGCGGAAGGCTGTATCCGGAAACGGCAGGCACGGAAAAAGGATTTCTTCGGATGGCAAAGCCCGTTTTCCCTGCCGGAACGGAAAAAGTCTTCCCGTTCGCCGAAAAGGATTTCACATTCGCGTTCGACCCTGCGGAACGAGTCCGCATCGGATTCGGGAATGCCGAGCGCTGCGGCCACGGAGGAAGTCAGTTCGGAAAATCGGAACGGCTCCTCCGTTGAATCCAGAAAGGCGTTTGCGGATTCTTCTATTTCCCGGATGCTGGCCAATGACATGGAATCTCACTCCTTTTTTTCTTTTTTCCCCTCCGCGTGGCATAGCGCCGCCGTCAGAAGGACGAAAAGCTCGGCATTTTTGCAAGTTTCTGATGCAGAATGAAATCCATGTGATCCGCCAGATCCTCCTGCGTCCAGTTCCTGATCTCATCGACGGGATACGCATCCTTCAGCAGGAACTCTCCGCTTTTCTCCCTGTTCAGACGGTAGAGCGCTCCGCCGCAGCCGAGCTTCCTTCCCACATCCGAACAGAGCGTCCGCACATACGTCCCCTTGGAACAGCGGACCGTGAAATCCGCATAAGGCAGATCGACATTCTCCACTTCAATCGAATGAACCGTCACCAGCTTGGCCTCCCGTTCCACCTCGATTCCCTGGCGCGCCAGCTCGTAGAGGCGCTCCCCGTCCTTCTTGACCGCAGATACCATCGGCGGAATCTGTTCGATCTCTCCGATAAAACTGGAAAAGGCTTCTTTCAGGGCCTCTTCCGTGACTCCGGACCAGTCCGCCGTCCGGATGACATTCCCATCCATATCCTGCGAATCCGTTTCCGTTCCCAGAAGGATGGTCCCGCTGTACACCTTGTCCTCTCCGCTGAACTTCTGGCTGAGTTTGGTGAATTTCCCGAGCACCATGACCAGCAATCCGGTCGCAGCGGGGTCCAGGGTGCCGCAATGCCCCACCTTCACCGCGTTGAATCGGGCGCGGAGAAACGCCACCACGTCGTGACTCGTCCAGCCTGCCGGCTTGTCCACCAGCAGGATCCCGCTCTTTTCAAACGGCGGGAGCCGGTGTTTCCTAGGATTGTGTCTCATGAAATTCCATCTCCACATTCTGTATGAGTATTGATTCGGCTTCTTCCGCGTTTTCCGCCGAAATGCTGCATCCCGCCGCCATTTCGTGCCCGCCTCCCCCCAGACGGCGGGCAATCCGCCCCACCGAAATCTCAGGGTTCTTTGAACGCAGCGATATTTTGTACATTTCCATCTTCCCATCCTTTCCGCCGCAGGGCTTCAGAAGCGCCGCTACTTCCACTCCTTCCATCCCGCGCAGAAGTTCAATGAGCTGCTCCGTATTCCGCATGTCGATGGAATAGCGCTTCATCAGCGCCGGATCCAGCAGAAGCCATACCAGTTTCCCGTCCAGTGCGCTCCGAAGATGCCGGCTCAGCATTTCCGCCTCGAACACCGCCATGTTCACGGGCTTGGAAAGATAGACCTTTTCGATGATCGCGTGATGATCCGCACCCAGGTCCAGCAGCGAGGCGGCCGCGCGCATGGATTCCGCAGTTGTGTTGTCGAAACGGAAGCAGCCGCTGTCCGTCGTAATGCCCAGCAGAAGCGCAGTCGCGGCGGCGGGGGAAATACGCCAATCCGCCGCACGTGCCAGGAAATAGACCACTTCCGCCGTCGAACACGCAGACGGATCCACATGGTTCACCTGCGCAAAACGTCCGTTGTCCGGATGATGATCCAGCGTCAGAAGAGGCAGTTTCAGATCCGTGAAATCCACCCCTCCAAGCCCCAGACGCGCCACCGTCGACGCATCCGCATTGATCAGAAGCGAATACCGTTCGTTGATTTCTTCCGCAGACAGGGGTTCCTTCAGCACAGGGCAGAGAAAACTCCGGTAAAAGTCGGGGGCTTCTTCCGGAAACAGCGCATCCGCGCGGTAACCGTTTCCATTCAGAAGAATCCAGAGTGCACTCAGGGAGCCGACGGCGTCTCCATCCGGTCTCTCATGCGTCACAAGCAGAAAGGGCTTCCCTCCTTCCCTCTCACTCCCCGCATCGGCGGAAGCGTGGATCAGAGAAAAGACTTCCTCAAAAAAACCGTTCTCACTTCGAGGCATCATCTTCCTCCAGCTCGCGGATAATATCCAGCACACGGTCGCCATCCCGGATGCTGCGGTCAAAAATAAAATGCAGCACAGGTGTGTATTTCAGCACAATGTGCTTCGCGACTCCGCGCTGAATTTCAGGACGGCAGCGCATGAGCACTTTCAGCACTCTTGCCTCGTCCTCCGGCTTCCCCCCCAGAAGGCTGATATAAACCGCCGCGTTCTTCAGACAGGATGAACAATTCACTTTCGTCACGGAAATCAGACATCCCCCCTCGTTCAAACCGCGCTTCTCTATCAAATCCGCGATTTCCCTCTTCAGGATTTCATTGACTCTGGCGATTCTGTCGACCGGGGCGGATTGAGAGGATGATCCGGGCATAACCGTTTTCTCCTATAACTGTAAAAAAATGAAAAATGAAAAGAAAAAATGAAAAAAACTGCGGGAGTCTGTCCGCCGCCAAAGCACAACGGAGCATTTTCCCCCATTCTTCCATAGAATTCGTTCGGTCCGTCTTGATTCGTCTTGATTCGTCTCGATAAGCGATACGCAGATTTCTTCCCCCCCACCCCGCAGGCGAGGTGTGGAAGATATCCTGAGAAAATCAGAGCGTGGCCTTCTTCAGTTCGATTTCATACAGCTGAATCGTGTCGCCTTCACTGAAGTCGAGGAAATTGTCGAGTTTGATTCCGCATTCCATTCCGTGACGCACTTCCTTCACATCTTCCTGGAAATGCCGGAGAGAACGGACCTCTCCATTGAAAATCAGTTCGTTGTTGCGGAACACCCTGGCTTTCGCCCCCACGCGCGCCACTCCTTTTTCGACAACACACCCGCAGACCTTCGGCCCCTTGGAAAGCGTGAAAATCTTCAGAATACGCACGATCCCAAGTTCCTTCTCCCTCTTCTCCGGTTCCAGACGGCCCGCAAGCGCATCTGTGATATCCTCAATCAGCTCGTAAATGATGCTGTACAGACGGACTTCAACCTTTTCCTTCTTCGCCAGATCGTTCACTCCGGGATTGACCCGGACATGGAATCCGATGACGATCGCATCCGAAGACGCCGCCAGCAGCACATCGTTTTCCGTAATCGCGCCGACTCCCACATGCAGCGGCTCAATGCTGATCTTTTCCGAGGACAGTTTCCCCAGCGAATCCACAATCGCCTCCGCCGATCCGCGCACATCCGCCTTGATGATGACCTTCAGCGTGTTTTTCTTCCCGGATTCCATCTGTGAAAAGAGTTCTTCCAGGCTGGCTCCCGGGGTCCGGCTGGTCAAATTCTCAATTCTGCTGTTGGCAAGACGCTTTTCCGCCAGCTCCCGTGCCTCGTTTAGACTCCGGCAGACCACCATCTTCGCTCCAGCCTCGGGCACTCCGGACAGCCCCGCCACCTTGACCGGCGTGCTGGGACCCGCCATCGCCACACGATGTCCTCTGTGGTCTATCAGACTCTTGACCTTTCCATAATATCCCCCGCAGATCACCGGATCCCCCACGCGAAGGGTGCCGTTTTTCACCACAACGCTTGCCGTGGGCCCGAATCCCTGTTCCAGCTGGGATTCCAGCACATATGCCATCCCGGGACGTTTCGGATTCGCTTTCAGCTCCAGCATCTCCGCTTCCAGCATGATCCGTTCCAGAAGCTGGTCGATTCCCATGCCTGTGCGGGCGGAAACGCGGATCGCCGCCGTCTCGCCGCCCCAGTCTTCAGACATCAGACCATGCTGCTGCATGTGAAGAAGAATCTTGTCCGGATTCGCGTTCGGAAGATCCATCTTGTTGATCGCCACAATGATGGGCACTCCGGCGGCCTTCGCGTGATTCAGCGCTTCGATGGTCTGCGGCATGAAACCGTCATCCGCGGCAACCACCAGGACCACGATATCCGTCACATTCGCACCCCTGGCCCGCATCTGCGTGAACGCTTCATGCCCTGGGGTGTCCACAAATGTGATCGTCTTCCCTCCGGAAGACGCCACGGACGCGCCGATGTGCTGTGTGATCCCCCCCGCTTCCCCGGACGCCACATGAGTTTTCCGGATCGTATCCTGAAGCGAGGTCTTCCCGTGGTCCACATGCCCCATGAAGGTCACAATGGGAGGACGCGGCTTCAGATCCCGCGCATCGTCCTCATATTCCATATCCTCCGGATCCTTTTCCGGACTTTCCTGCATTTCACGGACAGCATGCTCTTCTTTCTCGCGCCGATCGACCACCAGAATGACATTCATGCTTTCCGCCAGCTTCTGCGCCACTTCCGGCTCCACCACCTGGTTGATGCTCGCAAGCACATTCATCATGAGCAGGCCCGTAATCACCTCGTTGGGCTTCTTCCCGAGCGCATCGGCCAGATTCTTGACGATGATCGGAGTCTTTACATGAACCTCCTTCGCCTGCGCCGGAACCGCAGGAGACGAAGACGCTGCGGATACCCCGGAAGTGGATTTCCCCGATTTGCCCTGTTTGGACTTCTGCCTGCCGCCGCCCCCTCCGGCGTTTTCTTCACGCGAAGAGTAAATCCCCGATCCCGAAGAACGTTTCCTGGTTTTCACCGGTTCCCGTTTTTCGGCCAGCTTCTCTTCCACCTCTTCCGCGGCAAGCTCGGCCTCGTCGGACTTGTTCCGTTTTGCCATCAGCTCGTCGAAATACGCTTCCACGAGTTCGACAGCGTCCGCGGGAATGTTGGAACTGGCGGTTTTGACCCCGGTGAACCCCTGGGATTCCAGCTCCTTGATAATTTCTTTCGGGGCAAGCCCGTATTTTTCGGCAAGGGTTTTCACCTTCATGCTTTTGACAACCATTCTAAAACCTCTGTGATTCCTGAACCGAAACGATGGAAGGAGGATCTGCACGCCGGAAAAATAAACTTATCCTTCCGCGCCGCCACCGTCTCCCGGATTCATTTTTGCGACGGCATCCACTATCCGCTCCGCGCATTCCCGCGGAAGCCCGTCTATTTTTGCAAGTTCCTCCACCGTGACCTCCTTCAGCCCCTCCACGGTCGGATATCCGTTGTTCACAAGAAGTTCAGCCTCAGACGAGGCAATGGAAAGATCCGCGGCAAGCTGTTCGGTCATATGCGCCTTCTTTTCCTCAAAAGACTCCTCGGGCTGTTCCTCATCAATGACAAGATTGATATTCCAGTTCGTCAGTTTCTGCGCCAGACGCACATTCTGGGCTTTCCGCCCGAACGCCAGTTTGGAATTCTCCTGATCCACATGAACCGTCAGAAGCTTCTTTTCGCTGTCCACGAGAATCGCGGAAAGTTTCGCCGGATGCATGGCGTTGGCAAGATACGTTTTGATATCCTCGTCATAGCGGATGATGTCCACCCGTTCTCCGCCGAGTTCGTTCGTGATGTTCCTCACCCGCATCCCGCGCATTCCCACGCAGGCTCCCACGGGGTCGACTCTTGAATCGTTGCTGCGGACGGCAATCTTGGTCCGGGCTCCCGCCTCCCTGGCAATCCCGACAATTTCCACCACGCCGTCATGAATCTCGGACACTTCCCGTTCAAACAGTTTCTTCACAAACACCGGCGTCGATCTCGACAGAATCAGACTCGGTCCCGCTGAGAGGGTGTCCACCTTGACCAGCACCGCGTAGATCCGGTCCCCGGGCATATACTGTTCTCCCGGCACCTTGTCCTTGCCCGCAATGACGCCCTCCGCCTTCTGAACATCCACAATCACCGAACCCGATTCAATCCGCCGCACGGTCCCGCTGATCAGTTCCCCCACCTTGTCCTTGAATTCATCCTGGACAATATCCTTCTCCGCCTTCCGGATCTGCTGAAGAATGGCCTGCCGGGCTGTCTGGGCGGCAATCCGGCCGAAATTCTTCGGGGTCACTTCCCAGTTGATGATGTCTCCCACACGCGCGGTGGGATCTTTTTCCCGGACCTTGTCAATGGAAATCTGATCGTTGTTCGGAAACGCCTCGACCACTTCCAGTTTCGCCCATGCCTTGATTTCGCCTGTGCTGCGGTCCAGTTTCACTTCCAGATCGCTCGCAGGGTGTATGCTTTTCCGCGAGGCGCTGAGCAAGGCTTTTTCCACGGCTTCGGCAAGCTGTTCCTTGCTGATACCGCGTTCCTGTTCGATGTATTCGAGTATTGCCAGAAGTTCGTGATTCATTCTGTGAGCCTCCAGGCTGTATTAATGTTTCATTCTCCAGTTCTCTAGTATAATCAAGATTTGGTCCCTGTCCGTCTCCTCCGCAACACCGGGCGGGGAGGGGGAGACCGCATGACGCGGGCGCAAACAACCCCGCCGGTATTCGAAAACACGAATCGGCTTCTTTTACACTACATCTCCTGCGCCTCTTCTTCAAGTCCTTCTGCTCTTTAATTCCGCCCTTTGTTCTGCATTTTTCCCGTTCTTTTCATGAAACTGCGAGAGTTTTTCCATTTTTTTACTTGAAAACTGACACCTTGCGGAGTTATATTATCTGTTCAATGATATTTTGAAATTTATTTTGCGATAGTTTGCGATAAAAAAGTTAGGAAAGGACGCTTCAATGCCCAAAACCAAAGTCAGGAAATCCGCTGTCAAGACACAGCGCAACAGCGAAAAGGCCCGCATCCGTCACAAATCCCGCAGAAACGCTCTCAGCACAACCGAGAAAAAATTCCGTGCCGCCGCGGAAGGCAGTGACAAGGATCTGGCCGTTTCCCTCTTCAACGAGCAGTGCTCCGCCCTTGACAAGGCCGTCAAGACCGGCACCATCCACAAAAACAAGGCCAACAGAAAAAAATCCCGCCTCTCCGCTCTTCTCAATAAAAAGGAAGAAGCCGCGGAAAAGGCCGAATAATTCCGGGTTTTCCTTCTGTTTTTCCTGCTTTCAGGAAATTTGAAAATTCCTCTCCGGATCTTTCTTTTCCTTTGAAGAAACTTTCCGGAGGGGTTTTTTTGTCTCTGCACTCCGAGCCGTCTTCTTCTACTGAGAAGTCGAATTCGGCAAAGGGGGGACTTTCTTCCCGTGTCCGGAAGGATCCTTCCTTTTTTTCCCCTGCGGGTGTGTTTTCCCTGTTTTCCCATAGTGTTTTCCCCCCTTCATTGCAGCCGCAGCAACGGCATCGGAATTTTCAGGGCTTCGGCCGCACGCGCGCTCACAAAAACTTTTATCCCGCCCTGCTCTTTCCCTGATCTTTTCTCCCAGACATCATCCTTTCCGGCGTATTCTCCTTATCTTTTTTTCGCCTGTTCTTGAAAAAAACATAAAAAAATCTGGAAATTCAGTTGCGTTTTCATGGAAAGAGAGTATTTTCCCTTCAGAAAATTTCAGATTATAAAAGTGAAATTTCAAATATGAATAAATCCGGAAATCACAACAACACCATCCCCGCGGTGGAAAAAACGCTTGCCATTCTGAGCAGACTGGGGAATTCCGATGCACCGATGACGCGCCAGGCGCTGAGCCGTGAACTGGGCATCACGCAGAGCACGGGATACCGGATCCTGCAAACGCTTTTGAAGTACAACTGGATCCGCGAAAGCAGGGGGAACGCGTACGAACTCGGGAACGCCCTGCTGCCGCTGCTGCTGAAAATGCACAGGGGGGAACCGTACTGGGAACAGGCGCAGGAGATTCTGGACACGCTGGCAGGGGAGTCGCGTCTTTCCTGCAAACTTTCCGTGCGGCAGGGGGCGGAGCAGTTGACTTTGGCACGTGCGGATTCTCCGGGTCCGTTCGGGATTTCAGGGAAAGCGGGAAGCCGCTTTCCCATCATTGAGGGATCCGTCGGAGCGGCGCTTCTGCTGCATGCGGGGCGGAAGGAAATTCTCCACCTCGCGGAGCTCTGCGGGGAAGACATTGCCGAAAAGCGGGATCCGGAGCTTCTCATCCAATCCATCGGATTTCTGAAGGAACATCATTACGTTTTGAATTCGGGGAAAAACCGCTGGAAAATCGGAGCTTTGTCCAAACCGGTCTGCGGCAGGGGCGGAGAGGTCATAGCGGCCATCACTCTGCTGGGGCTGCCGGGCGATTTCACTCCTGAAAAACTTCCTCTTCTGCTCTCCTGCCTGAACAAGGCGGTGGACGCATTCCGGCAGGGGGAAAAGAATATCATCTGAGATGAATGGAACGAAAAAGGGTCCCGGAATGAGCGGATCTCATCCGGGATTTTTGCAATTGTTTTGATTTGAAGAGTTGCTGGATACCAAACTAAGGAGAAGAAATCCATGGCCCGGAAAATCGACCCGTCCAGTCTGAAAATCACGGACATGCGTTTTGCCGACATCGACGGAGCGCCCAAACGCTGCACCCTGATCAAACTCTACACCAATCAGGGAATCATCGGTTACGGCGAGGTGCGCGACGCCTCCAGCCGCACCTACGCAGCCATGCTCAAAAGCCGGATTCTCGGGGAAAATCCCTGCAATGTGGAGAAAATCTTCCGGAGGATCAAACAGTTCGGCGGCGATTCCCGGCAGGCGGGAGGCGTCTGCGGGATCGAAGTCGCCTTGTGGGACATTGTGGGGAAAGCCTGGGGCGTGCCCGTCTGGCAGCTTCTCGGCGGACGTTTCCGCGACCGGATCCGCATCTACTGCGACACCGATTCCGAAGGCGGCGGACGCGACATGGGGAAAGCCCTCAAGGACCGCATGAAACAGGGATACACCTTCCTCAAAATGGATCTCGGGATCGAACTGCTCATGGACGTCCCCGGAGCTCTGAGCGCTCCGCTCGGATTCCTGGAAAAAATGAGGGAATACAAAAAGACCGTCTTCTCCACACCGCACGGCTCCATTGATCCGCGTGCGATGCGAGGCGAAGCCTACGATCTCTTCAACACCGCCCATCCCTTCACCGGAATCCACATCACGGAAAAAGGGCTCGACTTCCTGGAAAAATACATGGCGGACTGCCGGGCGGTGACCGGATATGAAATTCCCATCGCCATCGACCATCTCGGACACATCCCGCTGGAAGACTGCATCAAACTGGCGAAACGTCTGGAAAAATTCAATCTCGCCTGGATGGAGGATCCCGTCCCGTGGCAGCTGACCGGGCAGTATGTCCGGCTCGCAAACAGCACGACCACGCCCCTCGGAACCGGAGAGGACATGTATCTGAAGGAATCCTTCAGGCCGCTCCTGGAATCCGGAGCCCTGGCGGTGATTCACCCGGACGTCCTGACGGCTGGGGGAATCCTCGAAACCAAGAAGATCGGAGATATGGCCGAAGAATACGGCGTCCAGATGTCCATCCACATGGCCGAAAGCCCGATTGCCTGCATGGCCGCGGTCCATGTCGCCGCGGCGACGCGCAACTTCATGGCCCTGGAGGTGCATTCGGTCGATGTTCCCTGGTGGGGAGATCTCGTCAAACCGGTTCTGAAAATCGAAAACGGATACATCCAGGTTCCCGACAAACCGGGTCTCGGGATCGACTCCCTGAACGAAAGCCTGATCCGGGAAAAATCCCATCCTGATTTCCCCGTGCCATGGGAATCCACGGAGGCCTGGGACAGGGAATGGGCAAACGACCGTCAGTGGAGCTGAATTTCACTTTTTCCCCCTTCGCGCGTTCTTCCCTTGATCGCCTCTCCTTCTTTTCCGCTCCGCGTTCCATGCGCCGGAAGCGAGGGAATGCTTAGAGAGAGAAAGAGGAGGAAGCCTGGGAGAGAAGATCCGGAAACAGTCCGGGAGAGCTGGAGAAATCAAATCCGGAAGAAATCCGGAGGAAAAAGGGAACAGTCATTTCCTTTCACTCTTTTTCATAGCAATTCATACAAAAAAGAATTACGGAACCATGTTCTTCATCAATTCAAGGCGGAGACAAAACAACCATGTCTGAAATCAGGAACTACGGCATCGGCGGCGCCAACGCCGCAGACATCCTCCGAAAGGAAGTCGGGCCTGCAAAGGAATTCCGACCGACCCTCACCATCCTGCTCGGGGGTTCCAACGACACTTGCAATCCGAAGGCCCTCTCCACTCCGGGAGACTTCCGGAAAACGTACCGGAAGATTCTGAGGGAACTGAATGCCATCGGTTCGCGGATTATTGTCATGACCATTCCTCCCGTCATCGACCGTGCGCTGATGAGCCGTCACGGCAAGGAACCGTACGGCATGGCGCCGCCGTCGGAACGGATTGCCGTAGCCAACGAAATTGTCCGGGAAGAGGCTGCCAGAGCCGGAGCAGGGCTGGTGGATCTGCATGCCGATTTTGCGAAAACGGATCTGGACGCCGTCAACGGCTATCTCTTCAACCGGAGAAACGGAGACGGGACGGATGACGGATGCCATCCGAACCACCACGGACATTCCCGGATCGCGTGGCTTCTGAAGAAAGCCATAGACGAGGTTCACGCAGACACTGCGCGCGTCGCCTGTCTCGGAGACAGCATCACCTACGGGCACGGCGTCTCCGGCTCGGGCAGCGCGGCGGGGGACTGCTATCCGGGGCGTCTGAACGTTCTTCTGAATCCGGAAACCCGGAGTGCGAAACCTATTTCCGGATTTGTCCGGGACTGCGTAATCTATCAGATGTCTCTGCGCGCCTTCACGCGGGAAGGGACACTCCGCGCTGCGGAAGAACATCTTTCCGAAGTCGCCGCGACCGGAGCGGACGTGCTCTACCTTCTCCCCATTGTCGAGGCCGACGACGACCCGAGACGCAAATTCTGGAGCGAGCGCCAGAAACGTTCCCGCTGCGAAAACCCCCGGAGTCCCTACCGGCTCATGGACTATTACGCCATTGATCCCGAATACGGGACGGAGGAGGATCTGAAATCCTTTGTCCGCTCAGCCCATGCGCTGGGAATGAAAGTGATTCTGGACCTGGTATATTATCATGCGGGCCCGACCTTTGCGGTGCGGCATCCGGAATTCGTGAAGAAAAATCCCGACGGCAGTCCCAAAAACGGACTCTGGCACTTCCCGGAACTGGATTTCGAGCATCCCGGACTCCGGGAACATCTCTGGAAAAACATGGAGTATTTCGTACGGGAATTCGACGTCGACGGCTACCGCTGTGATGTAGGCGACTCCGTCCCGCTCGATTTCTGGGTCGAGGGCCGCCGGAGGATGGAAAAAATCAAAGCCGACGTCCTTCTTCTGGATGAAAGCGAAAATTCCCGTCCGGAAGACCAGAAGGAGGCCTTCGACATCAATTATTCCTTCTCCACCGGCGGCATTCTGGGACTGATTTTCAGCGGGGAATCCCCCGCCGTCAAACTCCGCCAGAACTGGACGGAACGGAGAAACGAAGCTCTCCGCGGCGCACGATTCCTGCGCCTGATCGACAATCACGACATTGCCAACGACGTCTACGACAAGCGCTATGAAAAAATCTGGGGTTCCAACGCGATCGAAGCGGCACTCGTGCTCTGCTTCACCCTCGACGGCGTTCCCTTCCTCTACAACGGAATCGAACATTGCGACACGGCAAGGCACAGTATTTTCTCCCATCCCGGGGAACACGTCCTACTCCGGAACCCCGAAGCCCCGGAAGGACGGACCGCCTTCCTCCGGAATCTTGCCTCCCTCCGGAGAAGCAGTGAAGCGCTCCGGGAAGGAGAAACCATCTGGCTGGATCACGACAGGGAGGATCAGGTGCTGTGTTTCCTCCGTCAGTCGGAGAAAGAGACTCTCCTGGTCTGTGTCAACACTTCCGCCGCTCCGCAGACCGTCAGGCCCGAACTGCCGGAAGGCATCACGATGAGGCTGCCGGAATCGGAATCCGGGGAGGAAAACCCGGTCCTTCTCTCCCGCGGCGCAGAGCTGCGCGGAGAAGAAGCGCTGGAGCTGGAGCGGTCCGGATTTTTTGTCCTCAGAATCATTCCCCGCTCCTCCCATTCTCAGGAAAGGAACTGAAGCATGAACAGAAAAGACACCATGCTGCGTTTGTTCCGCATGAAACGCGATTTCACGGAAGACCGCATCCGGAACGGAATTGAAACAAACCGCAAGAGTTTCGCTTTCCTGGAATTTTCGGATTCCGAGGGAAGGCCTCTGCGGAACGTTCATGTCCGCGCACGGCTGAAAAATCACGAATTCCGCATCGGAGGGAATCTTTTCATGCTGGAAGAATTCCCCCGTTCCGAACAGAACGCCGCCTACCGGGAGTATTTCGCGGACATCTTCAATATCGCGACGCTCCCCTTTTACTGGCGCGATCTGGAAGTGGAACAGGGGAAACCGCGCTTTGCCGCGGACAGTCCGAAAGTCTACCGCCGTCCTGCTCCGGATCTCTGTCTGGAATACTGTGAGAAGCACGGGATCGAACCCAAGGCGCACTGTCTCAATTACGCAGGCTTCGCCCCTGCCTGGGCGCAGGGGACGCTGGAAAAGGAAAAGCGCCTTCTTGCCAAACGCTTCCGGGAACTGGCGGAACGCTACAGCGGAAGAATCCCCTCCTGGGAGGTCACGAACGAAACGTTCTGGAATTTTGAACATGTGCCGTTCCGTTTCTACCGGGAAGCGGATTTCGTCGAATGGAGTTTCCATACGGCGAGACAGTATTTCCCCGGGAACCGCCTGATCATCAACGAAGCATCGCCCTTCTGCTGGGAATACGGCACACTGCGCGCGAACCGCAGTCTGTACTACATGCAGATCGAACGGGCCCTCCGGAACGGAGCTTCCATCGACAGCATCGGAATGCAGTTCCACATGTTTTTCCCCGCTGAGGATGAAGAGATCAACACGGTCGGCAAAGGATACTACGACCCGGAACAGCTTTATGCGGTGCTCGACACCTATGCGGCACTGGGGCGGAATATCCAGATTACGGAAGTCACCGTCCCGGCCTATTCCCCCTCCGCAGAAGACGAGGAAACCCAGGCGGAAATTCTCCGTCAGCTCTATTCCATCTGGTTCAGCCATCCCGCGACCGAAGGCATCATCTACTGGAACCTGGTCGACGGCTTCGCCCACGGCGCGGTGCAGGGAGACATGGCTTCCGGGGAAAATTATTACCACGGCGGACTCATCCGTTACGACTTCACCCCGAAAGCGGCCTACTTCATGATCCGCGATCTTTTCAAAAAGGAATGGACCACGTCCATCGAAGCGGACTCAGGCGATTCCTCCGGAATCTCCTTCAAAGGATTCCATGGAAACTACGAGCTGGAAATCACGGCGGCGGGGAAAGGGACCGTCCAACGAAACTTTTCCCTCTCCCGGGACGGGCTCCGGCATTTCCGGATTGTCCTCTGATTCCCGGAGGAACCTTCCAGAGTGAACCCCTTGACGCAGAAAAAAACACAACCCTCTTCCGGAAAGGAAAAAAACAATGCCATCTCTTCAGGACATGAGACAGAAAGCAAAAGAAGCCGGTCTGATGAAACTCGACAGGCTCATCGCAACCCGCCAGCACATCCCCTCCAACGAATTTCCGATTCCCGTAAAGGAACTCTGCGAACGCTATGAGAAACTCTATACCGGATGCATCAACGACGTCCTGCGCGAAGCCTGCCTCCTGAACCAGAATCTGCCGAGCTCCATCATGCCGCTCCGGGATGAAATGGTGCTCTGCGGAGAGGCGTTCACAGTCAAGAGCGCGCCGAACGTGATGATCGAAGGGGAAATGACGTTCCGGGCGCAGATGCTGGACGATTTCAAGCCGGACGGCGTCGTCGTATGGGACACCTCCGAAGACACGGAGGCCTCCCTCTGGGGCGGCGTCATGACCGCCACCGCCATCAGCAAGGGCATCCGGGGCGCAGTCATTTCCGGGGGGATCCGTGACACGCGCCAGATCCTGGACCAGAAATTCCCGGTCTTCTACAAATACCGCACCAGCAACGGCTCTCTCGGGCGCTGCATGATCACACATTATCAGGTTCCCGTCCGGATCGGGAAGGTCACAGTCCGCCCGGGCGACATCATCTTCGGGGACATCGACGGCGTCCTCTGCATCCCGCGGGAAATCGCCTATGACGTCCTCCTCCGCGCCGAAGGCATCGAACGCAATGAAATCGACATCTTCTCCTGGGTCCGCCAGGGGGACAGCATTTCGGAAATCATCGAAAAGGGCGGCTATTTCTGAAACGTTTCTCATGAACAACTTCCTTAACGCAAAGGGATCCTACCATGACAACATACACGAATCCAAATCCCATGACGGAAGAAGAACAGCTTCTTCACATGTCCGAAGCCTACCGGAATCTCTGGAATGCCGACGTCCAGGAGCGAATCCGCCGGGACATTGAAAGCTACCGGAAAGCGGACGCCTCCTGCTGCGTTTCCGCGATTCCGGAAGGGACGGAAGTCTCCGTGGAACAGATTTCGCACCAGTTCATTTTCGGGGCGCATATTTTCAACTTCGACCAGCTCGGAACCGATGAACGGAACCGGAGATACAGGGAACTCTACGGGACTCTGTTCAATTCGGCGACCATTGCATTCTACTGGTCCGCATTTGAGCCCGAGGAAGACCACTGCCGCTTCAGCGGAGAGTACCGCGACAGCGCGGAATTCTGGAACCGCTGCCCGAATCCCAAGGAACAGCCCCACTGGAGAAGACC